>CAYRFN010000001.1:0-99758 GCA_964423495.1 uncultured Desulfobacteraceae bacterium
TCTGTATAGCATGAAAAACAATATAATGCAATCTATTTTATGCACTGAGTAATAATAATATTTGATCAATTAAATTTGCTATGGGTACATCCTTTTGATCAGTTAAAGAGATAATCTTTTATCATAGTCGCCGGATGATAAGTTCGCTTACAATACTTTTTGGGTATCGAAGAGATGGATGGCAGAGGCTCTGTCAGAAATTCACTTCCGTATGGCGTGCTGGCATTGAGACTTTAATCGAGGTATCGTGAATGGGACTTGGTGGAGAATTACTATGGACTCCTATACTACGTGAGATTCATCGACGTCAGGGTAAGCCAGTTAAGTTGTATGCACGTCCAAAACTAAGCGATTTGCTTGTTGGGACTAAATACGACCGTACTATAACAAGATTATCCTCACCTGTGTTCAAAAATAACCCACACGCATCCTCTAATGAGTGTGTCTCCAAAGACCGCTTTTCAGAAAAGATCGACACATGCTTTGAGTCGATTTTGGAGTTATGCTACCTTAGGAAAGTCTATGATAACTATTGGTATTACTATTCGAAGAAACATGGATTTGAATTTATATATCTTGATCTACCTCATCACAGTTATGCGGAACGTGATTTAAGGTTCAAATACATTTGGAAGAAGGGTGGACATATTATTGATATCCTCGGTGAGAGTGTCTGTCTTGATAGCGTTCCCCATAAATGTGAATTGTATATAGATTCACAAGAAGAGGAGAAAGTAAATAAATTGATTTCCCAGTTAAACCTTAGATATTTTATTACAATTGAGCCCAACACGAATACGGATTATTTCGGCGATTTGCGAGCGTGGCCTTTTGATCGTTGGCAGCAGATTGTTTATCGGGTTAGGCGTAAATTTCCAGAAATTAAGATTGTTCAGGTAGGGGTCGAAGAATCTCGTGCTTTAGATGGAGCTGTTCAAATGTGCGGCTTGTTGACTTTTAGAGAAACGGCGTTACTGATGAAAAAATCTGAACTTTATTTAGGAACTGAAGGCGGCCTCATGCATGCTGCTAACGCTGTAGGAAGTAAAGCTGTCATTGTTTGGAGCGGTGTAACGACTCCTAAATTTGCAGGTTATTCTGGGGAACACGATATAATCTTAAAAAAAGTAGAATGTGTACCTTGTGGCCGCAAGGGTAATTGTCCTAATGATCATTTATGTATGCAGAGCATTAGTGTTGATGATGTGTGGATGAAGGTAAAACAAACATTAATGGATGTGGACTAACCACAATGAGACAATAAGTTTATAGCTTGGTACTAAAAACGCATTCATTTAAAAATAAGAGAATCATGTCTGGGCAACTATGAATTCAGAGCTCATCATTTCAATGCATGAAAGTGAACTATGCCATACTGATATATCTCTAGATATAAAGGACATTTGGCTTAAATATCCAATTGACAAGCTATCAGTGATGCCATATATTATTAGGCCCCACTATTTAAAATTATTTTATCGAACACAAATACTCCCCTTAAAATTTCGTTTATTGCTTTGGACCTTTTTTAACAAGTCACATATTGATACACATTGGCTTGAACATCTAAACTCATATTGGACTGAGATATTGAAAGCTCGTCCGATTTTAGGTGTATTAGATTTCGCTTTTTTGCATGGTGTATACAGAAGAAAATTTTACAATTTTTCTAAGAATTTTGAATACGAAAATGATAAACACCTTGAGGCTTTCCAACAGCCAGAGTTGTTATACCAACTTATTAATTGTTCATATAGAGAATCTATTGTTTCTGAAATATATCCGATATTATTATTAAAGAGACATCTTAAGACGCAAGGATCTATTTTGGAATTTGGGGCAGGGATTGCTCCAATATCGAGAGCGTTAATGGACTTTGGGTTAACAAAAAGACAGATATTTATTGCCGATTTACGAACGTATGCATTTCACTATGCATGCTATCGTTTTAGAGCATATAAAAATATAACACCCATTGTTCTTGATTCCGAAGATTCTTTTTCACTCCCCAATAATATTCAATTTGCTGTCATATTTTGCAGGGAAGTTTTTGAACATCTCCCTGATCCGATGACAACAATCAAAATGTTTTATGATAGACTTGTTCAAAATGGGATATTAATTTTTGATTATATAAAATCTGATGGTCATGGACTTGATACATTGGCGGGATTGAATTCACGATTGGATGTATTGCGTTTTATAAAATCGAATTTTACGATACTTGAAGGAGATTTGGACAATATTTACGAGTCAATCGGGTTAATCATTGTGAGAAGAAATTAAATTTTTGGAGTGAATAAATAGCAGATTTCATTAGGAAACTGTCTTGGTAAGTTTATAAACTTCCCATCTTTGGGTAATGTAGAAATATGAAATGTGAAAAAGCAGGACTATAACTATTTAAATTTTAGCTCTGCTATATTTTAATTATATTGTTGGTAACTTTCCTTAAAAAATCTATTTGTCCGAACTTTTCTCTTTCCTTAAAATCGAGCATTTATCAGCTATATTTAAAAACTAAATCTTATATTTCAGAGCGCAGGAGATGGGAAAACTACATATACAATAATGTTGAACCTCGTGTTTTTTATGGTCATAATCGCATCCCAATTTCTAAAGAAAGGGTTAGTGGTGGTATCCTAAAAGCCCAGGATCTTCATAGACTATACCCGAACACAAATCGTGGCCCTAATATCATTTACCTGGTCAGCAGTGCCCTGCCTCATTTTCCGCAATTTATGGTACGCTTTGCCAGGAAAAAGGGAGTCAAACTGGTGTGGAATCAAAATGGGGTTGCCTATCCAGCTTGGCATGGTCCTGGATATGAAAAGCCCAATAGGCTGTTTGCCGATTTTCTCCATCAGGCAGATTATGTGATCTATCAGAGCCGATTCTGCAAGATTTCAGCAGATCGTTACCTGGGAGAAAGGAAAGGGCCATTCGAGATACTACATAATCCGGTTGATACGGAGGTCTTTATTCCTCTTGCCCGCAAGCCTGATGGCCTTAAAATTTTATTGGCTGGAACTCATAATGAATTCTACCGCGTACGTATAGCGATAGAGACTTTAAAGGAGGTGCTGCACATAATTCCTGATGCAGAATTGATTGTTGCTGGACCGTTGAAATGGAAACGGAATGAGATGGAATCGCAGGCAGAGCTTGAGGGCCTATGTGCTGAGATGGGTATTTTATCGAAAGTCAGACTGCTTGGTCCTTATGCTCAGCGAGATGCGGTCAGCTTGTTCCAGAGTGCGCACATCCTTTTCCATACCCAGTATAATGATGCCTGTCCTCGCATGGTAGTAGAAGCTATGTCATGTGGACTGCCGGTTGTGTATTCTGAAAGCGGTGGAACACCAGAATTAGTTGGTATGGAAGGAGGGATCGGTGTGGAAGCGCCATTGGACTGGGAACAGATTCATCCGCCTGACCCACAGGAATTAGCAAGGGCTGTGGTAGATGTTATTTCGAACTATGAGCGGTTCTCAAAAGCGGCCCGTGAAAGGGCTGTTGAGAAATTTGATGTTCGGCCATGGCTTGAGCGTCATAAGACTGTGTTTGAATCGCTGGTATTAAATAAAGAGAGAAAAGTTGATGAAGTTGGGTGAAATCTGGGCAGAGGTTCATTGTTTTAATTGATGTAAGAAGGGGATTGAGGGATTATCGAGTCGAGACAAGGGGCGGATGTATTGGCGAAAAGGTGAGCTAATTTCAATGCTAAGAGTAACAGTTTTGATGCCGATGTATGATGATGCCGGCAGGTTCGTTCGTGAAGCTACGGAAAGATGGCCTGAAGATGGGATGCGAAAATGGTAAGTTATTTTTGTAAAAACCCTAACTCTCAGATTGTGGACAACCCTGTTTAAGTACTTTTAAGTTTAAGGAGGAATGATGAAAATACGCATTACTGAAGAGATTTGGAAAGAAGGGAATATGTATGTTTCATATTGTCCTGAACTGGATGTTGCTGCGTGCGGTGAGAATGTGGAGCAGGCAAAGGACAATCTGAAAGAGGTGGTTTTGATTAATGTGGAAGAAACTAAAAGAATGGGAACTTTTGATGAATTTCTTCGAGAAAGTGGTTTTTTTGATATGGAAGGCGATGTGCTGTATGCGAGAAAAGAACTGGTAGGATTTACACCTATTGAAGTTGGAATACCATGACTTTCATCAAGCCCACAACCTATCAGGTTCAAGTCAAGATATCTGAAAGGCGTTAGCAAGTGCTGTGATGCGTATATGTTCAGACTATAAACGATTTTCAAAGGCGACCCGTGAAAGGGCTGTTGAGAAATTTGATGTTCGGCCATGGCTTGAGCGTCATAAGATTGTGTTTGAATCGCTTATGTCAAATGAAAAGAGGTAAACAAATTATTACAGAGTGCATGAGATAAAATACACTGCACATGAGGAGAAAGCCTTTAACCAACTAAATTCCGATGTCTAATGACCAGTGCAGAAGCACAGGGGTATTTACTAATGACAATACATGAAGAAGAAAATTACAGGCGATATTTTTATCTATCCATTCTTTGGTTACTTTTTGTCTTTTTTTTTATTTCACATAATTTGTGCTGGCTAAATTTTTCATCTCGTAGACCAACTGTATCTTTTCCTATTCCGTATGGGTGGGAGTATAGCGAGGATTCCGGGTTAGAACTATATTCAGCCATAGATTATCCGTCGGGCATGATCAGAGAAAAAATAAGGATTGCTCGGCCGCTAAAAAATGCGGTAATAAGTTTTTTTATTGATGTAGCAGAATGCTTTTATCCATTGTCGGATAGATTAAAGCTGGGCATGTCTTACGTGCTGCATCATTTAATGAATCTAATAGTGGCATTTGGAATAATCGGAGTCCTATTTTATCTTTCTAAATCATATCAATTATGTGCAGAAGGCACCTTTCTTTCATGGTTATGGATGCTTTTTACTTTGGTAGGAGTATTAGCAACCTCGCATACACTTATTTTTCAAGTAGCGATCTCTGTGATTGCCTTTCTCGCTTGGAAAAGAATATTATCCTTTGATCAGTTTTCTATTACAAAAAGGGTTATTATTATCACGATTTACTCACTTTTGTGTGGTTTTACTGTTTTAATTAAACAGGATTACGCGCCATATTTAGCAATTTTGCTATACGCTATTTTCACAAGAAATATTTTGTTGATTATCGTCGGTAGTATAACTTTTAACCTTCCGCTGTTATTATACAAACAAATACTCCGCATGGTAGATGTCCCATGGTATAATCATGAAGTAGAGGCTTATGGTCAGGGTATATGGTGGATAAATTCCTATGAACAGGAAGGCCTACTTTATACTCTAAAGAAAATGTTTTCTTTATTAAATAGTTCATATGATGCCTTTGCTTCTTATTATGGTGTGTTGTTCATTGCGATATGTGTTATGGGTTTTTTCTCTTATCAATCAAAAAGTGAACAATTGAAAAAAGTCAAATTATTTACTATTTTATTGATCATAAGCAATTTTATTCAAACAATTGCAGCAGGGCGTCCACAAGGATATATGTTCGGAGATTCATTTATTGTTTTAAGCCTGTTTTTCTCTCAAGGATATCGAAGAGTGTTGGAGATTTATTCCAGCCAACGTTTTTGGGTGCGATTAGGCTTTTATTGTATGATTGGATTACATATAGTTATAGTATTGTTTGATTATCTGGGGCTGCCATGGGAACATCCTTTTGATCATTTAAACAGATAATTTATTTTAAGAGAGTCCCGTCAAGTGCTGGATTGAAAATAAGGAGTAGTATTATAATATTTTATTACACAGGCAGAATAAAATTTGGGTTGATAGTACTGATTTTATTTGTGTTGTTTGCAAATACAAAATATTTGAAACAAGAGTTTAGATTTAGAAAGGACTTAATAGGCCAAGATAGCATAACTCTGTATGAACAACGCTTTGAAGATCTAAAAAAGGAGCTGCCAGCTCATGGCATTGTTGGGTATATCACAAATAAAAGGTGTGAAGAAGTCCTTAACAATGTTGATACGGCTTCACGCTATTATTTGACCCAGTATTCTCTTTCACCAATAATTATCGACAATAATCCGGACCACGATCTTGTTATAGGCAATTTTGATAACCACCATTCCAACAAAATTTTGGAGAATAGAGAGTTGGTTAAAGATTTTGGTAGAGGTGTTTTATTATTAAAACGCAAGGCAAAATAATGAGCATTTTATTATTATCGATTCTTTCTGTGGGGTTCGGCCTTGGTATTTTATCATGCATATCCTTCCTTCGGTTATTGATCTTAGGGTCATTAAGTAACAGTTTTATCATAATTGAAATAATATTGCTCGTTTTGCTAATAATAGTATTTATTAGCACAGTAAAAAAATATTCTCTATCCAAAATCTATTCTGAATCAGTTCCAAAATTAAAGCCTCATTTGCTTATATTAATAGTTTTCTTTGTTATGCTTATCTCCGGCACCATCGTTTTTATATACCTTTCTTTAGGAACACCTCATGGAAGCTGGGATGCGTGGGCAATATGGAATATGCGTGCAAGGTTCTTATTTAGAGGTGGTGTTCTGTGGGAGGATGCTTTTTCTAATATCATACACTGGTCTCATCCAGATTATCCTTTGCTCATCCCTGGGGTTATTGCAAGATGTTGGAGATATATCGGCAATGAAACAACAGTTGTTCCCGTATTGATAGCGATGCTTTTTACGTTTGCAACTGTTGGATTATTGGTTTCATCTCTCTCTATACTCCGCAGTAAAAATCAGGGACTTTTAGCAGGTTTGGTTATATTGGGCACCCCATTTTTTATCGTGCACGGTGCTTCTCAATATGCAGATATTCCTCTTGGCTTCTTCTTTTTGGCTACTCTTATCTTATTTTGTCTTCAAGATGAAATGAAAAATAATCGCTTTTGGTTATTTATGGCTGGGGCAATGGCTGGATTTGCTGCCTGGACCAAGAACGAGGGAATATTATTTTTGTTTTCGGTAATTATCGCATATTTAATAGTCACAATTGTTGCAAAAGGCTTTAAAGGTTATCTTAGAGAGGCATCTTCTTTTGTTATGGGGCTTGCGCCTGTATTGGTTATCATCCTTTATTTTAAGGTTCGGCTTGCACCTCCAAACGACTTGATCGCGGGTCAGGGCCTTCAGTCGACACTTGAGCGTCTGACCGACCTTTCTAGGTACCTAACTGTAGGTAGGGCGTTTATTAGCCAGTTGGTTAGGTTCAGTAATGGTTTCATAATTGTATTAATCGCTTATTCTTTATTTTTAGGGATGAACCTCGATAGGAATAAAAAGGGTATTGTGGTTTCTTCAGTTGTTTTATGCTTAATGTTTTTAGGCTACTTTTTTGTCTATATAACCACCCCTCTTAATCTCAACTTTCATTTAGGCAATTCTTTAAACCGCTTATTTCTGCAGCTCTGGCCGAGTTTTATATTTATCATTTTTATGATGGTTTCTACCCCTGAAAAATTGACAATAAGGTTTTATGATAAATAATAAAAAGGTTTCTGTTGTTTTTCCAGCATATAATGCGGAAAAGACCCTTAAGAAAACCTATAGTGAAATACCATTTGACATTGTCGATGAAGTCATTCTTGTTGATGATTTAAGCGTTGATAGAACGCTTGAAGTGGCAGAGCAACTCAATATTAAACATATTGTCAGACATGAGAGAAATAAAGGATATGGCGGTAACCAGAAATCCTGCTATAAAAAAGCTCTCGAAATCGGTTCAGACATTGTCATCATGCTCCATCCAGACTATCAGTACACTCCAAAATTAATCACTGCAATGGCCTCATTAATTGCTGTAGATGTCTTTGACTGTGTTCTTGGTTCGAGAATCCTTGGTGTCGGAGCATTAAAAGGGGGGATGCCAAGATATAAATTTCTTGCCAATCGATTCTTGACCTTTTTTCAAAATGTTTTGGTTAATTATAAACTTTCTGAATACCATACAGGTTATCGAGCATTTTCACGCAGGGTCCTGGAAACTTTACCACTTGAAAAAATCTCTGATGATTTTATTTTTGACAATCAAATGCTTGTCCAGATAATCTATGCAGATTTTAGCATAGGTGAAATAACATGTCCGACACTTTACTTTGATGATGCTTCTTCCATTAATTTTTTGCGGGCAAGTAAATATGGTCTTGGAGTAATTGGCACTTCAATTGCCTTCAGACTTCATAAATGGAATATACGTCCAAACCCGATCCTTGCACCATTGGATAGGCATATCTAATCCCAGTTTTTTTAATTTCTCAATATGATGTCCAATACTTGCCCTATATGTCAATGTAATACTCTTCACATATTAAAGAAAAAGGCTAAAGACTATATCACTCAGGAGATTTTTCCATTGGGAAAATGTTCGAGCTGCCAATGTGTTATAACATTAAAAAATTCCAAATCATCTTTTGAAAATCATTACGGCAAGGTTTATTATAATTCAAGTAAAGGAAAATTTTCACCGCTTGCTGAAAAGGTTTTTCGATGGAATCACAAAAGAAATGCCAAAATTTTGTTTGAACGAGCACATCCAAAAAGGGTGTTGGAAATTGGTTGCGGGCGTGCTTATTTGCTTAAAGAAATCAAAGAATTAGGTGCTGAAGTTTTTGCTTTGGAATCTGACAATGCAGCGGAATGGATTTTAAACAACAAAGACATTAACATTGTGGCACTCTCGGAAGAGCATGCGCATAGCTGGCCTTTTAGGCCTTCATCCTTTCAACTTATTATTTACTGGCATGTGCTTGAACACCTATCGAACCCGATCGCCAGTTTGAAGCAGGCAGCAAGTGCTTTGGAAAAGGGAAAGGTTCTCTGTGTGAGCATTCCTAACGTTTCCAGTTATCAAGCACGCCTACATTTAACAACTTGGTTTCATTTAGATGTCCCTCGGCATCTTTTTCATTTCAGCAGAAAGGGAATTTGTCGATTGCTTGAAGATAGTGGTTTTGAGATTTGTAAGGTTGAGTCAGGCGATAAAATCCAGAATCTCTTTGGCTGGTTCCAAAGTCTGGCAAATCTTTTTACTCCAAACAGAATAAATGGCCTATATCGCCTGTTGCAGGGTGGCTATCCTCTGAAAACTGCATCTGTTTTATCTGTTCTTGTACAACTCATTACTTTCGTTGTATGGCTCCATCTTAGTATTTTTGGTTTTATTGCTGAAGAAATTACCGGTAATTATGGTAATATCACAATTTATTCTAAAAGAAAGTAATAGGCGGTTGATAGTAGATTGTTCGATTTTAGCTCTGGGGGTTTGAAATGCTTGATATAATTTGTGGAATTGCGCAGAAATGAATTACATCAACTATGTTTGCTCTCCCATAATATTTCCCGGTGGAAAAAAAAATATCATTTCCTGGTCTTTTCTGCTTTTATGGCTTGGAATTATCATTTTTATCTCCTCCTATCATGAAATGTGGAGAGATGAGGTTCATTGTTTGTATGTTGCTCTGGAACCTGATTTTTTGTGGGAATTACCAGCTACACTAAAGAATGAAGGTCATCCAGTCCTGTGGTATTTAATTTTAAGGCTGGGTTTTCAACTCACTCAAACACCGGTAATACTTAAAATAGCAAGTATTTCCGTCGCTTTTATGAGCGTTTATCTCTTTTTTCGATACGCTCCTTTTCAATTATGGTTTAAGGTGCTGTTTCTGGGAACATTCTTGCCAATGTATGAGTATTCCATAATGGCAAGGAATTACGGCATCTCCATGCTGCTTTTTTATTTATTTGCCTCCTTATATTCGCAGAGAAGGGAAAGACCATATCTGCTTGCCACAGTCCTGTTTGCTTTAGCATATACTAATATTCATTCTTCAATTTTAGTATGTTTTCTAACTTGTTATTGGCTCTACGAAGATCTGATGACTGACAAATCGTTTATGACAAATAATGCCAAGATACATTTGATTTTATCATCTTCTCTGGTTTTTCTTGGTGTTGCTCTGGCAATAATGACAGTTCTTCCTGACAAGAACAGCGTCGTTATGCAACCACCATCTTTCAATATTACACAAATACTTTCTGCATTCTGGGAAAATATGAAACATCCTGGTATGCATTATGACGTAATTTTTTATAAAATACCTTGTCTGGCAAGGGATATACTCATTTGGCTTTTTTTTCTCGGGCTTCTTGTTCGACCTGTTGCAGCAGTTCTCTTTTTTGGTGGAACAGTGGTACTGGGGCTGTTTTTCTCCATAGGATATAACGGTGTCCTGCGTCATCAAGGTATATTTTTCATTTTTTTGGTGACAATGTACTGGATCGTGATGCTTGATCTGTTTGATAAGCCAAATTTGAGACAATTTTTCAATCCAATTTTTAAGGCTGTTCTTTATATTGTATTACCTTTTATATTTATCATTCATATAGGTGGAACTTATAAAAAAATCCACAGGGATTTGACGCAGGAAATGAGTTCCAACAAGGCTTTTGGTGAGTTTATTCAAAATAACGAACAATTTCATGATGCAATCATTATAGGCGAACCGGATATTCGGCTGGAATCATTGCCATATTATGTCGACAATCAAATATATATTCCCCGAGAAAAGCGATTTGCTAATTATGTGAAGCTTACACGCCGGAATAAACAAGAGCTGACCCTGGGTGAACTTCTTGAAGCAGCAAGAACACTTAAGGCAAAGAAAAAGAAACCAGTTTTAATAGCGCTTGGACATTTTGGGCTTTTAGGACAAGGACCACCATTTATACGGACTGAAGAATATAATAAAAAATTCATATGGTCTCTAAAGGAATTAAAGGATTTTCAGAGTTCGACAATAAAAATTGCTGAATTTAAAAAAGATGTGAAAAATGAGAGATATGAAGTCTATCAGTTAAAATAAAGTTTCGTAATAGTCTTATTGTAACTGCGCAGGTTGTTAGGTTCACGGTTGATCGCTGCTGGATCAAAACATGGGCCATGTTTGCGCTCATTATTTTAATTGATGCAAGAAGGAAATTAAGGAATTGAGGGTTTAGGGGTTATCGAGTCAAAACAAAGGCCGAAGATATTAGTGAAAGTAAAACGAGCGGTAAAGGAAACTTAATTTTGATTGAGGATAATTTATCATTTTGCAGTTTTAGTAGCTTGCTTTTCTTTATGCTTGAAGTAAATTGCAGCGCCTAATGCCATTATAACAACTATAATCATAACTATTAAAAAGCCTTCCATATATTCAACCCTCCTTTTTCGGCGTGATAAAAATGGCCAAAATAAAGACCAAAATTCCAAGTGCGCCTATTACAAGAATTATTTTGAATTCTATAATCTTATCAGTAAATAACAATGTTGCAGCAAGAGCGGTCAAGAGATATTTAACCAAGTCAAAGAATAAGTTGGCTACCTTCTCTCGCTTATAGAAATATTTATCATTTTGTTTCATACTATAGTACCTTTTTTGGAGAGTCAATCTATTTTATGGGTCAATTTTTAGGACTCATGGAAAGCTGGTTCCACTGAAGAATGAAAGTGCAGAGAGAGCCTCAACGAAATATGGTCAGAGGCCAAGCGAATGCGGAATTCGGAATGTGGAAGGGAAGAGAAGAGTATGCCAAGAGTTACTGTGTTGATGCCGGTTTATAATGCCGTCAAATTTCTTCGTGATGCTGTCGACAGTATCTTGAAGCAGTCTTTCTCTGACTTTGAATTCCTTATTATTGATGATGGGTCAACAGATGGTAGTCAATCAATTATACATAGTTATGATGATTCACGCATTAGACTTGTTCAAAATGAGGAAAATCTTGGTGTGGCAGCAACATTAAATCGTGGTCTGGATCTAGCGCATGGTGAATATATAGCTCGAATGGATGCTGATGATATAAGTATGCCCCATCGCTTGGAGAAGCAGATTCATTTCATGGAGAAGAACCCTGAAGTAGGTGTATCAGGGACATGGATCAGGCTTTTTGGGGATCAGCCGAGAGTAGTCGACCGATGTCCTGTTGGTGCATCGGTAGTGAAGGCATATTTGTTGTTTGACAATCCAATGTTTCATCCCAGCGTTATTTTACGGCGCGCGTTGATTGAGAAGCACGGGTTAAGATATGATCCGCTCTTCAAAAGGACAGAGGATTTTGAATTGTGGAGCAGGGCGTCTGAATTTTTTGCTATGGACAATCTTCCTGAGGTGCTTTTGTGCTTTCGCGTTCATGGTTCCAGTGTCACCAGTACAACCCAAGATGTGATGACCCAACAGACTGAGAAAATCCTTGTGCGATCGCTTGAGCGGGTAGGTATTGAGCCGACAAGTGAGGAACTCAAATTCCACCATGTTGTAGGCCGTGGGCGGCGACTCACTTCTCGACAAGAGATGGATCGCGCAGAATCATGGCTTCTAAAGCTCCAAATTAAGAATCGCGAGGTTTCTTTGTATGATGAGAAAGCATTATCCAAGGCAATAGGTATGATATGGTTCAGGTTATGTAGCAACTCAACACCAATGGGGACATGGATTTGGAAAAAATGCAGAAAATCATCGCTTGCTGATGAATATGCGCCACCGTTTTCAGAGGTTATGAGGTTTTGGGTCAGCATGATTTGGCATACGATTCGAAAGATGGTAAATACCGATAAGAGCATAATAAATTGATAACTACTCAGGAGACAGGAGCCGGAATTCAGAAGACAGAATGAAAAGGAGACCAGCCAGAGATTTTCAAGAACTAATAGTATGGCAAAAAGCCCATCAATTTGTTTTATCAATGTACCGTCTCAGCGATAATTTTCCAAAAAATGAGATGTACGGTTTGACTTCCCAGGCCAGAAGAGCTGCGATTTCTATTCCTGCCAACATAACAGAAGGTTTTAAAAAAAGGACAAGACCGGATAAAGCGAAGTATATGAATATAGCACAAGGTTCTGTTGAAGAATGTCGATACTACTTAATTCTGGTTAAAGATCTTGGTTATGGTGATACTTCGCAATTAATGACTCAAGTTGGAGAAATAAGCAAGTTATTAGAGGCATACACTGCTTCTATTCTGGATTCTGGCTCCTAACTTCTGGTTCCTGAATAATTACATAGATTGTATATGAATATATTATTTGCACGGATGGCATCATTGTTACGGCTGAAAAATGCTAATAAGAGAATTGAGAAAGCTATTCGGCATGGGGATGTGAATTTGTCTTTTGGTCCATCTTCTTTGAATTTAATGATGATAGATACCTGTAATTCACAGTGTATTATGTGCGGTAAGGATTATAAAACTGATGGTTCCGGTGATTCGTTATCGTTTGAAGATATAAAAAAAATATACAGTCACCTAAACATGCGACAAGTTGTTGATATTATATATGGTGGTGGAGGAGAACCTTTCCTAAATAAGGATTTAGCCGATATAGCAGCTTATACGCATAAACATTATCCTGCTATACAGCATACTGTAATATCTAATTTTATAAGTTGGAAACCAACAGTTGTTAAGCGTCTCCTTGATAGCCGTGTACATTTTCTAATATCAGTGAATGCTGCAAAAAAAGATACTTTTAAAAATATATCAGGTGTGAATTCCTTTGAAAGAGTCATTACTAATATCGGGCAATTTGTTATGTTGCGTCATGAGATGAAGGCATCAGTTGGAATATCATTATCCATAGTGTTAATGAAGCAGAATATTGGAGAGTTATGTGATTTTATAAAATTAGCAGCAGATCTTGGAGTTGATGAGGTAAAAACCCTTTATGTGAGAATATATCCTGAGTCATGTAGGAAAAAAAAGAATCGCTATGCAAAGATAGGACCGGAGGATTCACTTTTCTATCGCCAAGAGGAAAGTGACAGGTTGATTCAGGAGGCGAAGCAGTTATCAAAACAGTTAGGCTTATCCTTTTGTCATGAACCGCTATTTTGTTGTTCAGAAACAATAATACGTACTTGTAATGAGCCTTGGAAATCATTGTTTATCAATTTTAATGGTGATGTATATCCATGTCCTGCAAGTGAGATCTTTTTTAAGCCCAAGATTGATTCTGGACAGTACAATAGCGGCAATATCTTGAAACAACATGTAGAGGAATTCTGGAATAATTCATTCTGGCAGGCCCTTAGAAAGACAAATATCAAGGAAAACAGGGAAGAGATAATACCTGAATGTTTGTGCTGTGGGAATTCCATTAATTGGTGGGGTTCCAGGTCTGAGAAGGCACATATTCTGGATTGGAAAGTTTCAGAGGAGTCTGATTTAAGGATATAAAATAATTCGTCTACCCTATCCTTAATGTTTTTGATTTCCTCTAAAATTATATTCCAAGAAGTTTAATGTCGGATTTGCCGATAATTACAGCGGTGATTTGCACGCGAGATAAAGCGCATTTTCTTGATAAATGCATTAAGAGCCTGCTGGAACAAAGTCTGGATCGTGAGAAATATGAAATTCTTGTGGTTGATAATGGGTCCACTGACACGACTGGTGATATCATAAAATTTTTTGCGGATGAGGCTGTTATACGCTCAATTTATGAGCCGGTTGTTGGCCTATCTCGGGCTCGGAATACAGGGTGGAAGAATGCAAAAGGACAATATGTAGGATATTTAGACGATGATGCAGTTGCAGGAGCAAGATGGTTGGAATCAGCG
Source organism: uncultured Desulfobacteraceae bacterium (assembly GCA_964423495.1). Lineage (GTDB taxonomy): Bacteria > Desulfobacterota > DSM-4660 > Desulfatiglandales > Desulfatiglandaceae > CAYRFN01. The sequence continues at coordinate 14,629 of CAYRFN010000001.1, forward strand.
TTATGGTGTTTTGAGAACTTTTCACCAATCCCAGATTGGGTAGGAGGCCCAATCAATTTGGATTGGGAAACAACCAGCCCAGATTGGATAAATGAAGAATTAAATGTTCCTCTTGGCAAAGTGTATTGGGGTAATGAACCATGCAGGCTTAGGAATGATCAGCGATTGGGTGGAGGGAACAGCTTCTTCCCAAAGATTCGACTGAAGGAGTTGGGAGGTTTTGAAGAACGATTGGGAAGAAAGCATGTATCCCTTTTGTCCGGAGAGGAAACCCAACTTCAGAAACGGATAGAAGCTGAAGGAGGTTTTCTTTATTATCATCCGGGTGTATGCATAAAACATTTTGTTTCGGCTGAACGGACAAAACCTTCTTGGTTTTATAGGCGTTATTATTGGGGTGGGGTTTCTGATTATATCATGGGGAAGACGTTGAACTCGAAAAGTTCTCAGAATGATATTCATACTGAAGGAAGATCTAACCGCAATCGGAGAAAAGAACAGATATCAAGAGTTGTGAGAAATTCCAGGCACTCCCTTGGCCTTTTTTCTTCCAGGAAAGAAAGAATCTATGGGCGAATTTACATGTCTTATGTTTTTGGATGGTTTGCTGGTTTGTTTCGATGGTATGGCCAGCGATATTTATCATGAAAGATTTGAGGATTGACACTGTTTTGTCTCGAAATAGGGATAAGGTACGATAAATGAATCTGGCCGAAAAGATATTGTTACTCTTGTCAAGGAGTCCTGGTACTGCATTAAAGACTAAGGGAAAATTTGTTTGTTGGGGAGAAGATAGGGAGCTATTGGATAATCCGTTGCAATTGCTATGCAAGATGTTTCCTGGTTTTGAGAAGATCATATTAGGTAAGCGAATTGTTGATTTTGGGTGTGGCCCTGGTAGGCAGTCGGTGGCTCTTGCTATGGGAGGAGCTCAATTTGTTTTGGGAATAGATAGTGACCCAATCGCCTTAGAAAGAGCTCGTGCGTTATCAAGAAGGCTTAATATTATGAATAAGGTAGAATTTACAGAGATGGCTGATGGGCATGAAGCGAAATATGACCTGGTAATTTCACAAAATGCAATGGAGCATTTTGCTAATCCAGTTGGCATCCTTAATCAAATGCAGAAACTTGTTGATGGGAAAGGAAAAATCTTTATAACATTTGGCCCTTTGTGGTATTCACCATATGGTGCTCATATGAATTTTTTTACAAAAGTTCCCTGGATAAATATTTTGTTTTCCGAGAAGACAGTCTTGAATGTAAGAGCACTCTTCAGGGCTAATGGAGCGACAAAATACAAAGAAATGACAGGTGGTCTTAATAAAATGACAGTGGCCAAGTTTGAATGGATAATAGCGAGAAGTGGTATGAATGTTGAATTCAAGAAGTATAATTGTGTGTTCGGCCTTAATTTCATTGGAAGAATCCCTGCACTAAAGGAATTATTTACATACCAGATAAGCTGTATTCTTTGTCCGTAGCCTTCTCGTGAGATAGAAAATTAGAGCTGATAGTGGCTTTTTGATTAGATCATATTGCGAATGAAGGTAGGTTTTAGCATAATAATTCCATCGGGAAGACCCGATCGTGTTTTCCATACAGTAGAGGGGTTTTGCCAGCAGTCTATGGATAGAGCACAGTATGAGATTGTTGTTGTCACTCCTGAACCAGAAAAAATGCAAGAGCTTAAGGAAGCTGGTGTACGTGTAATAGGTGTAGATAGGCTTTATGCTCCTGGCAAAATGCGAAATATCGGGGCTAATGTGGCTTCTGGTGAAATCCTTTTTTTTATTGATGATGACTGTATCCCGCCGGCTGATTGGCTTGAAGCCATGCAAAAGACACTCAAAAAGGAAAATAGAATCGGGGCAGTAGGATGCAGAGTAGTGGCACTTGAAGATTCGTTCTGGAACCGTTGCGCCGATTATGCGCTTTTTTCTTCGTATCAATATAACATTAAATTTTTCTGTAATCTCGGTTCGGCTGCTATTGCTGTGAAAAGAGAAGCCTTTGAAAGTGTCAAGGGTTTTGATGAAACATTGCTTGCTTCTGAAGATTGGGACTTGAGCCTGAAGATGAAAGAAAAAAATTGGATATGTGTTTTTGATCCTTCAGTGGAAGTACAGCATGATCACCGTTGTAATACATTGGATAGAATAATCGTCAAAGCCTATCTGTTTGGATATTATTCGGGTGTAGTTGTTCAAGAAAGACACCTTAAGAATATATCTTGGTTGGCCCGGATTTCTGTTCGATTACAGAATCCCTTACTTTACCCACTTCTGATTGTTCCCTATGGATTGGCTGTAACATTGCTACAATTATGGGAATATAAAGGCACTGAGCCTCGATTGATTTATTTTGCACCATTTATATTATTGGCCCGGATTTCTTATCAAATTGGAGTCTGGATAAGTATCTGAAATCAGAAAAGGTCCTGAAGGAAATAATTTTATGTTTTCTATGAATATACAAAAAATAAACTATAATATTTACTTTTTCCTTTTTGAACAGAAAGAAGTCCTACTTAGATCAGTTGTTATCAGATGGCTGTTTTTGGTGATAACATTAGTGAGATACTGGTGCCATACAACTATTTCTAAAGATTATTATGCTGCCTTAATGGTTTTGTTGCGCTACGAACGTGATATTTCTGGATTGTCCGGCGCCGAAAATATCGGCTTATTGTATACTCGAACTTTTCGTAACTTTATTCAAAACTACATTATTAAAAGCCCGAAAAATCTTGTCCTGTATTCATATGTTCAATCTAAAGAAGCCCAACACACCAAAAAGGTATTTCAAGGATTTGGAACAGAATATTTGCTTCGGATGAAGTATCCAAAAGAAAATGATGACCCAGGCAGACAGGGGGATCTACTCATCCTTAAACCCTATATAAATTCAAAAGAAAAAGGAGTGATATTCGTTCAGTATGATGAAGGTGTGAAGAGGTTTGCCTCAATATATGATATTGATAGCCTTGCGAAGTACTATCGGTTTGTTATTGAACCGAGTACATGCGGATATCAGAATCCGATGTTTTTTTTATGTCTAAGTTTAGAGACTGAGGTGATCTTTGAGTCGCAGTATAAAAACGACTTCGATTATATCCAAAATGTTGGTTTTAATTTTATACCTATTCGTCTTGGGGCCGGTGATTGGGCAGATCCATCTTTGTTTAATATAAATAATGAGGTTGTAAAGGAATATGACCTGGTGATGATTGCAAACTGGCTCAAATGGAAACGTCATGGCCTGTTGTTTAAAGCATTGTTGAAAATCAGATCTCGTGTTCAACGTGTTGCCTTGATTGGATATCCGATTGAAGGGAGGACTTTACGAGATACTAAGGCAGAATGTAAAAAGTACGGTTTATTGGATCATGTTGATTTTTTTGATAAAATATCTCATAAGGATGTTCTGGAAATCATAAAAAAATCAAAGGTCGGCATTCTTTTAAGCAAGGAAGAAGGGGCGAATCGCGGTATTTATGAATGTTTTTTTTCAAATGTACCTGTAATATTGACAAAACGGAACAGGGGAGTAAACCGAGATCATATAAATCGTTTTACCGGAGTGCTGGCAGATGATTTGGAACTACCGGGTGTTATTATAGAGATGGTAAACAATTTCAAGAATTATAACCCGAGAAAATGGGCGTTTGAGAATACGGGATATATTAATTCGAGCAATAAGCTTAATCAGTTTTTGAAAGAGCTGGCATTAGAAAAAGGGGAAGAATGGACGCAAGACATATTTTTTAAACATAATTCTCCACATGCAAGATACGCTAAGTATGAGGAACAAGAAAAGGCAGATGTTGCCTTGAACCACTTAAAGCAGTTTCTGAGAAATTAAATAGGGAGTTTTACATAGCATTGAACCAACAAACATAAGGTAACCCTGAACCACGCCTGCCATCCGGAGGGAAGGGATGAATTCTGTGAAACCTGTGAACACCTGCGCGATGTGTTTGAGATAAATTCTCTCCGAGGTGCCTTCCGGCCCATAGGCCTACAGGCCGGTGGGTTGGTTCGGGCCAATATTTTGTTGATGACAAAGAGGATAATATTGTTTGATTATCAGGAGAGATGGAAATGATCATTTGTGTTTCCATTTTCTTTTTTCTTGCCATCTATGTTGCCATTCTCTTTATGGTTATCAGTATACGGCCTATGCCGCTCAGCGGGGCGCTTGCTCCGGCCTTTGCTTGTTTGATTTCCTTTGAGACAATGGTATTGAATGGTCTGAGTCTGTTTCATTTAGTGAACAGAACAGGGATGGTTATTTCTCATTTAGTGTTTCTGGGGTTCTTGCTGAGCTGGGGCGTTGCATTTAGAAAGAATGTATTGGTCGGCTATGGTATGCGGTTAATAGCTGCAACAAAAAACGTTGCCTCAAATCCCGTGGTCTGGCTTGTCCTTCCTCTTCTTGGGATTCTCATACTTACAGCTTTTGTGTACCCTCCGAATACGTATGACAGCATGACATATCATATGGCCAGGGTGGCCCATTGGATCCAACAGGAGAGCATAGATTATTATCCGACTCGTATCATTCGACAGAATGTAATGGGGCCTGGAGCAGAATACCTGATTTTATTTTTCCAGGTCCTTACCGGCACTGATTACCTGGCAAACGGTGTACAGCTTCTATCCTTTGGTGTAATGATTATTGCGCTCTGTTATGTTCTGCGCGTATTCAGGGTTCCGCAGAGACTATCGCCATTTATTGTAGCCATCTGTATAAGTGCTCCAATGGCTGTGATGCAGGCCACGAGCACTCAGAATGACCTGGTTAATTCTTTGATCACAATAGCAATTCTTATAGCCTGTATACGGCTAATGGCTGGACAAATTAACCGGCTGCGGACGGGAGATTTCCTCCTTATTGGAACTTGTCTCTCTGCTGGCTTTCTTGTTAAGCCGATATCGCTGATTGTCGTTGCTCCTTTTCTTGGTCTCAGCCTGTTGCTGCAGTTGAAGCCATTAACAGGTTCACGTAAGTTAATATGGAAGAATATCGGCGGATTCGCGATCGTCTGCCTTGCTATCGCCATTATTGCCGGGCCTGATATTATGAGGAAGATTTCCCATAATGTTTCACGGCATGAGGTTTATCCTCTTTTTTCACAATGGGATAAGGAGAGAATACTGAATCCCGTCAGCCTATTAGGTCAGAATACACCGTTTCCAAATGAGACAAAGGATTTGTTTGAATGGCTTGGCTATAAAGGAAAGCTGATGACCAAGGCTGTATTTTTTACCCATGAAGATTTTATAGGTAACCCTGCCCAGGTTTTATGTATACTGATACTAACATTGCTGACAATATCTTTCTCTCCTTTTGTTATCAAACGACCAAAACAATATGGTTTTCTGCTGATATTATCACTTGCACCAGCACTATCCTGGTGCGTATTCGGATTTATCGTTAAAAACCAACCTTGGATTACCAGGCTGCAGCTACCACTCATTTTCCTGCTGCCGTTTTCCTTTCTCTTTTTGGTCCGCATAGCCGGATTATCCCGTCTTTCTATGAGACTTTTAAAACTGTTTGTTATTGCCATGAGTATTTTTTCTTTGGCATATGGGACTTATGCCGCTGCTTATAACAAATCCAGACCGTTACGGCTTCAATTTTTCTGGGGCGAATTTCCATCACGATTTGAAGGTTATTATAAAAGTGAGGATTATGACTTTTTTCTTGAAGTTGCCGATAAATTACAGTGCAGGAGAATAGGTCTTTTGACGGGTGGGGATACAATGGATTATCCTTTGACTTGGCGAGCCATGAAGGAAGGAAGGGCTACACGGCATGTTTTTCCTGGAGGCGTTGATGGCTGGCCCTGCATGATTTATGTCGCTAAAGGGGTGATTGAGCATCTGCCGAACAGAGGAAAACAGTGGCTGCCGGCAGGAGGTTATCATACCTATTATCGAAACCTCGAGTATGAATTTCAACGTTCATCTCAGAGCTTATTATTGCTGGATACTCCTGATCGCCTGTTGCGTATTCAGCCGGTTCATGATGTTAGAATAGAAAAACAATCTAATCAGGCTGTGTTGCACTCTTCTGGAGAAGATCCCATTGTTTTGCTACCTGAATTCACCTGCCGGAATGCCAAGTCAATGGTATTACGATTGGAAATAAAAAGCCCTGAAAAAACGGAGACACAGATCTTTTATCGAACCAAATATCAGTACTGGTTTACAGAAGCATTGAGTTTTAGAAAGGGAATTGAACAGGGTGAAAATATTGTCTATTTTCAACTGCCTGCGGATGAGATTGTCGGACAGGTTCGTTTGGATCCTGGCAAAGTCCCAGGTGATTATATTATACGTTCTCTTGAGTTCAGATCTATTACTAATGATAGAAACCCCGCTGTTACCACGGCCGAAAACAAGTGAAATCAAGGTTACACGGCAGTATGAGTTGAAGAGTCTTTGTAGCAATACCGACTTATTATGCTGAAGCCGAGATCATTACAAAATAGGAGCAATTTTAGAAGAAAAAGATGCTGTAGATCGCCTGCCTGCTGCTGTTGAGGCAATTGGACGGATGTGGATCGATATCCGGCAATGGAGTATTGTAAGATGGGGAATGGGTATAGCCTGGCAGGTAGGTACTTCCTGGAATAGGCTGACAGTGCAGGCTTTGCCGCTTTTCTTTGTTATCGTCATTCCTGAGGTGTGGCATCAGCTATTTTTAGACAGGATAAACGGGAATGGCAGGATAGTCGAAAATAACCTTGAATATTCACCGCTTCGCGAAACAGATTCAATCAAGGTAAATTGAGGGGCGATTTTCTTGATAAGCAACAAATTAGATATTGACATATTAGTTGTCATTTGTCATGAAATATGACGATGGATACGATAAATAGATTTACAGATAACAGCATTCCTTACATCGATCGGATTTTAGATCTCCCTGCCCTTGTGAAGAAAAAGTCCTATTTCCTTTTTGGTCCCCGCCAAACGGGCAAAACCTTTCTGATTCGCCATACTCTGAAAGGGGTGCGGGTCTATGATCTGCTCGATACATCGATCTATCTGGCTTTGAGTCATAACCCAGGACGTATAGCGCAGGAACTCAATCCGCAAGATCGCATAGTTGTCATCGACGAAATTCAACGCCTGCCGGAGCTCCTGAACGAAGTGCACCGCCTCATTGAAGAACGTGGCGTTTGTTTCCTATTGACCGGTTCCAGTGCGCGTAAGCTCCGTCGCGGCGGCGTTAACCTATTGGGAGGACGCGCGCGAACAAAATATCTATACCCTCTCACGTATCGCGAATTGGGCAATCGTTTCGACTTGCTCCGAGCGATAGATCGAGGATTGATCCCGTCCATTTACTTTTCAGATAACCCCGGCGCTGACCTGCAGGCCTATGCAGGATCATATCTTCAGCAAGAGATTGTTGCAGAAGGGGTAACCCGTAACATTCCAGGTTTCAGCCGTTTTCTAAGAGTTGCTGCCCTGTGCAACGCCAAGATCGTGAACTTTACCAAAGTTTCTAATGATGCCCAGGTAGCGCGCACCACCGTTTATGAGTACTTTGAGATTCTAAAAGATACCTTAATCCTCCATGAACTTCTTGCATGGCGAAAATCAAAAAAGAGGAAGCCACTTGCATCTTCGAAGTATTACTTTTTCGACGTTGGAGTGGTCGCAGCCCTGCAAGGGAGGGAAGTACGGCCCGGAACGCCTGAATTTGCCGACGCCTTCGAGACTTATCTGATGCATGAACTGATCAGTTACAGCGCTTACATGTCCGGAGAGAACTTGAGCTTTTGGCGATCAACTTCCGGATTTGAGGTAGACTTCATCATTGGTGATCACACGGCAGTGGAGGTGAAGGCCAAAGAAAATTTATCAACCTACGACGTGAAGTCGCTGCGGGCTCTTGCTGAGGAAAAGAAGCTTAAGCGCTATTTGTGTGTAAGCCTTGAGCCGCGTATGCGAAAATTCGATGGTGTGATCGTTTTTCCGTATAAGGAATTTCTGGAAGCACTGTGGAGCGGAGAGTACTCATAGCTGGGGAATCGGAGTGTAACAGCGGAAAATATTAAGGCAAGGTCGGTGTGGAAGCCGATGCATCTGCAGCTGGTGAGATATGGGGATGAATGAAAAAGGCAGTATGAAGCTCTCGATAGTTATTCCGGTCTATAACGAGATTGAGACTATTGAAGCGCTGTTGGCTAAGGTGCTGTCGGTTGAGTTGCCTCTTAAAAAGGAGATTATTTTAATTGACGATGCGTCAACTGACGGGACACGGCAGTTTATTGAAACTGTATCAAGCAATGATATTCTGACTGTTTTCCATGAGATCAATCAGGGCAAAGGGGCGGCGTTGCGTTCGGGATTTAAAAAGGCCACCGGTGATATTGTACTGATCCAGGATGCCGATCTTGAGTATAATCCTAATGAGTATCCAAAATTACTGAAACCGATTTTAGAAGGGAAGGCCGATGTTGTATATGGTTCACGATTTGTCGGTTCCGAGGCGCATAGAGTACTTTATTTTTGGCACATGCTCGGCAACAAGATCCTGACACTGCTGTCGAATATGTTTACTAATCTCAATCTTACAGATATGGAAACTTGCTATAAGGTATTCAGGAAACAAGTTCTTGATAATCTTGTATTAAAAGAAAACCGTTTTGGTTTTGAGCCTGAAATTACAGCAAAAGTTGCAAAAAGCAAATATCGGATATATGAAATCGGGATATCTTACAGCGGTCGCACATATGAAAAAGGGAAAAAGATCGGCTGGCGGGATGGTATGTGGGCTTTGTGGTGTATCATAAAATACAATACCTGGGCAAGGTAATAGATTATGGCAAAAGATAAGAATTTAAAATCTGAGATCTACCAAACGATGTTACCGATTGCAGTCATTATACCTGCTTATAATGAAGAGGCAGCAATCAGTTCTTTGATGGATGAGATGAATACGCATGTGCCTTTTTTGGATGTGATTGTGATTAATGATGGCTCAGCCGATAACACCGCAGCCTTAGCACGTATGAAAAGTGCTATTGTGCTTGATTTGCCCTGTAATTTAGGGGTTGGAGGCGCTGTGCAAGTTGGCCTTAAGTATGCTTATGAACAAGGATACCAACTTGTAGTTAGAATTGACGGCGATGGTCAGCATCCCCCATCAGAAATACCCAAACTCATTGCTGCGATAAAAAAAGGGGAAGCAGATTTAATTATCGGATCTCGTTTTATTGGTGATCGTTCTTACGCAAGTACTCCTTTGAGATGGATTGGAATTAAGCTTTTGGCTGTTTTTCTATCAATTATTTGTAGAAGTAGAGTTACAGATCCTGCTTCTGGGTTTTGGATAATCAATCGAAAACTCCTTTATTATTTTGCCCACGAATACCCCACCGAGTATCCGGAACCGGAAGCTATTGCTTTGATGAGAAGGCATGGTTATAGCTTTCGCGAAGAGCCGATAATGTTTCGACCCCGCACAACCGGTCGATCATCAATCCATATATGGGGAACTTTCTATTATGCGATAAAAGTGGGCTTGGCCTTATTAATGGATCGTATCCGGCCGATTAATCCTCGATTTGAAAGTACCAATGTGAAGGATATCCTATGAATTTGCCCGATTTTGTTGGGTTTATCTTGAATTTTATCTCCCGATGGGCAGGAGTCACTGCTCCGCGCATTGTTGTAGCTTTCCTTGGCACCTTGATTTGCGTGTTGATTGTCATAGCCATTTGGGATCGACGCATCAGGATATTACAAGCTTCTATTGGCCTTTTGATCGGCCTGCTGATGATCGCTTTTGCTATTGAACCGCGGGTTCTCCACGCACTTGCTGCCACCGGTTTTCTGATAAGAATACGTATTTTAATGAGTATTTTGAGTTTTGTAGTTCTTGTTATTACAGTTGAAGCTGTACGAAGACAACACTTGCAGGAACGCTATGCCTTGCTGTGGATTGCAACAGGGCTGATTATCCTGTTGACCGCTTTTTTGCCACAAGTGCTTGGTTTTTTTAGTTTGGTCTTGGGAGCTGAATACGTTACATCAGTTGTAGGTATTGTCTTCACTTTTCTTCTATTAATAGGCTTTCATTTTTCAATCGCCCTCTCCGGTTTTCAAAAAAAACAAACCCGGATTGCACAACGTTGTGCTATTCTGGAAGAACGTATTGCGGAATTGACCCGGCAACTCAACCCCGCGAAATCCGAAACTAATAAAACCCAATCACAACCGGCTATACTGCCTGAACCAATGACTCCGGATAGCGACGAACATTTGTCTGCAGGCCACAGTTTGTTACGCCGATTCAAGGGTACCCAGGTTGCTGTTGTTCTGATTATATTATTAGCGTTCATATCTGTCTTAGTGATTGGTTTGCTCACTCCACAGGCTATGATAGGGGACGAGGTAACTCATTTTTTTATGCTTACCAAGCAGTCCTCTTTTCTTTCCCAGCCGAATTTTTATGCAGAGATTCCAACTGAATATGGCGAGACAGAAGTACGGCGCTATCCACATACCTTTCTGTGGCACTATTTAGGCGCTATAGTTTATAGACTGACAGGGGGGGCATTTTGCGCTGTTCAGATATATCAATCTATTTTTTTGGTTCAGCTCCTTATAGTTGCATATCTCTTTTCCAAATCACGACGTGGAATTGAGACCCGATCGGCCATTATTTACATTCTGGTGCTTGCTTCTCTGCCGGTGTGTCTGATATTTTCGGTGATATTTTATCAAGATGTTCCAATGACCGCCCAAGTATTGACGGTATTTTATCTGCTACGCAAGCGACGCTGGCTGGCAGGTAGCCTGTTTATGTGCTTAGCTATAGGATTCAAAGAAACGGCAATGCTCTTCCTCCCGGCCTTTTTTGTTTTAATGATTATCTGGGAAGTCAAAGCTAACGGGTGGCTTCGATCTGGGTTGGTATTAATCTGTTCCGGTCTGATCGTTTTAGGATCTATGTGGGGGATAGGACGGGCAATCAAGACATATAGTGGTTCCGGCTTTTATCCTGAAGAGAAACTTGAAGAAGTTGTCAAGTCTGCTAAGAGGGCATTCTCTTTGAAGGATCGAAATCAAGTTAGGGTGAACACATCCAAGACAAAGAAACTGACACAGCAGGAACAGTCAGATTCGTTTCATGGCTTGAAACCAGTAAATCCTTATGAGGTAACTCCTTATGAGGTGGAGATTATTGCGAATCATCCCGGCGATCTCAGGCTGCCTGAGAATTATCTGGTTTATGGAGGTTCGATTCTTTGGATTATCATTTTGGCTGGTGTAGTGTCGATGGTTTGTTCAAGAATGGGAATGAAGTGTTCATTTGAACCGATAGATTCCGGTTGGTGGCTCTGGTTCATTGGGCTGTCATACATGATAATGGCTGCCTACTTTCTACGTACTGCCCCCGATGCCCGTTTTTTTCTTCCTGGCTTGCCATTTGTGGTCCTTCCGGTTGTTGAAAAGGCAGTGCGTCTTCCTCTTCCTAAGCCGAAATTATTCATTGCACTAATTGCTTCCCTGGCCATCCTGCAAAGTGGATATGTCCTGTTCAAAACCTATAAACTCAGACGCGTGACACCCGAAATAAGAGAAGCCATTCAATACCTAAAGCAGAATCCACCCTTTCCCCGGCTGATATTCATGTATCCTGAAGGAAATTACCGTTTATTTCCCATAGAGCATGAATGGTATTTAGATTATCTTTTGCGTAAATTCTGGAAATTGGATAATGATGATCGTATTCGAATGCTATACAGATTCGGTGTTGGAGCTATAGTTATCAAAAAACATCTGATTGCAGAGGTAGATTCAAAGATTACAAATTTAGGTGTCTATCCGAAACGTTTTGTCCGTGATCTGGAAAATGATCCCAGATTTGAAAAGGTATTTGAAAATGCGGGAGTAATTATTTATCGTGTACCCGTTACACCCGAAATTAGAGAAACGATTCAGTATCTTGAGCAAAATCCACCTTCCCCACCGTTGATATTCATGTGTCCTCCAGGAAGTAAATATCCATTGTTACCTGTACCGCATGAATGGTATTTGGATGGTCTTTTGGATAGTTTCTGGAAATTGGATAATGATGGACGGATTCAAATGCTACATAAATTTGGTGTTGGAGCCATTGTTATCTTAAAGCATCTGATTGCAAAAGAAGATTCAAAGATTATCGAATTTGTCTATCCGACCTATTTTGTCCGTGATCTGGAAAATGATCCCAGATTTGAAAAGGTATTTGAAAATACGGAAGCGATTATTTATCGTGTACCATAGTATAACACAGAAGGTAGCGAAACTATACATTGATACGGGATTTGGTTTTAGCGAGAAACAAGTTATATCCCAAACAATAGTTTCTGATGAGACGAGGCTTGAGTTTGATTTAAGTAGTTTTACTTGGATAAAGACGCTTCGCTTTGATCCAATCAATGATTGTTGTGTGTTGCACATTAATAGTATTGAAATTGTCATAAGAGATAATTCGTCCTATGAGTTAGGATATTTCCAAACAAATGCGACACATCGAAGAGGCAATACTTTAGTATTTATAACCAATCATCCTCAGATATCATTAAATATTTCTGAGAATGCAATTCAAAAGGTTATTATTAATCTTGAATACATTGTTATTGGAGAAGATTCAATCAATTATCTTGTGGAATATCAAGATCAGATACAAATGGAGCAAAGGCGGGAAATCAAGTGGCGGGATATCAAAATTAGGGAAGAACTTGAGCATGTTGAACATCTTCATGGTATAGTCAAAAAGTATGCTAAGAGTGTCCAAAATCAGATGGAAGATGTTCATAAGAGGGACGAAAGTATTAAAGGTTTGCATAACCGAATTAAGGAATTGCATGTGCAGTTAGAATCTGAAAAGATCTTTCGTGATGAATTGTTTAACTCAAGATCATGGACTATTACAAAACCATTAATGTGGATTTTTGTGAATGTTATGAATTTGGAACGCAAAGTTAAAACAGCACTTTATTTTATTTTTAAGAGAGAATGCAAATTGATTGAAGAATCAGGTTTGTTTGATACACAGTATTATCTTGAAAAATACCATGACGTAAAAAATTCAAATGTCAATCCCCTTGTACATTATGTCAAGATTGGTTTCAGGGAGGGGAGAGATCCAAATCCATTATTCGATACGTCATATTACATGGAACAGAATCCTGATGTAGCTGGATCTGGGATTAATCCTCTTGCGCATTATGTTGAGATTGGTTTCAGGGAGGGGAGAGATCCAAATCCATTATTCGATACGTCATATTACATGGAACAGAATCCTGATGTAGCTGGATCTGGCATGAATCCATTATTGCACTATATGAATATTGGAGTCAAACAAGAGAGGGATCCATTCCCATTATTTGGTACCTCATATTATATGGAACAGAATCCAGATGTAATAGAAAAAGGAATTGATCCTTTGGTGCATTATATGAGTATTGGAGCCAGTCAGAGGAGAGACCCACACCCATTATTTGATTCATTATATTATTTGGAACAGAATCCAGTTATCATAGAATCAGATATAAATCCTTTACTGCATTATATTGACATTGGTGCCAGGGAAGGAAGAGACCCCAATCTATTCTTTGATTCATCATATTATCTGCGCCAGAATCCAGATGTAGCGGAATCAGGCATAAATCCTTTGATACATTATATCAATGATGGAATCAGAGATGGAAGAAGACACCCTAATCCACTGATTGATAATATTCATTATGCTCCAAAAATAAGTATTATTACACCAGTCTACAATATCGATAAATCATTTCTGCATAAATATTTTCATTCTATTTTGCAACAGACATATGACAATTGGGAACTATGCTTAGTTGATGATGGAAGCACAAGAGATGATATAAATCGAATTATAGAAAAATATTCGAGAAAGGATTGCAGGGTAAAGGTAAAATTATTTGAAAAAGAGCAAGGTGTAGCAAAGGCTTTAAATGGAGCCCTATCCTTAACTACTGGTGAGTTTATAAGTTTCATGGAAATAGGGGATGAACTAAGTAACAATGCGCTTTATGAAGTTGTGAAGATATTAAATGAGGAAAAGGAAATCGATTTTATTTACAGTGACGATGACGAAATTACAGTTGAAGGTGTTAGTCGTGATCCCTTTTTTAAACCGGATTGGTCTCCGGATATGCTGCGGAGCTACAATTATATGCGTGGTTTTGTTGTTATTAGAAAAAAGGTTGTAGATAGTGTTGATGGATTTCGCCCAGGTTACCATGGCTCGGAGGATTATGACCTATTTTTGCGGATTATGGAAAAAACTGAAAAGATCGCACATATTCCCAAGGTGCTTTACCATCGAAGATTCGTTGAAGATTTAGCTGAAGAAGGTAAGGTAGAAAAAACTGAGAAGTATGAAAATGACAAAAAGGCTTTGAAAGATCATATTCATAAGATTGGTTTGTATGGACAGGTGGTTGATGGTCAGTTAAAGGGGACTTATCATATTAAATATCGTATTAATGGTTTTCCGAAAGTATGCATTATTATCCCGACAAAAGACAGGGTTGATGTCTTAAGAACATGCATTGGTTCAATATTGCGGCGCAGTTCTTATAACAACTATTCAATTATGATAGTTGATAATAGCAGTGTCGAAAGGGAAACATTCGAATATTATAATTCTCTGAAGGATAATCCTAAAATATCTATTTTGGAGTATGATAGGCCCTTTAACTTTTCTGCTATTAATAACTATGCAGTCAGTAAGGCAAATTCCGAATTTTTAGTTCTTCTAAATAATGATACAGAGGTAATTTCTCCTGATTGGATAGAGGAAATGTTAGGATTTGGGCAAAGAGAAGATGTTGGTGCTGTTGGTGCTCTGTTATACTATTCCAATGATACGGTTCAGCATGCTGGCATTATTATCGGGATTAAAGGGGTAGCTGGACATTCACATAAATATTATACTAAGGATTCCGGAGGTTATTTTGGTAGGCTAAAGACGGTTCAAAATGTCAGCGCTGTCACCGGCGCTTGTATGATGACCAAGAAATCGATCTTCGAAGAGATCGGAGGTTTTGATGAGAATATGAGTCATGCCTTTAATGATGTTGATTATTGCCTGAAGATGAGAGAAAAGGGATATTTAGTGATTTATACTCCTTATGCAGAGCTTCATCATCATGAGTCTTTAAGCAGGGGTTATGAAGTCATAGAGGAACAAAAGGAAAGATTTGAAAAGGAAATACGATATTTTAAAAAGAAGTGGGAAAATGTATTGGATGCAGGAGATCCTTATTACAACCCTAATCTGACTATTGACAGAGAAGATTTCTCCGTGAGGGATGAATTTCAATATGATGGGCAAAATGCCGAAAGTAAGCGTTGTTATACCTTGTTATAACCAAGGGAAATATCTCGACGAAACCGTTGAATCGGTTTTGAATCAAATCTACCAGGATTTCGAGATTATCATTGTGGATGATGGTTCGACAGAAGATTTTACAAAAAAGTTATTGCACAATTACCAAAAACCGAAAACGAGAGTTATTCACACTGATAATCAGGGCTTGGCCTCAGCGAGGAACAGAGGCATTAAAGAAGCAAAGGGAGAGTATATTTTACCTCTGGATTCTGATGACAAAATCGGAAAGGAATATTTGGAAGAAGCAGTCAAAATCTTAGCTGAATATCCGGACATAGGTATTGTTTACTGCGAAGCAGTTCATTTCGGGTCAAAAGATGGAATATTGGTTTTGCCTAAATATTCATTAGAAACATTATTGATAGGTAATATTATATTTGCTTCCGCATTCTTTAGGAAAGAACATTGGGAGAAGGTAGGTGGATATAATATTAACATGGTATACGGATGGGAAGACTGGGATTTTTGGCTTTCATTAATTGAGCTTGGGTTGAAGGTGTATCGAATTCCAAAGATATTATTTTATTATAGAATTACTGAAACTTCTATGCGTAATAAAATGACAGAAAACGAGCAGTTTTTTATGAGGCTTCATGCATATATTAATCACAAGAAATTATATAAAAATATTGCTGAACTCAATATTGTACATAAAGTTGCACGACTCTATATTGATACAGGGTTTGGATTTAACGAAAAACAGGCTGTATCACAAATAATAATTGGCGATGAGAAAAGACTCGAATTTGATTTAAATGATTTCAGTAATATAAGGAAAATTCGCTTTGATCCAATCAATGATTATTGTGTATTACACATTAATAATATTTCAATTGTCAGGGATGATAATTCTTCTTATGAATTAGATGATTATGAAAGTAATGCTTTTCACCAGGAAGACGGAAATTTTATATTCGCAACTAATGATCCTCAGATTCATCTGGATTTCCCCAAAGATAAAATAAAAAAGATCATAGTTAACCTGAAATACGTTGCTATTGGGAAAGAATCATTCAGCTATCTATTGAAATATAAAGATGAATCTCTAATGGAGCAATCCCAACAGATGAAGGCGAATGAGGAAATGATTAACAAATTACGCAGTCGAATTGACTCTCTGCAAATGCGATTAGATATTGAAAAGCTTTCCTATGATGCTATATTGAAATCAAGATCATGGAAACTCACAGCACCAATAAGATGGATGACCATGGCTGATAAGAGTTTGAAAAGAAAATTGAAAACAGCAATTTATTTTATTTTTAACCGGGAATACAGGTTAATTGAAAAATCAGGTTTATTCGATACAGAATATTATCTTAGTCATTACCTTGACGTTAAGAAATTAAAGGCGAACCCTTTGGTACATTATGTTGCATCAGGTGCCAAGGAAAAGAGAGATCCTAACCCATTATTTGATACATCTTATTATCTGGATGAGAATCCTGATGTTGTTGAATCAGGGATGAATCCTCTTGCACATTACATTGAGATTGGTTTTAAGGAAGGGAGAGATCCCAACCCATTATTTGATACTTCATATTATATGGACCAGAATCCAGACATAGAAGAATTAGGCATTAATCCTTTGCTACATTATCTCAGTATTGGTTTCAGAGAGGGGAGAGATCCTAACCCTTTGTTTGATACATCTTATTATCTGGATGAGAATCCTGATATTGCTGAATCAGAAGTGAATCCTTTGGCACATTATATGAAAATTGGTTTTAGAGATGGAATAAATCCCAACCCATTCTTTAATACCTCATACTATTTAGACCGCAATCGAGATGTGGCAAGATCAAAGATGAATCCTTTGGCACATTATTTGTGGGTTGGTGCCAAAGAAGGAAGGCGACCTAACCAGCTGGATACACTAAAAATAAGCATTATCACTCCGGTTTACAATATTGATGAACTTTTTTTGGAAAAATGTATTCGTTCGGTTTTGAACCAAATATATGACAATTGGGA
This sequence comes from uncultured Desulfobacteraceae bacterium, assembly GCA_964423495.1. Classification (GTDB taxonomy): domain Bacteria; phylum Desulfobacterota; class DSM-4660; order Desulfatiglandales; family Desulfatiglandaceae; genus CAYRFN01. The sequence continues at coordinate 32,041 of CAYRFN010000001.1, forward strand.
GTTATGTTTGATTGATGACGGGAGTACTAAATCTCACATAAAAGGCATTTTGGAAAAATATACAGAGGAAGATCCTAGAATTAAAATTAGGTTTTTAAAAGAAAATAGAGGAGTATCAGAGGCTTTGAATGAGGGCGTTTCCTTGGTGAAGGGTCAATATATTGGATTTTTGGACCATGATGATGAACTGACAAATGAGGCTTTGTATGAAGTCTTCAAAGCAATAGATGAATATTCACCTGATGTCCTCTATTCTGATGAAGCTATAATAGATAGTAGAGGGAAGACTATCGCAGCCCATTTTAAACCTGATTTTTCAACCGATTTATTATTATCACACAACTATATTACTCATATGTTAGTAATTAATAAATCATTATTTAATGAAATTGGAGGTTTCAATTCAAAATATGATGGTGCACAGGATTATGACTTAATCTTAAAGCTTGTTGAAAAAAGCGATAAAATATACCATATTCCTAAAGTTTTGTATCGTTGGCGAAAGATACCTACATCAATAAGAGTAAACCCTGAATCAAAATATGATCCTGATAATGCAGGTAAGATAGCACTGGAAGCAGCATTGAATAGAAGAAAAATAAAGGGCAAGGTTTTGCATGGTTACAGTAAATTTTATTATCATGTTAAGAGAGATCTTTTCAATCAACCTTTAATTAGCATAATTATTCCTTTTAGAGATGGATCTGAATTTCTTAAGAAATGTATTGAAAGTATTTTGTCTAAAACTGACTATCAAGACATTGAAATTATTGGCATTGATAACAATAGTAAAGAAAGAGAAACATATGACGTAATAAGTAATTTGAGAGAAGCAGATAAGCGTTTCGCATGTTATCAATATAATATCCCCTTCAATTTTTCAAAGATAAATAACTATGGTGCTGATTTAGCGAAAGGTGAACATATTTTGTTTATGAATAGTGATATTGAGGTCATAAATTCCGATTGGATTGAATATATGCTTGAACATTCGCAAAGAGAAGATGTCGGTGTTGTTGGTCCAGTGCTTTATTATCCAGACAATACAGTTCAACATGCAGGTGTCATAATAGGCCTTGGTGGTGTAGCTGCACATTCGCATCGATATATGCCTCGAGATTCTGGAGGTCATTTTGGAAGGTTAAAGACAATTCAAAATCTTAGCGCTGTAACTGGGGCTTGTATGATGACAAAGAAATCAATATTCAAAGAACTTGGTGGTTTTGATGAGTATTTGACTCATGCCTACAATGATATAGATTATTGTTTGAGGGTTAGAGAAAAAGGATATTTGATTGTTTTTACGCCTTATGCAGAACTTTATCATCATGAATCCATAAGCAGGGGCTATGAGAATAATCTTGTAAAAAGAGCAAGACTTGAAAAAGAAAAAGAATATTTTAGAAACCGGTGGCAAGCTATAATTGCTAATGGTGACCCTTATTATAATCCCAATCTAACTCTTGATAAAGAAGATTTTTCTCCCCGTGAATTGAAAAAACCTTTTTCTCACGCTTGACAATTTTTCCCTTCAAAGAAGTATCCATTTCGAATAAGAAATATTCATATCACAATAGGTTTTATATCGGTGGCCTTACAGTTGTTGAGCATAAAGCAGGCTGAATTTTTTGCAAAATAATTTTTTTTGTCATTGCGAAAGAAACGAAGCAATTTCTAACCTTAGGAAAAATTTGAGCGGTAATAATAGAATGAGTAGTTTGATTAAAAGGGCATTGCTGACAATTAATAGTGAAGGTTTTGGAACTTTTATTTTTAAGGTGTGGGGCTATTTGAGAGGTGTTGAAAAGGGATACGTAAGATGGATTGAAAAAAATAAATTAACAGAAGAAAGTTCAGAACAAATAAAGAAAGAAGTCGCGGGGTTCAAATATAGACCTAAGATAAGCATTATTATGCCGGTATATAACGTAGAACAGATATGGCTGGAGAAGGCTATTAGTTCAGTATTGAATCAAATTTATTATAACTGGGAATTATGCATTTCTGATGATGGATCGACTAAAAAGTATTTAAAAGATTTGTTGAGGAAATATTCAACAAAGGATAAAAGAATTAGGGTTAACTATTTACCATTTAACAAAGGCATAGTAGGCGCTTCCAATGAAGCACTATCATTAGCTACCGGAGAGTTTATTGGATTGTTAGACAATGATGATGAACTGAGTGAGGATGCACTTTATGAGATTGTAAAGGTACTAAATGAGAAAAGAGAAACAGATTTTATTTATAGTGATGAGGATAAAATTAGTGAGAAAGGTATCAGGCATACCCCGTTTTTCAAACCAGATTGGTCTCCGGATACATTGCGAAGTTGCAATTATATCACTCATTTTGCGGTAATAAGGAGAGATATTGTTCAGGATTTAGGAGAATTTCGTGAAGGGTATGAAGGGTCCCAAGATTATGACTTATTTCTGCGTGTGGTTGAAAAAACAGAAAATATTGTGCATATTCCCAAGGTGCTTTACCATTGGAGGTGTATTGAAGGTTCGGCTGCTAAAGACAGTGAAGCAAAGTTGTATGCCTATGATAGCGCAAAAAAGGCCTTATTAGATCACATTAAAAGGCTTGAATTAGATGGAGAAGTGCTTGATGGTGAGATGATCGGTACGTATCGTGTCAAATATAATACTAATAGTTGCCCAGAAATATGTATTTTGATTCATAATAAAGATGACATCAAAATATTGAAGAGATGTATAAATTCAATTTACCGACTATCTTCTTATAAGAACTATTCGATTGTTGTGATTGATACAGGTAGTGTTGAATCAGATACTTGGAGATATTATGCTAATATTACCGAATCTGGGGAAGTATCTGTCGTTGAATGTGAGAAAGAAAATAAAAGGCATGTAATTAATGACCATATTACTAAGATAGACTCAGAATATATTGTATTTCTGGATAATGATATAGAAATAATTTCTCATGATTGGTTATATACAATGCTTGAATTTGCACAAAGGGATGATATTGGTGTTGTAGGTGCATTATTATACTACCCAAATAATAAAATTCATCATGCTGGTCTGATTGTGGAACATGGGGATATGAAAATATTTTGTCCTAAATATATAAGAAAGGATTCACATGGCTATTTTCGCAGGATGAAAATAATTCAGAACCTCAGTGCCGTGTCCTCAGTGTGTATGATGACCAAGAAGGCTATTTTTGAAGAGGTTGGCGGATTTGATGAATACTTTAGCCCTGCATATAGTGATATTGATTATTGTTTAAAGATTAGAGAAAAAGGATACCTAGTTGTATACACTCCTTATTCTGAGCTTTACCATCATGAATCAAAAAATATGGTCCATAAGAATAATTCTGAAAAGAAGAAGAGATTAAAAAATGAGCAAGAAATAATTTATGGAAAGTGGAAGCACTTAATGAATAATGGAGACCCATATTTTAACCCCAATCTGAAATTTTATGGGGAAGATATTGCTATTAGGTGAGTGAATGGTGCCAGGTAAGTATAATATGAATAGATTATTTAACCGCATTATAGCTATTCTTATTCAATACAAATGGATTTTAATAATACTCTTTGCGATTAGTTTTGTCCATAATCTATCCAAAATTAGCATTGAAATTGAATTGAACACGGATTCGAATAATTCCTTTTCGATTTATTGGGGTGAAAAAGGATCATATTATCATGAATCCAGAAAGATTAAATTTCCAATTTATAAGGATAAGTATAGATACAGAGTTAGTTTAAATTTACTCTTTAAGAATATTCATGAATTTCGTATAGATCCACTAATTAGTGAAGGAAGAATTGCTATTAACAAAATAGTAATTAAAGACAAATATTTCAAACCAATTATTTTCGATAAAAAAAGTGATTTTGAGAAGTTCATTCCACTTAACGATGTTAAAAGCGTAACCTATGATAATAATCAAATGATAATTGAATCTGGAGGTAAAGACCCATATTTGGCTATGTCACTTCTTAATCCATCATTTGATCTGAAAAGCTTCGTAAAGATTATTTTATCTGCTTTTGTATTTAGTGCGCTTATTTCTATTGCAACAATTGTATTTTTAGTGATTGTAAATAGTACGTTATTCCGTGAATCCTATTATAGATATACAATTATTGCAATGTTGTTATTTGTTCTATCATTAATCTTAATAATGGCATTTGTAAGTACAAATTATTCTCATCCTGATGAAAGGGTTCATTTTAAGGCTGCTGAGTACTATTTTGATTATTGGATGCCACCTGCCATAGGAGATAAACGTGTCGAGGGTACATATTCAGCATATGGTGTTTCCAGATTATATAGCCTCACACCTTTATATCTTTTAGCTGGAAAAATAGCCAATTTATTAAATTTTGTTATAAATAATAGAATTATTTGTGTTCGCTTATTTGATGTAATGCTTTTCATGATAATTGGAGCCTTAGTTTTAAGCAGGGCAGAAATGAATTATGTATCTATCTTTGTTTTCATTTCTCCTCAGATTTGGTATATTTTTAGTTATATTAATGATGATGCTTTCCCATTGTTTATATCTTTTTTGCTATTTTATCAAATAGCATTTAAAAGAAGCATATTTAATGAATTCATAAATTCAAAGGAACATGTTAAATCGCTATATGGAGCAATTTGGTTTGGAATATTACTTGGGATATTGCTAATTTCCAAAAAGAATTATTATTCTATATGGGCTTTTATTTGTGCATATTTGTTCTTAGATATGATATTCTCTATGCATAAGAAACATCTATTGCTGAAGTATTGTATTGTTGTTATTATTTCAGTACTGATATTTAGTGGGAGAATGTATTACAATCAAATGATAAACGATTTTGATATTCCATCAAAAACTAAAATATTAGAAAAATACAAAAGGGAGCAATTCAAAAGCAATGCTGCTCCAGAAAAGAAGTATTATGCTTATCATTTGAAAGAAAAAGGTGTTAAATTTACAGAATTAATTACAAGTTGGAAATGGAATTGGCATACTCGTACTTTTGATAGCTTTGTTGGTAATTATGGGTATTTGAACATATATTCTAAAGCAGCTTTTTATAAAATTTATTTGTTAGCTTATATATCTTTTATTATTACATTAATATTTGTAACATTTAAACATTTTCCAATTAGAGAACGTCTTTTATCTTTATTAGTATTATCTTTATCAATATTGCTGATATTAGCATCGTTATATCATTCATGGGTAGTTGATTTTCAAGCTCAGGGGAGATATTTATTTCCAATTGTTATAATGTTTTGTTTTTTGTTTGATAGAATTAAGGGAAAGATAGGTACCAGAATATTAAATTATTATACAATAATATTCTTCTGTCTATCTTCTTACAGTTTCGTTATTACAGCGTTGGGGCGCATTCCAAAAGGATAAAATAATTAATTTATTTTTTGTTTCATGGAGATTTTATGATAAGAAATTTATCAGCACTGTCAGGTAGAGAATATGATCTGGTGATTATAGGCGCTGGAGCCTTTGGGTCTTGTGCGGCCTGGGATGCAGTATCTCGTGGACTATCGGTAGCACTTGTCGAACGGGGGGATTTTTGCTGTGCAACATCTTCAAACCATTTGAAGGTGGTTCATGGGGGGATACGTTATCTCCAACACGTGGATTTGTATCGTGTTCGTGAATCATGTAGGGAGCGCACAGCGCTCCTTTGTATCGCTCCACATCTCGTTCAGCCACTTCCTATACTTATGCCCACTTATGGACATATGATGATAGGCAAGGAAGTATTGGGCATGGGTATGATCCTTTATGATCTTATTACATTTGATCGAAATAAAGATCTGAGGGATCCAGAAAGGCGTATTCCATGGGGGCGTCTAATTTCTCGAGAAGAGTGTTTAAGTATTTTCCCGGAGATAAAAAAGGAGAAACTTACAGGGGGATGCATTTTCTTTGACGGTCAGTTTTATAATCCTCCCAGGCTTTCACTCGCATTTTTGAGATCTGCGGTTATTGCAGGAGCCGACATTGGGAATTATTTAGAGGTAACAAATTTTCTTCAAAACTCCGGTCGAGTATTTGGTGTAAAAGTGCGAGATGTTTTGTCTGGAGAATATCTTGAAATCCGTGGAAAAACAGTTCTTAATACTGCTGGACCATGGGCTGATCGGCTATTAAGAGTTGGGATGGACATTCGGTTACGTCCCAAACCTCATTTTTCGAGAGATGTAGGCTTTGTTGTTTCAAGTCGTATCAGCAAAAAGTATGCTTTTGCCTGTATGATCAAGAGCAAGGATCCAGATGCAATTATAAGCAGAGAAGGCCGTCATATCTTTCTTGTGCCTTGGCGCGACTATACTCTTGTTGGTGTTTGGCACTTAGTCCATGATAAAGGACCAGATGAATTCACTGTCACCCAAAAGGAGCTTCAAGCTTACATTGATGAGATAAATGAAGCATATCCTCCTCTTGGAATTACCATGAAAGATATATCCATGGTCAATGCAGGGTTAACACTATTTGGTGAAAATGATCCAAGTGAGACGGATCTTAGATTCGGAAAACGCTCTTTGTTTATCGATCACGCTAAGAAACATCATGTGGAAGGGTTGTTGACTCTTATTGGTGTTCGGGCTACGACAGCCAGAGGCATGGCCGAGAAGGCTATTGATCTTGTTTTCAAAAAGCTGGGAAGGAATTCCTCGAGATCGAAAACTTCAACAACTCCTATCTATGGTGGCAAAATAGGCTGCTTCAAAGAGTTCCTCAACAAGGCTATTAAGAGCCATTCTCCAGTATTAAGCGCTGAGGTGGTACATTCATTGGCACATAACTACGGTTCTGAATATCAAGAAGTATTGAAATATGTTGATGAAAACCCATCTTGGGCTCGGACAGTGGGCAAATCAAAGGTTATTGGGGCTGAAGTCATTCATGCTGTTCGGGAGGAGATGGCTCAGAAATTGGTTGATGTTGTATTCAGAAGGACAGATCTTGGTACCGGTGGATTTCCTGGAGAAGATGCAATAAATGCGTGTGCTGAGTTGGTGGCTTTGGAAATGGGTTGGAACAATGACAGGATTCAAAGAGAAATCGATGAAGTTATGTCTGCTTTTCCATTTTTAAGCAAAAGTAACCAAATAAATAAGTGAAGATAATACTGCGGGCAATTATGTCTTTTATATCAAAAACAGGCAGAGAACTATGGGCGTGACCTCAAAGCCACGCTTTATATCTTTATATATTAGTACCACGGGTGTAAGCCCGTGCGTATCTACTGTGTAAAAATCAGTAAAAGGATGGTAAAAATGAGAGTATTGATTACTGGAGGAACAGGGTTTATTGGATCCAGATTGGCTTTGAGCTGTCTTGAGAGAGGGGATTTTGTTAAAGTATTGGGGCAAGTGAATAATCCAGCGGAATCGGAAAACAGGAAACTGATAGAAGAAAAAGGCACAGAAGTCATATTGGCATCTATAACAGATAGAAAAAAAATATTTAGTCTTCTTCAGGGCATTGACGTTGTTTATCACCTTGCGGCTGCCCAGCATGAAGCCAACGTACCAGACCAGGTTTTTTGGGATGTGAATGTCACAGGTACAAAGAACATTCTTGAAGCCAGCGTTAGTACAGGTGTGAAATGCTTTGTACATGGAAGCACTATTGGGGTTTACGGAGCTTCATTGGAGGGAAACATAGATGAACAATCGCCTTTACAGCCAAATAATATTTATGGCATTACAAAATTAGAGGGAGAAAAATTAGTACTATCATACCGTGAAAAAATTCCTCTGGTGATAATTCGCATTTCAGAAACATATGGCCCTGGAGATCGAAGGCTTCTGAAACTCTTCAAGGGAGTAAAGAACAAAATCTTTTTTGTGATCGGCAATGGAAAGAATATGCACCATTTAATATATGTCGATGATCTGATTTATGGACTTTTTTTGGCCGCAGCATCAAAAGACGCGAAAGGAAGGATTTTTGTTCTTGCTGGAAAAGAGCCTCTTACAACCAATGACATGGTTGAAGAAATCGCCAAACAATTGGGCACAAGAATACCAAGGTATCATGTTCCGCTTTCTTTGTTCTTAGCTCTGGCAACGATCACTGAAAAAATATTTAAGCCGCTTGGAATTCAACCCCCTCTGCACCGAAGAAGGATGGATTTTTTTAAAAAGAGCTTTGTATTCTCGCATGAAGAGGCTTTTAAGACATTTGATTTTGTTCCTGAGACCGGATTTAGTCAGGGAGTCAGAGAAACTATTGGATGGTATAGAGAAACCGGCTATCTGTAGAATAATTTCCTAATATGTGATTTTCAATATAAACTAAGTTCGTTATAAAGTAAAACTAATATAATATGAGCCGTCATCTCCTTATCTTTCTTGATAAGACCTTCTTCCAAGCCATTTTTTTCTTTATTGTATTCTTATCAAAACTGCGGAAAACTAATAAACAAGACTATTGGCCGAAGTTGGATGGGTCTGAAAGCTTCCTGGTGATTCGCCCTGGAGGACTTGGGGATGGAATTATGTGTATCCCGTTCTTAAAAGTACTAAGAAAAGAATTCCCTAAAAATAAAATTACCTTGATGTGTGTAGAGAAAAACAGTGCAGTTTTCCATCAGCTATCACTTTTCAATGAGCTTATTGTGATTGATAGCTTAGCCAGTTTGCCAAAAAATTTGTTTAAACTTGTTAGTAATCAATTCGACGTAGTTTTTGACTTGGAACCATTTAGAAAGATGAGTTCAATAATAACCTATCTGTCAGGGGCCAATATCCGAATCGGATTTGATACCAATATTAGGCGAGTCCTATATACCCATTTTGTTACATATGCTAATGAAAAATGTTATGAATCATTGAACATGATCCGGCAGTTAAATGTGTTGGATATAAATGTATCACAAAGTGAGGCTACTGATATTAGCTTTACATTGCCAGACAACACGTTAGAAAGGGCAAGATCAATATTACAATCTTATAACATTAATTCAGTAAATGACATTATCGTCACGATAGTTCCTGGTGTATTAAAAGAACATCACCGTTGGATTATGTCAAATTTTTCCTCATTGATTGAGTTGATTCAACAGGAGGACGAGGCAGCAATAATATTGTTATTGGGTGCTCCTTCAGATATTCAAGATGCCAATGAAGTTCTGCTGCATTTAAAAGAACAAAGAAGAGTCATAAACTTGATAGGGAAGACAACTTTCATAGAGGCATTAGGAATATTAAAAGCATGCAAAGTACTGATTGCATGTGACGGTGGGATTATTTATATGGCAGCGGCAATGGGTTGCAATACAATATCCCTTTGGGGGCCTGGTGTTATGGAACGCTTCAAACCTCCTGGAGACAATCATATTGGTTTAAGAAAAGACTATTTCTGTGTTCCCTGTGTAAATTACGGACGCTTAGGAGAGTTCCCCAAATGCTTATATGAGAGAAAGTGCATTAAAGATATTTCACCTGCAGATGTTTTTGAAAAATATATGAAACTAAGGGACAGGTTTTGGAAGTGACCGAGTTCCGGAGTATGAGATAAAGGAATAACCTTCAACAAAAGGAGGAAAATTGTAGCATGAAACTAACTGCAAAGATGGAACCATTTGATTCTTTTTGGGAGGCTCCGGATGATATAGAAAAAGGTTATATGTCATTCTATAAGTTTTATAAAAGGAATTATCTGAGATATATTCCAAAGAATAAAGAAGCGAATATTCTTGTAGTAAGTTGTGGCCCCGGATACTTTGTGGAATTATTGAAAAAAGAGGGATTTAATCATGTAATGGGAATTGATTCTGATCCAGACAAGATAGAATATGCAAAGAAAAGAAGTCTTAATTGCGAGGTGAAAAATGCCTTTGATTTCCTTGAGAAACAGAATGAGTATTTTGATGTAATTGTTGCCGAGCAGGAGATTAACCATATTACAAAAGAGGAGATATTGATATTTTTGAAACTATGTTGGGATAATTTAAATAAAGATGGAGTGTTAATTATACATTCATTAAATGGTGCAAATCCAATAACCGGTGCCGAGAGCCTTACCCAGAATATTGATCACTATGTTCTTTTTACCGACTATAGTCTGAGACAGATTTTGGAATATTCAAATTTTAAGGAAATAAATATCATTCCACTCAAACTATATATTTTTTATGAAAATCCTTTAAATTACATTGGCATTATTTTAGATAAATTGTACACGATGTTCTTTAGAGTTAGTTTTCTAATATATGGCAAATCGAACAAAATATTCACAAAAAAAATAGCAGCTATTTGCAAGAAGAGATATTAAATGAAGGAAATAGAAAAAGGTAATTCGATACGAGAAAAACTTGCTAAAGGGCAAGGGTCACCATTTAAGACTTATGTGGACCTTACGGTAGGGAAAGTAAGCATCTCACGTTTTATTCTGTATGAAATTATAACGAGCTGTTTAGCTCCTATTCCTGGTGGTATTGGCTTCTATCTTCGTAAGAAATTCTACCCACTACTCTTTAGAAGGAGTGGTAAAGGGCTTATTATTGGGCGTAACGTTGTGATTCGCCATCCAGACAAGATTGAATTGGGAGATTACGTAACAATTGATGATAATTGCCTCATTGATGGCCGTGGTTCAGGACATAGTGGAGTAATTTTGGAGGATAATGTCATTATTAACCGCAATTGTATGCTTCAGGCTAAGGCCGGTCCGATTCACCTTAGAAAACGAACCAGTATAGGCAGCAACTCTTCCATTGTTTCTATGTCTGGTGTGGAATTAGGTGAGGCCGTGCTGCTTGCTGGTGGCTGTTGTATTAGTGCAGGATTGTACCATTATAATGATTTAGACGAAGCTGTTATGGATCAGGGTATTTATTCACGTGGCCCAATCACGATTGGCAAAAAGACCTGGCTGGGTACTGGTGTTATGGTGCTGGATGGTGTAAGGATAGGTACTTGTGCCGTAATTGGAGCAGGAGCAGTAGTAATAAAAAATATTCCCGACAACGCTATTGCCTTTGGAGTACCTGCCAAGATAAAGAACTTGCGTACTGATGACCCTACCGTTGAATAAACATTTTCAATGATGGAGTTGAGAGATGAGGATTTGTATAGATGCTCGAAGCCTTAGTCATAAAGGTATTTTTACCTACGGTACCTCCTTACTCAAAAGTCTACTAAAAATTGATAACCTTAATGAGTATATGGTTATTACAGATCAAAAATTGAAAGATTGGGGATTTGAAGACATTAATGAAATAACAGTCCCCTCATTTAATCCCTTATATTGGATGATTTGGAGCAATACAACACTTCCAAAAATTCTTGATGACAAAGAAGTTGATGTTTATCATTCTTTCAAACATGTAACAGCATATAATTTAAAGGCGAAAAAGGTCCTTACATTCCATGGTGGGCCTATGCTCTATAGGTTTCCTGATTTCTATAAATGGTATGATCGTATTTATTGGAAATTTTCTTATAGAATGGCAATAAAAAAATATGATCGGATAATAGCTACAGCAGATGCTGAAAGAGATTTTTTTGTCAAGAACCTTGGTGCCTCGGAATCAAAATTTCGAGTTGTAAATCTTGCCGGTGATGAACGCTTTCGGGTAATAAAGGATCAAGTTAATCTCAAAAGAGTAAAGGAAAAATATGATCTAACTAATCATTTTATCCTTTTTTTGGGGCGAATGCATCCTCAAAAAAATTTAGAAATGCTAATAAAGGCCTATGATAAAGCAAAGGGTTTATTTGATATTAGACATAAATTAGTAATTGTTGGAGGCAAGTGCGGTTCATATTTTCAGAAGATTTTTGATTTGGTACAAGACCTTGGTATTGACAATAACGTTATGTTTCTGGGACATATTCCATCAGCTGATGTACCGTATATATATAATCTTGCCGATTTATTTCTATTTCCTACAAACTATGAAAATTGGGGCATTGTGTTGTTAGAAGCGATGGCTTGTGGTTTGCCAGTCATTACTTCGAATATCGCAGATATAGATGAGGTTGTAGAAGGCTCAACGATTAGAGTAGATCCAAATAGCGTATCTGAAATTGCTGAGGCAATAGTAAAAGTTATCAGTTCTGAAGAGCTTATGCAGTCATTAGCACTAAGAGGATTACAAAAGGTCAAATTGTTCTCATGGGATCGTTGTGCCAGAGAGACTATCAGAGTTTACGAAGAATTGTTCGGATTTTAATTTTTGAATTAAATGAAGGATATCAATAATGTCAAAAAAAAAGGCCCTTCATATAATAAAATTTATAATTAGCATTGGATTAATTCTGTTTTTATTATTCAAAGCTGACATAGAATCCTTGCTTAGAGCTGTTAGTCAAATAGATATTTCTCTTTTTATAATTGCTGTAATAATAGGTTCTTTAACTATTCTAATAAGATCATACAAGTGGCAATTGTTATTAGATATTCAAGGGGCAAAATTGTCATTACGGTATATTGTAGCGATTACCTACATGTCACTATTTTTCAATAATTTTGCCCCAGGTTCTATTGGTGGTGATGTATTTAAGGTCCAAAAGACAATGAAAGATTCTGTGTTCAAAAGTGGGGCTATATCCTCCATAATAATGGAAAGATTAACAGGCTTGGTGATGTTGTTTTTTATGGTACTACTTTTTGGCACATGTGATTTATTTATGGCTAAACCTATTCTGGAACAAAATCAGTTCTATTTGCTTGTCGTATATGGCTTAGGTATCTTAATATTGACTTATGTCTTATACAAAGTTATCTTAAGAATAAAGAAGTTACAGTTAGTTTCCAAATTCCCCAAGATTGTCCAGTTTATTGAAGATTTCAAAGAAAGCATCAATATACATAGAATACATAAAAAAATAGTCATATCATGTTTGGCCTTGTCGTTTATTTTTTTTATAATAAATACTATAGCAATGTATCTCTTTGCTCTTTCTGCAAACGAGAAGATAAATATTTTACAGTTAGGTTTTGCAGTCCCATTGATTGCTTTTATTGCCTTAATACCGATATCTGTGAATGGGATTGGTCTTCAGGAGGGTGCTTTCTTTCTTTTTTTTAGTAAAATTGGGATTAAACCAGAATCTGCTTTACTTATTTCTTTTCTGCCTCGAATTGCAATTTTGATTTTTAGTTTAATTGGTGCAATAATTTATTTGTTTAATATTAGAATAAAAAAAGGATCCAAACAAAGTTCAAAATTAGGTAATGAGAGATAAGCAAACAGGAAATTATTTTGGATTAATATTGTTAATTGCTTTTGTCTTGTTTAGCTTGCATAATGTGCCGCAGTATCTTTTTGCATCAGAATCACCTTATCCTCCAAGCCCTCTGATAAAAGGCATAACCTGGGATCATCCCACCACTATTGTTCGCAAAGCTTTGGGAAGCGACAACTTTCCTATAACTTGGGCCGATGATGGTAATTTATATACGGTATGGGGCGATGGAGGTGGATTTGGAGGTAGTAACACTGATGGACGTGTTAGCCTTGGTGTGGGACGCATAGAGGGCTCTCCACAGAATTTTGTAGCACACAATATCTCTGGAGGCAAAAATTCAGAAGTAAAGGCAACGTTCGGGGGAAAATCATACGGAATACTATCAGTAAACAAAACTCTCTATATGTGGGTAGGATCTGGTTCGACCTGGGAAGCCAATAAACAAACAAGGCTTGCCTGGTCACACGATCATGGGAAAACCTGGCAGTTAAGTGAAGTATTTTTTCGCTATACAGACGGCTTTAGTTCACCTACTTTCCTTAATTTTGGATGTGACTATGCTGGGGCACGGGATAAATATGTCTATGTCTATGCGTATGATGCATCCAATGGACCTAAAGGTCCTTATACAAAAGTAAACCTGTCTAGAGTACCTAAAGATCGAATCAAGAATCGTGCTGCATATGAGTTCTTTAAAGGGAATGATACCATGGGAAGCCCCCTTTGGACGAAAGACGTTTCTCAACGGGAACTAGTATTTTTAGATCAACGGGGCGGTGTTTTTATACCATCAGTGAGCTATAATCCAGGGATAGGGCGGTATTTAGCTGTAATACCACACAAGAGGCCTACACACCCATATGGAGGCTTGGGAGTTTTTGACGCCCCTGAGCCATGGGGTCCTTGGACAACTGTAGAATATACTGATTCATGGATGGGAAGCAAGCATATGTTTTTTGCAACCTTTCCGACCAAGTGGATTAGTCCAGATGGTTCAACTTTGTATCTTGTCTTTTCTGGTTATGGCAAAGACCCAGTTGCCCGTGATGCTTACCAACACATTAGGGGTATTCTGAATATCTTGGATACTAAAACTCAGACAGTCAATACAAAGTAATCATGGACCTACTTATAAAAATATGTGTGGAATTTGTGGAAAGATAGACCTCTCAGGGGTTACTCGCGAGGAAATACAGCGGATGGCAACTGTTTTAAGCCATCGAGGACCGGACGAGTCAGGTATTTATGTGGCGCCAAATCATGTGGCTGGCTTAGGGCATCAGAGACTTTCAATTATTGACCTTGAGACTGGTCAACAGCCTATGTCAAATGAAGATGGCACTCTCTGGATTACATATAATGGGGAGATTTATAACTTTAAGGAAATTAAAAAAGATCTGGATGAGAGACATAATTTCAAAACAAAAAGTGATACTGAAGTAATATTACACCTTTATGAAGAAAAGGGTGAAGAATGTGTAAAATACCTGCGCGGCATGTTTGCATTTGCTATTTGGGATTTGAAGAACAAGAAGCTGTTTATGGCAAGAGACCATCTTGGACAGAAGCCACTATATTACTATCATGAGGGAGATGACTTTGCTTTCGCATCTGAAATAAAATCTTTACTGGCATTAAAACCGAAATTGCGAGAACTTGATTGTGAGGCTTTATATGAGTATCTAACTATTAGAATCATAACTCCTCCTCGTTCGATGTTCCGCAAGATTAGAAAGCTTGCACCTGGGCATTTACTTACATTTCAGGATGGCAGATTAAAAATAAAGCGATACTGGGATCTAAAATATGAACCAAAGCTTTACAGTGATTTTACTGAGACCTTAATAGAGTTGGAAAAACAACTTGAATCTACGATTGAGTATCATCTTGTGAGCGATGTTCCTGTTGGCGCTTTTTTAAGTGGTGGTATGGATTCCAGCCTCGTTGTGGCAATGATGAGCAGGTTCGCTAATGAGCCAATAAAGACTTTTTCGGGTGATGTGCCCTATGAGGACTATAGTGAGATTTCCTATGCCAGAATGGTTTCCAACAAGTATGAAACTGATCATCACGAACTTACAATTGTTCCATCTTTGGTTCGTACGTTGCCAGATTTAGTCTGGCACCTTGATGAGCCTTCTGACCCGCTTTCAGTCTGTATGTACTATATTTCAGAGTTAGCAAGTAAAGGCGTAAAAGTTGTTTTGGGAGGTGATGGCGGAGACGAATTGTTTGGTGGGTACGATCGCTATTATGGAAATGTTCTTGTAGATTATTATGCGCTTCTTCCTGATGTTCTTCGTAAGAATATCCTTGAAAGATTAATCAATCTGGTGCCTGAAGGTTTTTGGTATCGAAGTTTTAGCCATAGACTTAGATGGATGCACCAAATGTCTTTTGGTCATGGAGGGGAACGTTATGCTAAAAGCCTAAGCTATTTTTACTTTTCAGATGGCTATAAGCAGAATCTCTATACTGATAAGTTTCGAAAAAATGTCGGGCTATTTGACCCTGAGGCTTGTCTTAGGGATTATTTTGATAGTAACAATGCAGTCGAGCTTATTGACAAGATGCTTTATGTTGATTGCATGACACGAATGCCAGACCATCCAAACATGATTCTGGATAGGATGACTATGGCACATAGCCTGGAATCTCGGTCACCGTTTTTGGACCACAGGTTGGCAGAATTCTGTGCCTCTATACCGCCCAGTTTTAAGGTTCGAGGAACTAAACGGAGATATATTCAGGTGGAGTTGGCGAAAAAGTATCTTCCGCCGGAACTAATTTCAAAGAAAAAACAGGGGTTTTCTTCTGCTCTCCCATATATGTTGGCAGGTGAATTTAGATTCTTATACAAAATCTTTTTGAATAATTCCCGCTTAGTTAGGGATGGATATTTGAATCAATCAGCTATTGAAAAATTATTATATGCACACCTTAATAAAAAGGCCGATCATGGAAATAGACTGTGGCTCCTATGTAATGCTGAAGTCTGGTATCGCATGTATATCGAAAACCAAGATAGAGACTCTATCAAGGAATTCCTTAATTCCAAAATTGTAACTGTTTAGCTAAAAAAAGACTGATTAAATGTCGTCTCCATTCGGACATAGTTTGGCTGGATATGTTATCTCTTCCTATAAGTTTAAAACGCTGAAACCTCAAAATGTAAAACTTTTATTTTTCTATATTTTTATTGCTAATGCACCTGACCTCGATTTTTTGCCAGGATTACTAATAGGTAAGCCAAATCTATTCCATCATGGAATAAGCCATAGCCTCGGTGCAGGTATCCTATTTTCGCTTATTTTGGCATTTATTATTAACCGCAAGCATCATCAACATATTAGGAGAGATTTCCTTTTATTTTTTAGTCTCTATAGTTCTCATATATTTTTAGATTATTTATCCTTTGATAGTAGACCGCCACTTGGAATCCCGCTCTTTTGGCCTCTATCTAATAAATACTATATATTCCCGCTTTTACCGGGGGTAAGCCATTCATCATTGGATCACGCAACAATAGGAGAGTTCTTAGAAGGAGTTTTTTCAACTCATAATTTATATGTTATCTCTCTTGAGTTTATAATCATGATTCCCTTTATGTTAATCCTTTTGGTCTCAAATAAATACTTTCATAAGCGAAATGAATTGAGCTTGAGACATGAAGTTAAGGAGTGATCCCGAATTTCGCAAGTGTATCAAGGTGTCATTGCGAGAAGCTTTAACAACGAAGAAAATACTGTAGAAACTATGTCCATAATAACGAAAAAGCCCAAAGGAGGTATAAAAATCAGAAAAGTTGGCATAATCCTGGCTATTATGTTCATTTTGCTGTTAGCAGTGGGAATAACTGCTATAGCGAGGATGTCAAATGTATTCAATGTAAAAAATTATGGGGTTGTGGGTGATGGATTAACCCTTGACACAGCAGGCATTAATAGGGCAATAAAGACATGCAGTTCATCTGGAGGAGGGACTGTATATTTTCCTGCAGGCATATACTTATCAGGTTCAATAGAATTCAAGAGCAATATAACGGTGTATATCGATGCAGGCGCGACCATTTTGGGTGCTCCCAACAATATAAATGCTTATAATCTGCCTGAGAAGCTGCCTTTCAGGGCATTTCAAGATTTCGGTCATAGTCATTGGAAAAACAGCCTTATTTGGGGAGTGAATCTTAAAAATATTGCAGTAATAGGTAATGGTATCATCGATGGAGGTGGTATGGTTACAGGTATTCCTCCTCCTGGTGGCGGTAATAAGACTATCGGTTTGAAGTTATGTAAGAATATATCAATTACAGACATTACAATAAAGAATGCGGGTCATTTTGCGATACTGACTACTGGCTGCGATAATCTAACCATTGATAGAGTCAAAATTGATACTAACCGGGATGGCATAAATATTGATTGCTGCAGGAATGTTATGATTTCTAATTGTACAATAAATTCCCCACGCGATGATGCAATATGTCTTAAAAGCAGTTATGCATTAGGGTTTATACGTGCAACCGAAGATGTTACGATCACGAATTGTATGGTGAGTGGTTACAAGGTAGGTACAATGTTAGACGGAACTTTTCTCGAAAGTAAATACCAAAAGTGCGGGAGAATAAAATTTGGCACAGAGTCAAATGGGGGATTTAAAAATATAGTCATTTCGAACTGCATTTTCGATAACTGTGTGGGGCTTGCTTTGGAAATAGTAGATGGTGGGACAATGGAGAATATTACCATTTCCAATATTTCAATGAGAGATATACATAATCCTCCGATATTTATAAGGTTGGGGAATAGAGGAAGGGGTCCTAACAATCCTCCTGTTGGGAAAGTGAGGAATATCGACTTAAGTAATATTTTGGTAGAAAGGGCCTGGCCAGGGTGTGGATCCGTTATAAGTGGGATTCCAGGCCATCCGATTGAAAATGTTAGATTAAGTAATATAAGGATTAAGTGTAAGGGAGGGGGCACAAAGGAAGACGCAAAAATAGTGCCCCCTGAGAAGGAGAAGGCCTATCCTGAGGCTACCATGTTCGGTTGGATGCCTTCTTATGGTTTTTATTGTCGCCACGTTAGGGGATTAGAGTTTCATAATGTAGAAGCTGGCTTTGAAAAGGAAGATTTGAGGCCAGCGGTGGTTTGCAGTGATGTAGAAGGGTTAATAATCGATAATTTTAAGGCAGAACGTGCTTCTGAAAATGAATCTCCAATTATCTTAAAGGACGTCAAAGATGTGTTTGTGTATAACTCTTCAGACTTCCCAGTTGTTGAAGCCCAATACGAACAGATCAAGTTGTCTAAAGAAAAAGTGCGAGTTAATGAACTTTTTTCTGTAACGGTTCATTTAGCAACTAAAAAAAGTGGCCTTAGCAAGGTGGAACTATTCATTGATTCAAAATTATTTTCAACGGAATATGTATGGTTGAATACCAATTCCCCAAAGAAGATCAGGTTTTCTAATCTCAGATTAGATATTCCGGGGAAACATGAAGTAAGAGTGGGAGATTTTATGGAGAGGTATTCTTACAGGTGGTGGAAAAAGATTTTATCAGTTGATTCAATTTGTAAAACAGTAGATGTTGTGTCCATGCCAGAAAAGTAGGTTTTAATATCAATTCAATAATTCAATTTAATGAGGATAAGAAAATTGGGAAAACATTATCTTAATACTATTATTGGTTATTTAATTAGTGCATTTTGTTTGTCTATTATATTTGGGATGAGTTATGCTAGTGCTGGGGATCAGGAAGGTGATGGTAACATAAAGGCTGAATTAGTTTGGTCAGAATCTGATGGTGAGAATTATGAAATCTATTATAGTCGTCTTGAAGGAAATCTTTGGACCCAAAAGGTTCAATTATCAAATAAAGGTTTTAGAAACATTTCTCCAAGCATTAGTTCTGGAACAGACAATATCACTTGGGTTGTATGGACAGCGATTAGTGTTTCCAAAAGCCATCTAATGTATAGCAATTATGATGGAAAGACATGGTCACCTCCGACCCAGATATCAACAAATTTATCGTCAAATACGGCATCTTCCATTGTTGTGGATGACCAAAATGTTCCATGGATTGTCTGGGCTGGATTTGACGGACAAGATGATGATATTTTCTTCACGAGATGGAATGGGTATGATTGGGACGCGCCTCTACGAGTAAATAAAGATGATTCATTGCCAGATATTATGCCTGTTATTAAAATAAATAAAGAGGGCATCCCATGTGTCGAATGGTCAGGTTATGACGGCGAAAAATATAGGAATTATTCCAGTAAATGGAATGGGACAGGATGGGATGAGGAAATTGAGACAGAAAGTAGTAATTTATATGAATCAATCCCCGATCTTCCTGATTTTTTAGATGATGCAGGCACGGCATCTATTCATATTGAAGATGGGCGGGGAATCCAATCAATCCCGCTGAAGGAAATAATTACAGAATCAGTGAGCAATGATGATTTGGATATGGATTCGGTCAAGGTTCTTAGGCAAGATTCAGGCGATATAGTTTATCTTGGATTTGGTGATAGTATTACAAGGGGAGTTATACGTTCCGATGGGACTACGGCAAAGGGATATGAGCCGGAATTAGAGGGTTTTATTGATGCAAATTTATGGCCATCACAAGTACTTAACCACGGTAAATCAGGAGAAAGAACGAGCAATGGAGTAAACAGACTTGTAACAAAACTCAATACATATTCATTGGATTATGTGCTGCTTTTAGAAGGGACAAATGATATTTTAGATGGTGTTTCATATGAAACGACCTTATATAATTTAGGCATAATGGTTGATTACTGTATTAACTATGATGTCAAACCGATTATCGCTACACTACCTCCTATGAAGAAAAGTAGCAATAAAGGTGGCTATGTTGATGAAATACCAAATATATATAACCCTGGAATAAGAGATATAGCTAATCAAAGGGGAATTTCATTATCTGATCAATATTCGGCATTTGACGGTCGTTGGAATTCATGTTCAGATGATGGTATTCATCCTAATGAAGGCGGATATCAGGTCATGGCACAAAGATGGTATGAAACAATTTCAGAATCACCACAAGAACCAACTTCACCTGGCGGAGACGACGGTGGAGGTGGAGGAGGTTGTTTTATTGCTACTGCTGCTTATGGTTCTTCATTCGGGCCGAACGTAATAGTGTTGAAGGAGTTCAGGGACAGATACTTAATGGTTAGCGGGTGGGGAAAGAGGTTTGTTGAGTTCTATTATAGAACGTCTCCTTTAATTGCAAATATTATTGCCAATCATGAATCCCTTAAATTTATTGTAAGAACGGGACTTTATCCTTTGGTGGGTTTTAGTTATGTAATGCTGAGCACATCTTTGGAAGAGAGGTTCTTTGCATTTGGCTTTTTTGTCATTTTCATTATCGGGGTTGGTATTGTTTTTGTAAAGGTAAGGTTGAAGGAGCACAACGAATGACCATTTGATAACAAATTTATTTTATAGGAGAAAAAAGGTTGAATCTATCAGTAGTAGTCCCTCTGTTCAATGAAGAAAGGAATATTGATGTCCTATATCAGGAATTGTTAGATATGTTGAATAAGTTGGATCAGGAATTTGAAATTATTTTTGTAGACGATGGAAGTACTGATCGAACTTTTGAGATTTTGTCAAAGATACAAAAAGATGATTCAAGGGTTAAAGTAATCAGTTTTCGAAAAAATTTCGGTCAAACTGCTGCATTATCTGCAGGTTTTGATCATGCCGGGGGAGATATTATTGTCACATTAGACGCAGATTTGCAGAATGATCCCCAGGATATTCCAAAACTGCTGGAAAAATTAAATGAAGGTTATGATCTGGTGAATGGATGGCGGTTTAATCGAAAGGATCCTTTTCTTACTCGCAGGCTTCCGTCCATTATTGCAAACAAGATAATATCTCTTATCACTCGTGTAACACTCCATGATTATGGCTGTACATTGAAGGCTTTCAGGAAGGAAATCACAAAGAATATCAGACTTTATGGAGAGATGCATAGGTTCATACCTGCCATTGCCAGTGGAATGGGGATATCGATTTGTGAGGTGAAGGTAAATCACCGAGCGAGAAAATATGGAAAGTCCAAGTATGGTATTTCCCGCACAATAAGGGTTATTTTGGATCTGATCACAGTTAAATTTCTTTTGAGTTATGCTACTCGTCCGATTCAAGTTTTTGGATTATTAGGGTTTTGTTCTGGCATAATTGGGTTTGTAATTGCAATATATTTGACAATACAGCGGCAATTATTCGGGGTGCCATTAGCGAATCGCCCTTTATTACTTTTGGCAATTCTATTGATATTCATAGGGCTACAATTTGTAACTCTTGGTTTGATAGCGGAACTACAGGCCCGAACGTACCATGAAGCACAGAATAAACCTATTTATGCTATTAGAGTGGTATTGGAAAAGAGAGAGTGAAAATAATGATTACATGCAAAATAATGAATCTTGGAAACTATTTAACTATTGCTCGCTTTGATCATTGGTTTAAAAACATCTTTGTTTTGCCTGGGACACTGATTGCTGCACTTCTTACTCATACTCCAGTCTATCAATTTATATGGCCACTGTTATTCGGTATAAGTAGTACCTGTTTAATTTCATCTGCAAACTATGTTATCAATGAATGGCTGGATGCAGAAACTGATCGTTTCCATCCAGTAAAAAAGAATCGCCCATCAGTTAATGGCAAGATAAAATCGCCATTCGTATATGTTGAATACGCTATTTTTTCAGTTGCTGGCCTAGGTTTTGCTACGCTTATTTCACCATATTTCCTTGCGACCGCAGTTATTTTTTTATTCATGGGTATAATTTACAATGTAAGACCCTTACGCACAAAGGACAAAGTTTATCTTGATGTTTTATCCGAATCATTCAATAATCCTATACGGTTGGCACTTGGTTGGTTTGTGGTAACCAGCTATCCTATGCCTCCATCTAGTTTGGTGATGGGATTTTGGATGGGGGGTGCTTTTCTTATGGCTGTTAAACGCTATGCAGAATTACGATTCATCAACTATTGCAAAAAGGGAGAAAAAGCTCATTTATACCGTCAATCGTTTAATTTTTATAACAATGATAATTTGTTAATTGCATCTTTTTTCTATGCTATCTGCTCTTTCTTTTTCTTAGGTGTATTTCTAATTAAACACCGCATTGAGTTACTTTTGAGCCTGCCATTTTTTGTTATTCTTTTTACATGGTATTTATACATCGGCATGAAGCATAATTCACCAACCCAAAATCCAGAACGTCTTTTTAGTGAAAAATTCTTCATTATTTATGTAATATTTCTGGTTAATCTTGTCGGTATACTCTCTGTTTTTGAAATATCATGGATTCACTGGTTCTTAAAAGATCCTTTTGAAGCCTATTCTCTTGCTAAAGGTGGATAAGGCACTGTTTTGTCTTATTTCAGATTATGGAAACATTTTCGCGGGTTGTTAAGGAAATATGAAAGTATCTTTTTTTTCTTGTTTATCATTGTCCATCTCATCCCCGTTTGGGCCTTTGAGTACTTCCCTTCACAGGATGGCCCTTGTCATATCAACAACGCGAATATCATCTTGGGATACAATAATCCAGCCCATTCAGTATTTCGCGAGTACTACGTCTTAAATAAGAATATAGAACCTACATGGTTTGGACATCTAATTTTGGCTGCTTTGATGTATATTGTGCCAATATTAGTAGCGGAAAAAATATTTTTAAGCGGATACATTATTCTTTTCCCGATTTCAATTCGCTATGTGCTTCGAGCAATCCACCCTGGCGCAGAATTTCTATCTATTCTTGCATTTCCATTCATTTACAACTATGTGTTACATATGGGATTTTATAGTTTTTCATATAGCATTCCTGTCTGTTTTTTTGTTGTTGGCTATTGGGTTAAGAATCAAGACAGGTTATCAATTCGTAAAATAATAATACTGGCCTTCTTGTTGCTGTTACTGTATCTTTTTCATATAGTTTCACTAATGATGGCATATACGGCAATTATACTTATGACACTATGGTTGGCATTTTATGACCTTTTTTATCTTTCTACAAAAAAGCGCAAGCAACAGTTAGACCTCCAGGCTTTATGGAGAGGCTTTAAGAAACGAGCGCTTATGCCAATCTATGCATTTTTGCCTGCATTTGTATTTGTTATAATATTTCTATATCAGAGAAAAACAGGAGTAGCTCCATCACCTCCATTCTGGACTATGCTGGAAGACCTAATCAACATTTCATCAATTGTTTCATACAGCAAAACAGAAGGCTTGCTTTCTAAAGCAATCGTTGTTTTCTTTACAGCGATATTTATATATCATATTATTTCTAAGGTAGTCCGACATGAGAAGAACCCATGGGATGGAATCTTTATCATCGTTGTTGCGTATACTGCTATTTATTTTCTGGCTCCCAATACTTATATCATTTCCACTAACGGTATGTACGGAGGTGAATTTATAAAACAACGCCTGAACTTTTACCCATTTCTTGCTATGATTCTGTGGTTTGGTGCACAATCCTATCATATTAATGTGAAAAAAATAATTTATATTGTATCAGTAGGAATTTCCGTGATAGTACTTGGACTTCATATTACTAAATATGCTGAACTTAATAACTATATAGAGGAGTATCTCTCTGGAACTAACCTCATCGAGTCAAATACAACACTCCTTCCCATATGTTTTTCAAAAAAGGGACGCACACCTGATGGTCGACTTATCTCACTTAAAATCATGCCTTTTCTCCATGCAGCTGGCCACATAGCTGCACAAAAGAATGTAGTTACCCTCAATAACTACGAAGCCAATACAGGATATTTCCCAATCCTTTATCGACCCAATCTTAATCCATACATCCAAATCGTCACTAAGGGTAAGATGGATGATAAACCTCCTTGGGTAGATTTCATTACGTATCCGCAGAGGACAGGGGGACATGTTGACTATGTATTAATATGGGGCATTCGCAAAGAACAGATTGATACTAAAGCAGCGAGGTCAGGATCTATCCTATACCAACTCAAAAAGAACTATAAGCTTATCTATATCTCTCCACAAAGAGGGCTTATGCAGTTATATCGTTGTAAAACTTGGGAGAACAAATTGGGGAAAGTACATTAATTAATTTATGATAAATATATTAGTAATAGGTGGGGCAGGATATATTGCCTCCTATATGTGCAAATACCTGGCAAAAAGTGGTTATCAACCAATTGTCCTTGATAATCTTATATACGGTCATAGAGAATCAGTAAGATGGGGTCCTTTTTTTAAAGGCTCCATGGCCGATCGTAATTTATTAAGTCATATTTTTTCAGAATATGAAATTTCAACAGTAATGCATTTTGCTGCATTTTGCTATGTAGGTGAATCAATTACAGATCCTGGGAAATACTACCGTAATAATGTTGCAGCAACCATAGGGCTGCTTGAGATGATGGTTGAGAAAAATATTTCCAATTTCATATTTTCATCTTCCTGTGCAACATACGGGGAACCGGTTGAAATCCCCATCACAGAACAGCATCCTCAAAATCCGATTAATCCCTATGGCAGAAGCAAACTCATGGTGGAACAGATTTTGCGAGATTTCAGGATTGCC
Organism: uncultured Desulfobacteraceae bacterium; assembly: GCA_964423495.1. GTDB lineage: Bacteria > Desulfobacterota > DSM-4660 > Desulfatiglandales > Desulfatiglandaceae > CAYRFN01. The sequence continues at coordinate 56,888 of CAYRFN010000001.1, forward strand.
TATGATTTAAAATATGTATCTCTCCGTTATTTTAATGCAGCAGGGGCAGACCCTGATGGCGAATTAGGAGAGGACCATAAGCCAGAGACCCATCTCATTCCTCTTGTCCTTCAAACAGCACTTGGGCAGAAAGAAGTTTTACATATTTTTGGAGATGACTATCCAACAAGGGATGGCACATGTATCCGTGACTATATTCATATCGATGATTTGGCCCAGGCCCATTTACTGGCCATGGAGAGGCTTATCAATAATGTTGGCGACGGGGAATATAATTTAGGAAATGGCAATGGCTACTCAGTAAAAGAAGTAGTAGAAACGGCAAATAGAATAACAGGAAAGCCGATTGCTTCAAAGATTACTAAAAGAAGAATTGGAGACCCTGCAGTGCTGATAGGGTCAAGTGAAAAGGCAATCAAAGAGCTGGGATGGAAACCCCGATTCTCTGATCTTGATATGATTATTGAGACTGCCTGGAAATGGCACAGAAATCATCCAGACGGCTATCGTACTTAGTTTATAGTTTTTCAGAGTATTTTAAATGAGTTTTAACATTGACAATGTCTGTGCGGTGGTTGTTACCTATTCCCCTGACCCTGGCTTTTTGGAAAGATTGAGAATTATTGCAGAGCAGGCAAAGCAGGTCATAATCGTTGATAACGGGTCGACCTTAACCTCACAAGATCTTGATATTACCTTACAGGGGGTGGTAAACATTGAGTTGATCAAGAACACAATTAACTTGGGCGTTGCCACTGCCTTAAATCAAGGTGTCAGAAAAGGATTAGAATATGAATATCCATGGATTATCTTATTTGATCAGGATAGTATCCCTCAGCCAAATATGGTAAAGAAGATGTTAGAGGCTTGTGAGAAATATCCGAAAACAGAACAGTTAATGGTTATGGGGCCTAAGATAATATTTCCCAACTGTTCTTTTGTATCCTCAACGATTAACGATAAAAAACCATTGGAAGTCGTTAGCCATGTCATAACTTCTGGTAGCCTAATTTCTAAACGGGCATTTGAGGCGGTAGGATATTTTGATGATAATTTATGTATTGATTATGTTGACATTGAATATTGTCTTAGGCTGAAAAGTAGAGGATACGATATAGTACAGGTTCGTGATGCAATATTAATACATAGTATCGGTAATATTAAAGAACACAATATTTTTGGAGAAAATGTACACCCTACGCACCACGATCCTATTCGGCGATATTATCAATTCCGAAATGCTTTTCTTCTCCACAAGGTTTATAAAGAGACACAAGCCGAATGGTATAGACATAATAGGATGGTGCTTTTTAAGATTATGTGTCTTATATTATTATATGAAAAGAGGAGACTGAGCAGCTTTCTCCAGATTGTAAAGGGAGTGTTGCATGGGCTTTGCGGACGTGCCGGCAGAAGAGGTGAAATCGAATGGCGTCCGAAAGTGCTTGATACTAATTAAATGAATGTAACAGTTGTTGTAGTAAACTGGAATGGGAAAAAGTTCCTATCGAAATGTTTGGATGGTCTTAGGGATCAAATCTATAATAGATTTTCAGTTGTATTGGTAGATAACGGTTCAAATGACGGATCAATTAATTTTGTTAATAATAATTACCCTGAAGTTAAGACCATTTCCCTTCCTGAGAATCTTGGCTTTTCAGCTGCAAATAATTTGGTGCTTAAAAATATAAAAAGCAAATATGTTGCATTACTTAATAATGATGCAATTCCAGACCCTTTTTGGCTTAATATTTTAGTGGATGCACTTGAGCGTAATCAAAAAGCAGGATTTGCTGCTTCGAAAATGTTGTTTCAAGACGAGCCAACAACCATCGATCGGGCTGGCGATTCTTATACTAAGGCAGGGGCTGGCCTTTTGCGTGGGCGGGGTTTGTCCGCCAATAGTTATAATAGGCAGGAATGGATTTTCGGGACATGTGCAGGTTCTGCTTTTTTTCGCATCCAAGTATTTCGCGACATAGGCTTTTTTGATAAAGACTTTTTTATACTTTATGAAGATGTGGATCTCAGCTTCAGGGCACAATTAAGAGGTTATAGGTGTTTGTACGTTCCTGAAGCCCTTGTGTATCATAAGGCCAGCAGTAGCCTCGTCTATGATTCGCCTATATCTGTATACTACAGCCACCGTAATTTGGAGTGGGTTTATGTAAAAAATATGCCTACGAGTTTGATACTTAAAACCATCTGGTTCCATGCTATCTATGATATAGCTGCCTTTTGCTACTTTATCGCTAACGGTCTTGGAAGAGAATTTATTAAAGCAAAATGGGATGCATTGAAGGGTTTGAGGAGTGTATTAAAAAAGCGAGGGCAGATTCAAAGGAATAGGAGAGTGGATAATGATTATATCTGGAAGCTCTTGGACAAAGAATTTCTTTTCCCACGATTGACTAGACGTTTACGAAAAAGTTGATAGACAAGTGTAGAAAAAAATGTTAAGATTTAAAAGTAACGGCAGAGAATTGGAATATCAGAGAAATGAAAGGAAAGGAAAAAGGGGAAAGATTGAGAAATTTGGTGGACATCGTCATAGTGAATTATAATAGCACTGATCATCTATTGCGCTGCCTTGGATCTATTTATAATTCATTCCAGGAACTCCTTGTTAAGATCTTTGTTCAAGATAATGCCTCTAAGGACAATGTAGAACGTGTGTCCTCAGCCTTCCCTCAGGTAATCCTAACTAAGAACAGATATAATATTGGCTTTTCTAAGGCCGTTAATAGAGGTTTAAAGCAAGGTAATGCGCCCTATATAATTCTCTTGAACCCTGATACTACCGTTAGAGATGGTTTATTTAGATCAGCTATAGTATACATGGAAGAGAATCAGGAAGTTGGGGTCCTTGGCCCAAGAATTCTCAATAATGATGGTTCTGTTCAGGGTTCGGCGAGGGCCTTCCCAACCTTTCTAACAGCTTTGTTCGGGCGAAATTCCCTCCTTACCAGAATTTTTCCAAATAATAGAATAACACTCGCCAATATCCTGACAACAAGGTGCGACGGTAGGACCCCCATTGAGGTGGATTGGGTTTCGGGTGCCTGCATGCTGATTCGCAGAAAGGCCATAGAGGATGTGGGTCTCATGGATGAACATTTCTTCATGTATTGGGAGGATGCCGATTGGTGCAGGCGTATGTTGCAAAAAGGGTGGAAGGTGTCCTATTTTCCAAAGGCTTCTATTATTCATTATGTTGGGGTAAGTAGTGAGCAGCTTTTATTCAGATCAATATTTGAATTTCATAAGAGCATCTATTGGCTTTTTCAGAAATACAATAAACCTTTCCTTTGGTTTTTGAAGCCTATTGTCATTTCCGGTCTTTCCCTACGTGTTTCTTTTACGCTTGCTTCAAATGGGTTGCGTGTTTTTTGCAGGCGACAGGGTTTTGCAGCAGTGCAAAAAGCAGCGGCGCTAACAACCGGAAATGGAAGAAAGATTAAAATCTTACGAATGATTGCTCGCCTTAATATAGGGGGGCCTGCCATTCATGTCTATTTGTTGACGAAGGGTCTGGACGGAGACAGGTTCAAATCTATCCTTGTGACTGGCAAAATTTCTCCCCAGGAAGGGGACATGAGCTATCTTTTTGATTCTCTGGATAATAAACCGATCATCATTCCTGAACTCCAAAGGGAGATTAGTTTCAAAATGGATTTGAGTGCATTACTCCAGATTCTTAAAATATTGCGCCGAGAAAAACCGGATATTGTTCATACACACACAGCTAAAGCCGGAACTAGTGCGAGAATTGTTGTTATTCTGTATAATCTTTTAAGTGGGCGGAACGTAAAAATGGCCCATACATTTCATGGGCACATTTTTGAGGGCTATTTTAGTAGGTCGAAATCGTTTTTGTTCGCTTTTATTGAGCGTCTTTTGGCGAAGGTTACAGACGTGATCATTGCAATCAGTGAAAGCCAGAAGAGGGAGCTGGCAGAGAAATACTATATTGCTCCACCTGACAAATTAAAGACAATAGGTTTGGGATTTGATCTTAAGCCTTTTTTAAGGGGCAAAGTATTGCGAGGTCAATATAGAAAAAGCATAGGGATAGACGATGACACATTTCTTATCGGGATTATCGGGAGGTTGGCACCTATAAAGAGCCATATTATGTTCCTCAAGTCGGCCAAAATATTCATTAAACTGAATCCTGAAATTAAGGTAAAGTTCTTAATCGTGGGTGATGGGGAACTGAGAAATAAGCTGGAGATGTATTGTGAAACACATGGGATGTCTGCTTATGTTAGGTTTTGTGGCTGGATAGTGGATGTGCCTTCAGTTTATGCTGACCTAGATATCCTTGCCCTGACTTCCCAAAATGAAGGGACACCTGTATCGATTATTGAGGCCATGGCATCTTCGGTCCCGGTTATTGCCACTGATGCGGGCGGAGTTCTGGACCTGTTAGGTCCGAAGAATGGCATTCCCCAATCAGACGGTTTTGCGGTATGTGAACGGGGCATTCTTTGCCAAAAAAATGATGCCTTAGGTTTTGCAAAAGGATTGAAGTTTTTAGTAAACGCCGGTAACAATGAAAAAAAAGACCTTACAGAGAATGCTTTGCGCTTTGTGAGAGATCGGTTCACTGAAGAGCGGCTCCTGAACGATATGGAATCTTTATATATTGAGTTGATGGCAGATAGGACTTAGAAATATATTGTTACTTAACCTTCTAAAAGTCACAATCCAAAATCCTTTCCAACATTACTTGAGAATTTTAAATCTTACCTGCCAAAAAGAACTTTCTCACTTCTAACCCATCCTTTAATTTAATTTCTTAGGAATTTCCTTTTTTCACCCCCTCCCTTGAGGGGGAGGGCAGGGCGGGGGTGATAACTGGAACTGAAATGAGTACTCTGGATAAGTTGACACATGGGCGCTTGCTAGCGCGCAATACAGTTTGGAATCTGGGTGGCCAGGTTGCACCTTTGGTGGTGGCAATTTTTGTGATTCCATTGCTTATTAAGGAATTAGGCACGGATCGTTTTGGAGTACTGACCTTGGCGTGGGTAGTTATAGGGTATTTCAGCCTGTTTGACCTTGGGCTTGGTCGTGCGCTGACACAATTGGTTGCCAAAAAATTGGGTGCTCGGCAAGAGGTAGAAATACCAGCTTTAGTTTGGACCAGCCTAATTCTTATGCTAATTATGGGCTTGATTGGTACGTTAGTCGTAAGTCTGCTTTCTCCATGGCTGGTGCAATATGTCCTTAAAATCCCTAAGGCTTTGCAGCCTGAAACACTGAATGCCTTTTATCTTCTCGCACTCTCTATTCCTGTTGTGATAAGCACCGCTGGTCTACGTGGCCTATTAGAGGCGTATCAGCGTTTCGGACTCACAAACCTCGTCCGTATTCCCATGGGGATGTTTACGTTTTTAGGTCCTCTCCTTGTTTTGCCTTTTTCGCATAGTCTCTTACCCGTAGTGGGTATTTTAATAATAGGTCGGCTGATAGCTTGGATAGTCCATTTGATTCTTTGTTTTTATGTATTACCTACCTTGAAGCGTAGCGTTGTCTTGAACCTTACGATGGTAGGACAATTAATTCGTTTAGGAAGCTGGATGACCATAACCAATATCGTAGGACCGCTTATGGTGTATTTGGACCGCTTTTTAATCGCTGGATTATTGTCCATGGCTGCTGTGGCCTATTATGCTACGCCTTATGAGGTGGTGACTAAGTTATTGATTATCCCAGGAGCGCTTGTGGGCGTCTTGTTTCCTGCCTTCTCTAGTAGTTATGCCAAAGACCGCGAGCATACAGCATTGCTATTTGGTCGGGGAGTCAAATATACATTCTTGAGTCTTTTTCCTATTAGCTTGCTCATCGTAAGTTTAGCGTACGAAGGACTTGATCTCTGGCTCGGTGCAGAGTTCGCAAAAAACAGTACACGCGTGTTTCAGTGGCTGACTGTAGGTATTTTCATCAACAGCTTAGCTCAGATTGCCTTTGCATTGGTCCAGGGTGCTGGGCGGCCTGACCTCACCGCCAAGTTGCATCTTATAGAACTGCCGTTTTATTTGCTGACAGCCTGGTGGCTGATTGGTATTTATGGTATTGAAGGGGCAGCTATAGCTTGGGTGGCACGTATAGTAGTAGATACAATATTTCTGTTTGGAATGGCAAAGCACTTTCTGCCGATCAAGGCTTCGATTATCCGACATAAGATGTTAGCTATAGGTATAGCCATACTTGTTTTGACAATTGCGAGTTTGCAGGCAAGCATTATTATAAAAGGAGTTTTCCTTTTATTAACAATGTTTGCCTTCATTTTGACCGCATGGTTCCTGATTTTGACTCTTGATGAACGAGTAATGATAGGAAATCGTTTCAAAATAATTAAAATGCCCAATTGGATGGAAAAATGACAAGGTGAGAACAGACTTTCAAATTGAATTGGAGTCTAAACCATGCCCGATGGGTTGTCCCCTTAAAGATGATGTTTTATTTACTGGTCATGATAGGCTCCACGGCTTGCCTGGTGAATTCAATGTGGTCAAGTGTCGTACCTGCGGGCTTATGCGTACCAATCCACGCCCGACACAACAAGCAATCGGCTTCTATTATCCTGATTACTACGGGCCATATAAAGGCACCCGTGTTGAGCTTTCCAATGCTGCAGTTAACGATCACCCATTTTGGAAACAGATTTTATTTCGTATATTTGAGTTAAATACGTATAGGTTGCCGGATTTATTGCCTGGACGGTTACTCGAAATTGGTTGTGCCTCTGGGTTGTTTTTGCACAGGATGGCGTCTAAGGGTTGGGAAGTGGAAGGCCTGGAGTTCTCAGAAAAAGCAGCTGATTCAGCGCGTTTGCTGGGGTATTCCGTTTATACAGGCCCAGTTGAATTAGCTCCGGACCCAAAACATCCTTTTAACTTGGTTGTAGGTTGGATGGTATTTGAACATGTTCATGATCCACTTATTGTTTTAAGAAAGCTTCGCAACTGGGTCTGTCCCGACGGATGGTTGGTCATCTCGGTGCCAAATACGGGTTCATTTGAGTTCAATATCTTTAAGGAAAGGTGGTATGCCGTACACTTGCCAAACCATCTTTATCACTACACTCCTGATACACTTTGCCAGATCATGAGAAGTGGTGGATGGCGAATAGAAAAGATTTTTCATCAGAGGACCCTCAGCAACTTCATCGCCAGTATTGGGTATTGGCTGAAAGATCATGCGACAATGAAACGATTATCTGACTTATTTATTGCTTATCCTGAGCGTGCTGGTATCATGCATTATCTCATCTATCCCTTGACTTTTCTGTTGAGCTTTTTTGGGCAGACAGGACGTATGACAGTGTGGGCAAGGAGATTGGATGATTAAAGTTGCTGCACTGACGTCCGGGAAAAATGTCCCTTCAACCCGCTTCCGAGTTCGCCAACATATCGAGCCGTTAAGAAAAGCAGGTATCAATGTCCGTGAATACATACCGATCATAGATAAGTATGCCCATCCTCCTATACTGTCCGGATGTCGCCCTATAAGGTTAATATGGAAGGGTGTAAAGATTATAACTAGGGCTCCCGGACTTATTGGAAGTTGGAAGGCTGGAGTTACTTGGCTTGAACGAGAGATGCATCCCGGCTGCCTCACCTTTGAGCCTTTTTTAAAGCGACCGTATGTATTTGATGTGGATGATGCAATCTGGCTGACACCCCCTTTTGGGCGTAGGGCCTCGATCAGCATTGCGAGGAACGCTGAGTGTGTACTGGCTGGAAACAGCTATATAGCAGAATGGTTTGGTTCTTATGCAAAGGATGTTAGGATCGTCCATACTGCAGTGGACACGCATCGAATTAAGCCACGCAATCACCGGAGGTCAGAAAGTACAGGAAGAGCTTTTACGATTGGTTGGACTGGGACAAGCAGTAATTACACTTATCTCTATGAAATCGAAGGCCCTTTGGAACAATTTCTAAAGACCCATAATGCAAAATTCTTGGTCATGGCCGATGAACCTCCAAAATTTCGGAGGCTTCACCCGAATCAGGTTAGGTATATCAAGTGGTCTCCGGAGATAGAGGTTGAAGTGTTGGCTCAGATGGACGTCGGCCTTATGCCGCTTCCTTCTACTGAGTGGAGTATGGGCAAGTGTAGCTTCAAGATGCTTCAGTATATGGCCTCTGGTGTGCCTGTTGTAGTATCACCCATTGGCATGAACGCTGATGTTTTGTCTATGGGCCAAGTTGGATTTCCAGCGGAGAGTCATGCAGATTGGTATGAAGCGTTAGTGAGTTTTTTTAAAGATCCTTTCTTAAGTTACAAGTGTGGAGAAACAGGCCGCTTAATTGTGGAAAGGTACTTCAGTCGTACTGTGGTTTTAAATACTCTGATAGGCATATTTAAGGAATTTGCTTAATGTACGGTAAATTCTATATAAAAAAGCAGCGTTTATGTGTACCAAAAGACTAAATATCCTTTTTGTGATCGGTTCTCTTGAGATCGGCGGGGCTGAAAAGCAGATGTTTATATTGGCAAGTCGTCTTATGCGCATCGGTTTTTCATGCTCTGTTTTTGCTCTTAAGGCAGATGGGCCTCTTCGGCAAGGGTTGGAAGACATAGATGTTCCGGTATATTGTGGAGACCTGACAAAAAGAGATCTTAGGAAGGTACCATGGAAACTTGTGTTGTCATTATATAGACTATTGTTGGTGATCAAAAGAAAACGACCAACAATTGTTCATGCCCTTCTGCCTTTAGTTGTATTTATGGGGGCCCTGGCAGGACGTATTATTAAGGTACCAATGGTCATTACAAGCCGTCGTGCACTCGGAAGCCATCAAGACAGGTATTTCATTCTGAAAATATTGGATCATTTTGCAAATGTATTAAGCCACCGTGTGATCGTCAATTCAAGAGCTGTATGGAAGGATATGGTAGAACGGGATCATATCAATGAATCCAAGCTTTATCTCATATATAATGGTATTGATCCGGTACCTTTTGAGAAGGCCTTTCAGAATCGGAAAAATGGCCGCAAAGAACTGGGGATTGAGGCAAATGAAAGAGTTGTCATCGTTGTTGCTAATCTCATCAAGTATAAAGGGCATTCGGATTTTTTAAAGGCGGCAAAAAAAGTTATGGATAAAATCCCCCAGACTATATTTTTACTTGTGGGCGAAGACAGGAAAATCAAGAAAAATCTGGAACGGGAATGCCATGAATTAGGAATCACAGGTCGGGTCAAGTTTATGGGTAAACGAAATGATATCCCACAATTGATGGCTGCAAGTGATATTTCAGTGCTCCCATCCCACGAGGAAGGGTTTTCTAATACTATTCTTGAATCCATGGCTGCTAGGTTGCCTGTTGTTGCCACGTGTGTTGGAGGGAATCCAGAGGCAGTGGTTGATGGCGTGACTGGTTGGTTGGTGCCTCCAAAGAATCCAAAGGTCATGGCTGAGAAGATTATCGACCTTTTGAGTGATTTAAAAAGGGCAAGAATTTGGGGAGAAAGAGGTAGAAAGAGGGTAAAAAAGTATTTTAATGCAGAAAGGATGGTGCAAGAACACCTGAAACTTTATCAAAATAGAATTAACTCATTCGGGGTCAGGGAGTAAGAATATTAGCAGAGTTTGATTATGTGCGGCATTGTTGGTTTTATAACAAATCAAGATTTTGAGTTGTATCGAGAGAATCTTAAGGAAGCGGTTTCTCGACTCGCTCATAGGGGCCCGGATGATGAGGGCCTTTTTTTTAGCAAAGTGGCCGGTGTAGGTATGGGACACAGACGACTATCGGTAATTGATCTGTCCCCAGCAGGACATCAGCCCATGTCAAGTGACGATGGAAAGGTGCAAATCGTCCATAATGGTGAGATCTATAATTTTAAAGAAATACGTAATATTTTAGAAGGGTGTGGGCATATCTTCCATAGCAATACAGATACTGAAGTAGCCCTTAAGGCCTATCTTCATTGGGGAGTTGATTGTCTCCAAAGATTTGTGGGCATGTTTGCCCTTGTATTTTGGGATAGCCGTAATAGATGCCTCTTTCTGGCAAGAGATCGATTGGGAATTAAGCCTTTATATTATTATTTTCGCGAAAAAACTTTTATTTTTGCTTCGGAATTAAAGGCACTCTTGGCATTCAAGAATTTTGAAAGAGAAATAGACCCGGATGCTATCCCGCTTTTCCTTCACTATCAGTACGTGCCTGCACCAAGGACAATATTTAAGAATACACATAAACTTCTTCCCGGCCAATATCTGATCTATGATGGTCGAGATCTGAGCAGTCGTTTTTATTGGAGCTTTCCTGATAGAGTTGAAGATAAAAAATATTTCACGGTCCAGGAGGAGAATGAAATCCTTGATGAACTGGACCAACTGCTTACAAGGGCCGTGTCTGACCGTCTGGTCAGTGATGTGCCTTTGGGGGCGTTACTGAGTGGTGGAATTGACTCTTCAATGGTGGTGGCGCTAATGCAAAAAATTAACTCTACACCGATAAGGACATTCTGTATAGGTTTCATAGAACCAGAATACAATGAAGCACCATGGGCTTCTAAGGTAGCCAACTATTTGGGAACAAAGCACACCGAGTTTTATGTCACTCCTAAAGATGCGATAGACGTCATTCCCCACCTACCAGATATCTACGATGAACCCTTTGCTGATTCATCTGCCATTCCCACCTATTTGGTAAGCAGCCTTGCCCGATCTCAAGTGACTGTTGCTCTGTCTGGTGATGGGGGTGACGAACAATTCTCAGGATATGTTCGTTACTGGACAACCCAAGCCCTGGCGACAAGCTTCCAACGTCTTCCATCATCTATAAGAAGGTCCTTGGGAATGCTTTTAAAAATAATACCGACCCTTTGGGTCGAAAGATGCTATCTTCCCTGGCGGGAGTTACTCCCTCAACGATTCAGAGTAGCTAATTTCCCTGACAAATGGCAAAAATTGATTACTCTGATGGGCAAGACAGAGTTCCAAGAGCTTTACAGGATGACTATATGTCTTTGGTCAGAAGCGGAGCTATGCCTTATATTGGGTAAATCACTCCCAAAGAGCCAATATGAAGAGGTATTTTTACAGACTGAAGGATGGCCTCTTCTTTCCAGACTCATGCGTGTTGACCAAAAAACCTACCTTCCGAATGCCATGTTAACAAAAACGGATAGGGCCAGTATGGCCGTTAATCTTGAGGTTAGGGTGCCGCTTCTTGATCATCGTGTTGTGGAGTACACAACAAGGATTTCAGACAGCCTTAAATATAGAAACGGAAACGGAAAATATCTGTTGAGAAAGCTTCTGTCCCGGTATGTTCCATCCGAGCTTTTTGAAAGACCAAAAATGGGGTTTGGCGTTCCAATAGACAGATGGTTTCGAAATGAGCTAAAGGGCTTGCTCTTGGATTATCTTTCCCCAGAACGCCTGAGAAAAGAAGGAATATTTGATCAATATCTGGTTGAGGAGAAAATAAAAGAACACCTCTCAGGAAAAGCCAATCACCAATATCGCCTTTGGTCTCTTCTGATGTGGGAAATATGGCGGGAGCGTTGGCTGGATAGGAGTGTTGGAAAATAGAATGAGTTTGACCCTTTATAGATACATTTTTAACGAGATATGGCCTTCCTTTTTGGCGAGCCTATTTGTTTCTGTCTTCATCGTCGTGGCCACAAAAATGCTATCCATCACCGAATTGATAGTAACCCAAGGGGTTCGCGGATCCCAGGTCATTGGGATGATTATTTATTTATTACCTGATATCATTTCATTTGCCTTGCCAGCAGCTACCCTTATTGCCGTTGTGGTGGCCTTTTTACGTTTATCTGGTGATAGCGAAATCATTGCCTTAAAGTCATCTGGTGTAAGCCTTTATCAGATGTTGCCACCGGTAGTCATGGTCTCTTTTTTGGGTTTTTTATTTGCAGGCATGATTGGCGTTATAGCAGTCCCTTGGGGAAACCGATCTTTTAAAGATTTAATTTTTAAAATCGCTGAATCAAAGGCCGATTTAGGGATAAAAGAGCGAATTTTCAGTGAGCCCTTTGAAAATGTTGTATTTTATGTTAACAGTTTTTCTACACCAGGAAGGGTGATGAAGGATGTTTTTGTGGTTGATAGGCGCGATAAAGATGTCACAAATACAATTGTTGCTAAAGAGGCACATATGTTTTTTTATCCTGAACAAAGAGTCATTACACTCCGTTTTAGGAAGGGCACTATCTTTTTCGTTGAGAAAAATCTGCAATCAGGCAGGACCATAGAATTTGATAGCTATGACCTCAATATTGGTTTGAAAGATATAATAGCTGCACTTGCATCAAGGGAAAAAGCACCAAAAGAAATGGCAGTGGGCGAATTAATGGATCAAATTAGTACGGTTCCAAGAGGGGAAACGAGACACAACGAGATAATGATAGAACTTTTGGAAAAATGTTCAATCCCATTAGCAGTATTTTTAATGGGAATTATCGGGGTGCCCTTGGGCGCACACATGAGGGCCAAAGGTAGGACTGCGGGTGTAGGTGTTAGTTTGCTTGTTTTTGTCATTTATTACATGTGCCTTGCAGGAGTGAGGAATATATGTGAGACGGGGGTTATTTCCCCAATAATTGGTGTGTGGATTCCAGATATTTTTTTGTTTATATCGTGCATTTATCTGTTGCGAAGGGTTGCAAATGAGCGCTCTTTAGGTTTTCTATTCAGTTCTGTCCCTAAATCATAGGAGATTCAAGGCTCTTCCGTCTGGGCACGTCCTTTTCTTAGGCAGATTAATCTGCGAAGAAGGTGGAAAAAAGAATGACGCTTTATTTTTACCTTTCTATTTTTTGTGGGAGTTTTGCACTTTCAGTTATTTTAACACCGCTTGTGAGAAAGCTTGCAATTTCTTTAGGACAGGTGGCTGTGCCGAAAGAAACTCGATGGCACCGAAAAGAAACCCCTCTTCTGGGCGGAGTCAGTATATTTACCGCCATGTTAGGGATTTGGGTTTTGACTTCCGGATTCATGGGTTGGTCTATCTATGGTGGCCCTTATCTTCCAATGATGCTGTGCGCTGGAGCAATCTTTGCTTTGGGTTTGGCGGATGATATATTTGGCATGGACCCCCAGCACAAGCTGGCAGTACAGATTGTCATTACATCCATCCTTGTGTTTTTCGGTTTCAGTTTTGAGTATACCGATTACAAAACAATCAATCTATTTTTGTCCATTTTATGGATAGTGGGGATCACCAATGCATTCAACCTTTTGGACAACATGGATGGGCTGGCAGGCGGCATCGCTTTTATTGCTGGAGTCTTTCTATTTCTTTGCCTTTATCTAAACCCTACTTCTGGAACCAATGTGGTTCCGGTTCTTTTGATGAGCACAGCGTATCTTGGTGCAATTTTGGGTTTTTTAATATACAACTTCAACCCAGCGTCAATTTTTATGGGTGATTCAGGGAGCCTATTCATCGGATTTGTACTGGCCTGTCTAACGATTATGGGAAACCCAACAAAGATTGAAGGAGGGGGGTTTGTTCATCTGCTTTCGGTTATTGCGATTCCGATCCTAATTCTTTTCATTCCTATATTGGATACCGGCTTTGTAAGCCTTATGCGTAAGTTATTTCATCGGCCTATCTCACGGGGCGGACGGGATCATTCTTCACACCGTATGGTAGCCATTGGTTTCTCTGAGCGGAGAGCGGTCTTGGTGTTATATGCCTTCTCCGTGATATCCGGCCTAATCGCTCTTGCCATCAACAGTTTGACTGTCGGAACGAGCTTGGTCGTGATTGTGATTTATCTCCTTTTCATACTTTTTTTCTGGATCTATCTGGCGAAAGTCAAGGTTTATCCGGAGGATTCTATTATTTCCGAGCATGGTTCAAGCATTATTACTCCTATCCTTGTGGAGGTCACTTACAGAAGAAGGCTATTTGAGGTGCTTCTTGATTTTGTTTTGATCACATTGGCCTATTATGCAGCCTATCTTTTGCGCTTTGAAGGTGTCCTTGGGGGAAACTTTGATTTCTTTTTAAAGTCTTTGCCAATTATGATCGCCTGTCAGATCTTATCTTTTTATACCCTGGGTGTTTACCGAGGTATTTGGGAGAACACTGATATAAGAGACCTGATTAACTACATAAAGGCAGTCACGGCAGGGACAGTTATACCCATGCTGATCTTTCTTTTCCTTTATCGTTTCTATAGCTTCTCCCGTGCTGTTTTTGTGATATATTGGTTTCTTATGATAATTTTAGTATCACTCTCCAGACTTTCTTTCCGTCTGTTTGACGAAGGCATAAAAAAAAGAAACCATAAAGGTAAGCGTACTCTAATTTATGGGGCGGGGCTTGGCGGACAGATGGCAGTTAAAGAGATCGAAACTAATAGGGATCTCGGGCTGGCACTTGTAGGATTTATAGACGATAATCCCAGGATTCACCGGAGCAGAATCCAAGGTTACCCCGTTTTCGGGGGGCAGAATGACCTGGGAGAGATCATAAAAAAATATCAAATCAAAGAGATAATTGTTTCTTTCAAGGAGTATGGTTCAGAGAAGAAAAAAGACATTAGAAATTTATGCCTTTCGATGGGTGTAGAAGTTGATGTAAAACAGATGAGGTTGATCATCAGTTAAGCGGTTAACATTTCAACTACGCAACTTTGGTTTGGTTGCGCCATGCGGGGCAGCTGAAAAATTCCTGTTAATAATATAAAAAAAGCCGGATTTTATTAATCCGGCTTTTTTGTTTGTTTTTCTAAATAACTACTAATATTTTTTTTCAAGAACATCAATGTCCTCTCAAAGCCTTACTACTTATTCTCTCGCCAGCGAGGGTGGGTGATATCAAACTTTTTGATTTTGTAGTTCAAAGCGCGGGGGCTGATTCTCAAAAGCTTTGCCGCATCCTTCTGGACCCATAGAGCATCTTCAAGTGCCTTCAAGATTCTTTCTTTTTCGTGCAGTTCCAGAGGTTCGTGGGGATCAGCTGATATTTGAGTTTCCTTTGATTTAAATGGGTCCAACATAAAAATATTTTCTTTTTGGATCACTGAATTTTCTTCGAGAATCACAGCCCTTTCAATGGTATTGGCAAGCTGTCGAATATTACCAGGCCAGTCATATGTCTTAATCCACTCAATCACCTCTGGGGAGAAGCCAATAAGTTTCTTTGTTAAAGAGCGGCATATTTTCTCAAGGAGCATGTATGCTAAAGGTTCAATGCAGTCTTTCCTTTCCCGGATAGGGGGGATCCTTGCGAACAGGACATTTATTCGATAATAGAGATCTTCTCGGAATTTGCCAGCAGTTATTCGTTCTTCCAAGTTCCTGTTTGTAGCAGCAATGATTCGAACATCAGAATGGATAGTTCGATTACCTCCAACACGTTCAAAACATTTTTCCTCCAATACACGCAGTAATTTTGACTGGAGAGATGAGCTTATCTCCCCGATCTCATCTAAGAATAGAGTTCCTCCACGAGCCTGTTCAAATCTACCAATCCGCAACTTGTCAGCACCGGTAAAAGCACCTTTTTCATGGCCAAACAATTCGCTTTCCAGGAGGGTCTCAGGAATGTTAGCACAATTAATTTTAATGAATGGTTTTTTTCGTCTTTGGCTATTAAAATGAATGGTTCCGGACAAAAAACTTTTCCCTGCACCTGTCTCACCGGTCATCAGGATAGTTGAGTCAGTCATTGAAAATCTTTTTAAGACTTTGATTATGTCTTTCATTCCAGGACTAAATGCAATAATTCGATCAAAATCATAAATGACATCTTGCTCATGCCTTAAGTAATCAATCTCGTTTTTAAGGCCCCGATTTTCAACTGCCTGTTGGACAACATGCTGTATCCTTGACGCTGAAAATGGCTTGGAAACAAAATCAAAGGCCCCTTGCTTGATAGCCTTTACTACCAACTCGGCCTTTTCGGTTTGGCTTGTCATTATGACCGGAGTATATGGCATAGTTGAGTTGATCCAACTAAGCAGGTTAAATGGGTCTTCCTTTTCTATCTGCAGGTCAAGAATAACCGCATCGTAGTGATCAGCCGTTATTTCCTTAAAGAAATCTTTTCCATTTGCCCAAAAATTGATTGAATATAAAGAGGTAAGGGCATCTGAAAGAAATCCTCTCCAGTTTTGGTCATTTTCTGAGATAAATATTTTTAGCATAATCAGTAATTACTTACGGTTTAGGAATACATAAAGCTTTTTTGTTTTTGTAATATCATTATATTTTATTCATGTAAACTATTCGTGTATCAAAGATTTGTTATTTATTGGGTGATTTCTTCGGTTTGTTGCATTCTTCTAACTAAAATTACGTATTGGTGTTTATTTTTGAATAATATCGGTTGGATGTGATAATCATAATTTTGATTAGGATCAAGGTCCAAAACAACCCTTACCTTGGACTTTGGATATTCATGAAGACCAATCCTTATCTTTTGAATTGTATTGCCGTTAACCTTTATATGGCGGGCAATATCACTACCAAGACGTGCATCAAAAAAGTCGCATATTACCCTTGGCTTACCTTCTTTTGTAGGGAAGGTTTGGGGAGGATAATTGCCATTAAGGAAAAAAGTAACCATATCTTCGTCTTCCTGGGTCCTTGAAAATTGAATATCTTTAATTTCCTTAAATTTTTCTATTCTGGCTACTTGTGTCTGCGGTTCACTGAAAACGCTCTCCGGCATTTTTTCTTCTTTAACCTCCTTTTCTTCTGGTTTAGGTTTTACTTCCTGGCTGATCGATGGAGTTTCAATCTTTTGTGGTACGGGCATTTTAATAGGTTTTACTATTTTGATTGGCTGTACAGGAGGTAAAGGTTCTTCTTTCTTCGAACAGCTGTATAATAAGAAAAGGGCCAAGTAGAGGAAAATTATGATAATTGTTGAAGCTTTCATAATCGCTTAATACCTTTATTAGAAATAGAATAAAAATCTTGACAGATACATCAAAAGAGGATACCATTTAAATAAATGTAGCTACTGGAGGATATAATATGTTATCTGCAGGAATCAAGGATTTTAAGAATAATCTAAGCCGTTATCTTTCACTTGTTAAAAAGGGACAAAACCTATTAATAACCGAAAGAGGCAAGATTATTGCCCGTGTAATGCAGGAAGATCCAAAAAAGATATCTATCATGGAGGCTCTTAGACCTCTAATAGTCAACGGATTGGTAAGCCTTCCAAGTAATAGGCTAAGTAAAGACATGCCTGACCCTGTTGAGATTCCGGGAAAGCCTGTTTCAGAAATGGCCATCGAAGATCGCCGATGATCCTTTATTTGGAAACCAGTGCTCTTATAAAGAGATATTTCAAGGAAGTTGGCTCAACAGAGGTGATTTCCAAGTGGAAAGAGGGTATGGCAATTGTGACCTCATCAGTGACTTATGCTGAAACAATGGCCTCTGTTTATCGAAAAAAAAGAGAAATCGGCATCCATGATAACATCTTTAGAAAAATCATCAATTCATTTCAAAAAGACTGGAACAGCTTTTTTTGCGCGTGGAAGTCACTAACGATTTAAATGAAATAATTGATAGAATTTTGGCTACTCATTCCCTCCGAGGTTTTGATGCTGTTCATCTGGCTTCAGCGCTTTTAGTATATGAAAAGGTTCCTCAAGATTTTCTTTTTGCCTGCTTTGATCGAAAGCTTATAGAGGCTGCACAGATAGAAGGATTGAACATCTTTCCAAATAGAATTAATTAAGGATAATTCATGGCTCACAATTCATATAACTTCATTTTCTGATTTTCCCTCCCCTTTTCATGTTCTCTTTTTATTGATATGGAAAAGTTGAACATAGAAGATATTCTAATTAGAATAGCGCATATATAAAAGGTGCTACTGCACTGGTTTCGGTGAAAACAATCAGGGCACCTAACAAGAAAAGTACAAGCACAATAGGAAGCAACCAATATCGCTTTCTGACCTTTAAAAATTCCCAGAATAATAGCCCAGGCCGAGAATCAAGGTGGTTATGATTTTGCCCAACAAATGAGCAATTTTCAACCAAGCAATATAGACAGGCTCTAATTGCTTAGGAATCAAGATAAAGAGTAACCCGAGGATCGACAAGGAACCAAAAAGATAAATAGGTAGATGCTTATTCATCCAAAGGCCCAGGGAATACCGAATCCCAAAGAAAAAAAGTAACCATGTCTTCGCCTTTCTGTGTCCTTGAAAATTGAATATCGTTAATTTCCTTGAATTTTTCTATTCTGGCTACTTGTGTCTGCGGTTCACTGAAAACGCTCTCCAGCCTTTTTTCTTCTTTAACCTCCTTTTCTTCTGGTTTAGGTTTTACTTCCTGGCTGATCAATGGAATTTTAACATCTTGTGGTATGAGCGTTTTAATAGGTTTTACTACTTCAATCGACTGTTCAGAGGGTGAAGTTTTTTGTTTGTTTGAACAGCTGTATGATAAGAAAAGAGACAAGTAGAGGGAAATTATAATGATTGTTGAAGCTTTCATAGCGCGGGGACTGAGGCATGCATTTGAAACCGGGCTACCTTCCTGCACCCACAAGCATCACCTTGATTGTCCTTAGGATTATCTTTAAATCCAGGAACAGAGACCAGCTATCAATATAGGAAAGATCCATCTTAACCCAGTCTTCAAAGCTGATCTCGTTTCGCCTGGGTGTGCATTGCCAAAGGCCCGTCACCCCAGGCTTCATCGAAAGTCGTCTTATTTGCCAGATCTTATAATCTTCCACCTCAGCAGGTATGGGTGGTCTGGGACCAATAAGACTCATCTCACCTTTGAGGACGTTGATCAACTGAGGCAACTCATCTAAACTGGTCTTTCGAAGCAGGGTGCCGATAAAGGGGATAATACGAGGGTCTTTCTTTATCTTGAACACCGGCCCGTCAGTTTCATTCAATGCCTCCAGGTCCTGTCGTCTTGCCTCGGCATCCGCAACCATGGTCCTGAATTTATATAGTAAAAATCTGCGTCCGTTGAGTCCGTAACGCTCCTGCTTGAAGAAAATCGGACCTTTAGAGGAAAGCTTTAGGGCACAGGAAATAACCAGAAAAAGTGGTATCGCCAGTACCATGACTATACCGGTAAATATATAATCAAAGATGCTTTTTATGAACAGTTCCTCCTGCCTGTATGGGGTGATGGTCAATACCATGGTAGGAAGCCTCAGAAATGTTTCAAACTTAATGGAGCCGATCTCTGGCTGATACATGATATTATAGAGATACCAATCAGGAATAACGCGGACCATAACACCTGTTTCCCTGGCTATAACTATATATTTAACAATGCCCTCTATTTCCTTTAAAGGCATGGCAAAAATTAATTCATCCACAACCTCTTTGCGTAAGATTTTTTCAAGTTGATCAACCGTTCCAATAACGTGAATACCATTTTTTACCTCATTGTTAATTGCATCTTCGTTTATATCCAAACAGCCCAGAACCCTATATCGCGAGCCTGAGTCTTTTTCTATTGCATTGATGACGTCTTTGGCTCTTTCTTTGTATCCAATGATAAGGATGTTGTTAATAGTAAATTCTTTATGTTTATAGTGAGCCAGGGTCATGTAAATAATCCACTTGCTAAGGGCGAGCAATCCAATGTTGAGCAGGAAGAACAGGCCTACCATGATACGGCTCACAGCCAATATTTTGAAAATATAAATAGAGAATGTTAAAAGGATTATTGCGGTGGACATAGCCATAATCATGTTCAAGAATATCTGCGTGTAAGTTCGTCTTCTGTAAGAGGCATAAAGATCAAAGAGGTTAAAGATAATAAACCATATGATAATGACCATGAGCAGAATAATGTAGTAGTTGGGTGTTTCGGTCAGACCGCGGAAGGGTTGAGGAAGGAGATATTTTTTGATGAAATAGGCTCCGATAAAGGATGCTACCGTCAGGCAGATATCAAGAAATTGATGGGCCTTGACAATCAGTTTTTTTCGTTCTATTGGCATAAAACCTTATCCTTATCACTACATATCCTGAGATCTTTGAAAAATACTCACGTTTTCATTGCGAGCAAAGCGAAGCAATACCTGACCATATGGAAACATTGAGATTGCCACGGAGCTAAAGCTCCTCGCAATAACTCGGAATATAATTTTTAAAGGTCTCAACTTATTTATAATATTATCAAATTATTATTTATGTCAATAACTTTTGTCTGGGTTCTCCTGCCATTGCAATATGCTTTTCCATTCTTCCATCTTTTTTTACGAAAACATGTCAGAATGCCCCGACTTTTAAATCGGGAATGAATGGCATCCTTTAAGTTCCCCTCCCACCAAGGGAGGGGCAGTTTGATATTGGATACCCTACAGCTTGCTGCAGGGAGGGTCATTGTCATAGAAGGTGTTCCTGTTTTAAGTTTCATTTAAATGGGACTTGGAGCGGAAAGGGACAAAAATTCATCATGAAAGTTTCGGTTTTTCACTTGACAGATTCTAATAGATACTTTAAGATATTGTTACTCAGTTAGGGAGGGTACGTGCCAATGGGCCGAGGGAAGCCTTTTCAATGTGAGCTCACGGTCTCAACTCGGGTAAAAGAAAAGCTTTTTAAAAAACACAATATTGAAGTTTGGGAAATCGAGGAGGTCATCTATGATGATCCTTACGCCTTTTCCATTGCTTACCGGGATTGTTATTTTATTTATGGACAGAGTTTTTCAGGCAGGTACCTTTTAGTTCTGGTTAGAATCTTGTCTTCGGAAGAGGTTTCTAAACTTGGCTTTAAATCAGGAACGAATGTCCTTAAAATAATTACGGCAAGAGACATGAATTCAAGACAAAGAAAAATATATAATAAGAAAAGAGGAGTTAAACGATGAAGCGTTCCAAAAAACTGTCAGATATTCCACCTATGAATGATGAAGAACTGGAAAAGTTTTGGGGCAAAAATGAGCCAGAAGACTTTGAAGGGTGGCAAGAAGGAACTCTTAATTTCATACGTCCACCCAAAAAGTTGATCCAATTGCGGCTTGATCTAAGAGACATTAGGATAATTGACAGAGAATCCAAGCACTCAGGTATTGACAGAGCCCAATTAGTGCGCTCATGGGTAAAAGAAAAGATAAGGAACATAGAAAACGAGTAGGGCCGGTGCAATCTTTCAACTCCCCTGATTACTGCAATACCCTTGCTATTTTCCCCCTTGCCCTTCACGCCACGAGCAATGATCTCATTTTTTACTTGACAAAGGCCAGCCATTTTGGATAATAAGCATTGAATATTTTTATTCAGAAGGCATTGATCAAAAATTACATACTGATAGCTTTGGCATGGATATTCGATTTTCCCCCCATAATACCCATCTTGAAGATCCCAGGGCTTTTGTCGAGCGCGATCCTCATCTGAGACAATTACAGCAGCAGCCATTGATCCATCACTCCCATCTGCTGGGCCAGCTTCCCCGTCAACAGCCCGGTATCTATACTATTAGTGGAGGCCGTCAGATTGGCAAGACAACCCTTCTGAAACAGTGGATGGCAAATCTTCTAAAGAGCGGTGTTGCGCCAGAAAGCATTGCTTATTTGACTGGAGAACTTATCGATGATCACCATTCCTTAGTCAGGCTGCTCACGGAGACTCTGAATGAAATGCCTACCACCGGCATTCTTTATCTCCTCCTTGATGAGGTTACATATATTCGAGACTGGGATAAGGGTGTTAAGTACCTTGCCGATGCCGGAATGCTGGAAAATATAATCATGTTTCTGACCGGTTCAGATATGGTGATTATTAAAGAAGCTCGTATGCGATTTCCAGGGAGGCGAGGGACTGCAGATACTGTTGATTTTCATCTCTACCCTCTCAATTTTCTCAAAACAGTAAGATTAAAGAAACGATTTACAGTTGAGGAGCTGGATCAGCTTTTGAATTCCAAAACCGTATCAACTATTTCATTACTTGATAGATTGTTTGAAGAATTCGAACTCTACCTGATTCATGGCGGCTTTCTGACAGCTATCAACGACATGGAAAAACACAAACGTATTATGCCTGCTACGTTCTCCACATACAGTGACTGGATTCGAGGGGACGTTCTGAAGAGGGGGAAGCAGGAACATTACCTACGTGAAGTCCTAAGAGCCATAGTTAAGCGTTATGGCAGCCAGGTTACATGGAATGCTCTGTCACATGACCTTTCCATTGATCACCCGAAAACGGTGGCTGATTATGTAATGCTGCTCGCATCTATGGATGTTACCTTTGTTCAAGCCGCACTGGTGGAGGACAAACTCACAGCCGCACCTAAAAAGTCTCGTAAGCTGATGTTTACAGACCCGTTTATTTTTCATGCGGTGCGGGGCTGGTTAAATCCAGGTAAAGACCTATTCAGCCAACAGGTCACGCCCATCATATCCGATCCGGACTGGGATGCCAGGTTAGCCGAGGCATGTGCAGCGACACACTTTCGGAGATACTTTCCCACATACTACATCAAAGCCGAAGGCGAGGTTGATGTTGCGTACATTGACCAAAACCGTTTTTGGCCCCTGGAAATAAAGTGGACCAACCAACTCAGGCCGAAGGATCTCAAACAAGTTGCCAAATACCCTAACAGTCGCATCTTGACCAGATCACGACAAAGCGGGGAGATTCTCGGAATACCTACCGAACCTCTACCTCTCGCACTCTTACGCCTTGGTTCAGCGCAAATATCTATAAATTCCTGCTAATGGTCCCTGGTTAGTTTCCCCTTTTTCGGTCTTAAGTATCCAACCCTGAGCTAAGCGCCATTTTCTCTGCGCTTAGTATATCCACAATCCTCTCCGCCGCCTTGCCATCCCATTTTGGTGGAATAGCGGCTTCTACTTTCCCACTTTTTATTATCTTCCAGAAGCATTTAAGAATATCTGCTTTTTTGTTTCCTACCAGAGTATTGGTCCCAATCTCGATGGTAATAGGACGTTCGGTGTTATCCCTAAGGGTAAGGCATGGCACTCCCAAGGCAGTTGTTTCTTCTTGCAGGCCACCGCTGTCTGTCATCACCATGATCGCATCTTTCCAGAGAAAAAGCGACTCCCTGAATCCCAATGGTTCTAAAAGTTTTACGTTTGTATTTAACTTGATATCAAATGTGTTAAGCATCTTCTTGGTCCGGGGATGAACAGGAAAGAGAATCGGAATTTCAATAGAGATCTCGTTCAATGCGTCAGCTATCTCAGCAAGTGTTTCTCGGGAATCGACGTTTGAAGGACGATGCAAGGTAAGAAAGATATATTGATGCAGTTTTCTTTTAAAATCAAACGTGTGGAAATTTGATATTTTATCGTTCTCAAGCCGCTTCAATTGGTAAAGCAGATTATCAATCATTACGTGACCCACAAAATAGATCTTATCTTCGGATTTACCTTCTCTGAGAAGATTTTCTATGGCGCTCTTTTCTGTAACAAAAAAATAATCTGCAATTGAGTCGGTTACTATACGGTTAATCTCTTCCGGCATGGTGAGGTCAAAACTCCTCAGACCTGCTTCCACGTGGGCAACGTCAATTAAAAGTTTTTTTGCAACAATGCTGCATGCCAGGGTTGAATTGACATCTCCAACAACAATGACAAGGCCAGGTCTCTCATTGGAGCAGACTTCCTCAAAGGCCACCATGATCTTTGCGGTTTGCCCGGCATGGGAACCAGAGCCAGCATCCAGGAAAAAATCGGGCCTGGGAAGCTCCAGGTCATCAAAAAAGGCCTGGGACATCTCATAGTCATAGTGTTGCCCGGTATGAACGATTTTCCACGTCAGATGTTTTGCTCCATGCCCCATGCGCTTTGCCCTTAGTGATCTAATGATCGGAGCAATCTTCATGAAATTGGGCCGCGCACCAGCAACCAGAAATATTTTCATATTATTACCCCAGTTAAACGCTTGAAGGGCAAAAAATTACATCAATGCCAAGTATCATGCCAACGGAAGGATGTATCTTTTATTCCATATATTTTAAAATAGCTTTATGGTCTTAATTATGTTATATAAAAAATATATGCTACATGAGAAGGAGGTAATAAAGATATGCCGGAAATTGCAATAGAACTCACATATGAAAAGATACTCGAAGCAGCTTCAAAGCTGACCGAAGAAGACAAAGAACGACTTTTTTTCTCCCTCAATAAAAACTATGCTAAAGCTTTAGATGAAATGGGAAAAGAAGCTTGGGAAAGCCATCAGCGGGGTGAAAGTATTAGATTGAAAGATTTACAATGAAATACGAAATATTCTTAGGCCCACGAGCGAAGAGACAATATGAGAGATTTGATAGGCATATTCGAGATGAAATCGAGTCTCGATTATGGGAGCTTGAAGATGATCCCCATGAAAAAGGGAGCCTTCTTAAAGGACTTAAAACTGAGTTGCGTTATATAAAAATGTCTCATGCTGGTGTCCAATATCGTGCAGTTTATGATATAGAGAATAACAAAAAGGAGGTTTTGGTTATCTTTATAGGTTCACGCGAAAATTTTTACAAAGAACTCAGAAGGTTTACTGATTAAGCCCTTACCCATCTTTCACTTCCGCCTCGCTCCCAATACTTATTGACATATATCTCTAAATCTCCCAATTTTTACCCCGTAAAATGCCTTTTTGTTTCTATTTCACTGGGGCCTAAATCCCCTTGCTATTTTCCCCCATAATACCCATCTTGAAGATCCCAGGGCTTTTGTCGAGCGCGATCCTCGAGTGAAAACGATCCTTTTGCTTTGGAACTGCTAATTCAACCTTGTCCCATAACTCAACAATCGTTGTTCTCCTTTGTCAGATTTTTTCTACTTGACAGGTATAATGACCATGGTAAAATGACCACAGTCACATTCATTATGAAATTATATCTCAAATATATTTGATGGTTTAGTAAAAAGTCGTCACTCCGGTGAAAACCGGAGTCCAGAAACTCTGAAACCAATTGAAAAAACTGGATTCCGGCTTTCGCCGGAATGACAAAAAATGGTGTTTTTCGACTTTTTACGAGTTCATCATATTTAATTGGAGTCTCGAAATGGACAATG
This sequence comes from uncultured Desulfobacteraceae bacterium, assembly GCA_964423495.1. GTDB lineage: Bacteria > Desulfobacterota > DSM-4660 > Desulfatiglandales > Desulfatiglandaceae > CAYRFN01. The sequence goes on from CAYRFN010000001.1 coordinate 81,888, forward strand.
TAATATCGAAATCGAAATTCAAACCCAATGCCTTGAAGTATTTTCGTCATGTAGAAAAGACAGGCAAAGAATTAATCATCACTGACCACGGTAAACCGGCATTAAAAATTATACCGTTTCCAGAAGATCCTTTGGAAGCTCTAAAAGCGCTCCGAAATTCAGTGATCAAGTACGAAGATCCGACCGCTCCTGTAGGATTGGAAGACTGGGAGTCTTTAAAATGATTGTCCTTGATACTCACGCCTGGGTCTGGTGGGTGAGCAATCCGGCAAGCATTTCTCTGCCTGCAAGAAAAATAATTGACAGTAATATAGAGACAGTTGGAGCACCCTTAGTCACGAAAGATGAAAGAATATTAAACTACCCACATGTTGAAACGATCTGGTAGGTAATCGGCCCCCAAACTCTCCCCAAAGCTATAAGAAATGAATAGCCCAAATCAAATCATGAAGTCCCTTTTCCGGGACGAATCTGGCAAATGCCAGGATATATCTACCTGGCTTAGACTGCTGATGAAACGGATCATGGGATCCTTCTCTATCCCTGTTGCGATTTTACGCAACTGCCAGCTCTCTCAAAGGGACCTGAATTAGTTTCTTGGGAGTTTTCCTCGAATGGGCCAGTCTCTCCATCTCCTTTACGATTCCTGCCTTAAGGTATTGCTCTCCACAAATCTGACAGATTCCGGTTGGAACATTCTTGATCAGAACAACCAGTTCTTCTCCCCAACGGTAGTCTACCGTTATCCTTTTTTCTACGACATCTCCCCCACAAAAGTGGCATTGACATATTCATTGTCTTTTATCTTTTTTTTATTATCTTAATCTCCATCCTCCGATCTCCGACTCCTGATCTCTGAATATGCCATTCCAGACCAGCTTTATGCACTATAGGGAGTTATTCAACATAGTCAACAACGTCCCTAAAGTCCCTGACTTCTGACCTCTGACAGCTCCCCATGCCAAAAAAGAAATTTTCAAAAATAGTGGGCTGGGATCTGCATAATATTAGTGGCCAGGAATTCAATTTTATCTGAGTTATTTACCAATATCCCTAAATGAGCATTAGTATCCTTTAAAAAATTCTTCAATGACATCAACATCCCTTTTTTAATTTTATAGCCCAGTTTGATCTCAATTGGAATAACGCCAAAAGGAGCGTCTATAATAAGATCTATTTCTGATTTGTCCTTGGTTCTGTAAAAATTGAAATCAATTCCTGCGGTTAAGGTGCACTGAAACCCTCTTATAATTTCCTCTACAACAAAAGATTCAAATGAAAAACCAGCCACAGGGTGAATTAACAAATTATCAAGACTATTAATTTTCAAGAGATAATGCAGTATCCCCTGGTCCCTGAAAAAACCTTTGGGCATCTTTTGCACTTTCTTTAATTTATTTTTCTCATAACTTCTCAGATTGCGCCATATAAATGTATTATGAATTATCTCAAGATACTCTTTTGAGGTAACAGAGCTGACTTCTAAGGCCCTCGCTATGTCTGACTGATTAATAATTTTGCCGGAGTGAAAGGACAGAGTTTGGATGAAAAGACGAAAATTATGAGGGTTGATTCTGGGAAAAAGGCGTTGAATATCTCTCCTGATGTAATCCGAAAAATATTCATCCATCCATAAACCGTAAAACTCCGGAGTATCACAACCTTTTATCCTGGGCTCAGGGTAACCGCCTAACTGCCAATGGTCGTATATCTGCTTGACATCCAACTCTGACCTTAGATTTGAAATCCGGTCTAAATCTGGTTTGTCTTGAGAAAGCAGAGAGTAAATTTGAGGAAGAAGTTTGTCATAAAATTCTGCTGCCTTAAAGGGCCAAAGTTCAATAGTTGCAATTCGCCCAGCCATACTTTCGGACAGCCCTTTGACTATATCAGGAGAACTTGATCCAGTAAGGAGAAACCTGCCGACTGCTTTTCTATCCCGGTCAATGACACCTCTTAATACTTTGAATAATTCCGGGTATTGCTGGGTCTCATCAATAACTGTCTTTTCACTTTGCCTGGCAAAAAAACCTAATGGATCACTGGTTATGAGTTGATAGTCATCGGGTCTTTCCAGATCATAGTATTTCCAATCCGGGCGGATATTTTTAACCAGTGTCGATTTTCCACATTGCCGTGAACCAATAATGGCAACTACTGGGAACATGTCCAAAAGCCGGTCTATTTTTTGCTCGATCAATCTTTTTTTATACATCATTTTTAAATGCTACCTTTAAAAATGATGGCTGTCAAGCAGAAAGTGCATTTTGCCATAAAAGCAAGGAACACCTTTGGAACATGCTGATTTGCAGATTGCGTCAATAGCCTTATCCAGGAATATAACATTGATTACAGGAAACATTCGACATTTCAAAAGGGTGCCTGACTTAAAGGTTGAAAATTGGCTCCAATGACTTTAATCGCTCCTGATTCGGTTCACCTCCCATCTGCCTTTCTGTTACCGTTGCCTGAGTACAATATTGAGAATCCTCATTTTTTGCCATGAGCTTTAATTTTTTCGGCGGAAGAAACTCTGTGCAACCTGGTAGAATCTGTATCCAAAGATTTGTCTTTGCGTATCGCTTCCACATCCTCCTCGGCTCTTGAAGGATTCTATAGAACCATTCCATGCCCTTTTCCCCTCTGACCTCAGCGCCATGCGCTATGCTCTACGCCCAAGCGCTTTCCTATAGACCTCAATTGTCTGTTCAGCTATCCTGTCCCAGCCTGCCCCGCCTGCCCTGTGGAATACGAAGTCCATTCCTCCGGGGTAGGTCCGGAAGATCGTACTGGGGTTGTATTTCTTTTCTATCTGCTTGCGTATCTCCTGCCGTTCCTCTTTTGATAATTTCTTTTCAAGCAGCACCTCCATTTTCTCTTTCAAATCGTCAACATCACCGCATCGAAAATACCGCCCAGAAGGCAAACCCACTTCTTTATTTACAGGGATATCAGATACCAACACGGAGAGTCGTCAGCAAACAAGTGAAGGGAATTTACCCAAAAGTGCTTTGAGCAAAAAAGAGTGCAGACAACCCTTCTGGTTTCTTCGAGATTAGGGTAATTGGACCAGCGACTCTATTTCTTGTAGAACAGTGGCCAAATCTGGGGCTGCCGAAGAAATGACGTTGTCTTCACCGCCGTCATGTTTGTGGTGGGGATAAGTAGAAAGACCTAACTTCTTATGGTGGCCGGTGTTATCGTAACGAAATACCATATTTTTTGAGGGATCAATAAATTGGTAGGCGTACATTAACCGGTCCGCTGTTATTTCAACATCAATAAATTCGCGCAAATGGAGAGTAGAGCCGTCCACGAAGCAGAACTCCCCTCTAATGAGACCTTCGTGTGTGCCACGTTTCTCATACGTGAGATTTGACAGTTGGATAACAGGACATGCTTCAACAATTCTCTCAATCTGCCGGAAATAGTCTTCAATTCGCAAACCGGATGTCCCTTAATGTGTCAGCCTTTTCCCTTAACCGTTCTAACATTTTAAATTCACCAATCCATTCTGCGAAATCCAATGTTTCATCCAACTCATCATTCTCATAGCGAGAGATAAATTCCTGAGTCGATATCCTATATTTTTTCTCAAATTCGTTTATCCTTCGCTCGGTTTGCCGTTGGCCTGCTTCTAAAAGTCGCAATTCATTAGCAAGGGCTCCTTCCACCAAGGGTCTTAATTTGCGATTACCAGTGGATGTTATTTTGATATCTGTCATCATCGACCTCCTTCACACGTTAGGAAACATCTTTCTTGGAAAACAACTTATGTTTCATAATAACTAAAAATTATAGCACAAAGAGGCTTACACAAACAAGCTCATACTGATACCAACCACAATCCCTCAATTTTTACCCTGTGCAGTAGCAAAGATTATTTCACTGGGGTCTAAATTTAATTTTAAAGTATTCCTTAACCACCAACCACACAAAAACCGGATTTGTCTTTGCACCGCTGCCAAACTTCCAGATCTCTAAAATCATCAAATTTTGATTTTCCTATTCAACTATTACCCCATTCCCACCATTTGACGATTTCACATATCAGCTCATTAGCACTTTGCGATAGACCTCAATCGTCTGCTCTGCTATTCTACCCAGTTGTATTTCTTTTCTATCTGCTTGCGTATCTCCTGCCGTTCCTCTTTTGATAATTTCTTTTCAAGTAGTACCTCCATCTTCTCTTTCAAATTGTCCACATCTCCACATTTAAAATATCGCTCAGAAGGCAAATCTACTTCTTTATTTGCAGGTATGCCAAACATCATAATATGGAAAACATGATGTAAAACTGGGAGCAGTGATATGGGAAGTTATAATGTTTCAGTAATAATTGGGCAATATTTAAAACAAAAAGGCGGGAGTTGAAGCTCAATATACATCCATGATAAATATAAAAAGGAGAAGGAAAATGTATGAACGTTCAACTAATTACCAGCAATAAAAGAGATGTAAGAAGGTTTACCTTTCGCCTTAATGAAATAACTGAGTTATCTTTGGTTTCCAGGGGTATTTTCCGTTAATAATATCATAGAATAATTGTTCATATTGATCAGCTATTCTATCCCATGAATAATGCTCAAGAATCCTGGCTCGGGCTTTTTCTTTAAAATTAGCTAATTTCCCTTCGTTATCTAATGCCCATCTCATTTTCTCAGCTAAGGAATCTATATCTTTTTTAAAATAGATTCCACAGTTAGACAGAACATCCTGATTGAAAGTAACATCTCTGGCTATTGTGAAACAACCTGAGGCCATTGTTTGAAGCAGTGCAGGATTAGTACCTCCTACTTCATTGCCGTGGATATAGGCAAAACAAAAGCACCATAGTTCTTTCAATAAATCCTGATTGTAAATAAAACCAGGAAGAATAATGCTACCCTTACCTTCTAATTCAATTTGTTTAGTGTATTCCGTTGGATATGGATTACCGCCAATAATAACTAATTTCTTTGTTGTATTTAGCCTTTTAAAAGCCCTGATCGTTAATAAAGGATTATTTTCGGGCTCAAAACGGGTTATTTGAAGGAAATATTTATTAGGTTCAATTCCAAATTGAGATAGTAACTTGGCTTTTTTGCAATTTTGGACATAAGCTCCATAAGCGATTTTAGTGCTGTCCGTGTAGTGTGTATTTTGATAGTAATTCTTAATGCCATTAGAGTCAGAGACCAATCGGTTTGCAAAAAAACATGCAAATTTTTCTGATATTCTATAATAAGTTTTCCCCCAAAGACCCCATTTAGATCGTTTCCATTCTAAACCATCTGTATTAATTATTATTTTTTTCCCTAGGATTCTCAATGGAAGTACTAAGGGGCTATTAGCTGAATTAAAAACCATATAAACATCGTATCGATTAAAAAGAGCATGACATACAGAAAGAAAAGTGTGCGACATGGTATCGAATGATTTTTTTTTAAGATTTGGTAAATAGATTAAATTTATCCCTAAATATTTATTATGTCGCTCTTTATAATAGCTTTTGCGACAATATACTGTAACATTTTGTCTTTTTATAACCAAACGCTGACCAACCTCTTCAACACATGTCTCGAAACCTCCATAATTAGCAGGAATACCTCTGGTGCCAATAATAGCTATCCTTATTTTCTTTTTCGTAAGAGGGCTCACCTTAATCTTTCCGTTCTATTTCTATTGCTGTTAATGAATGTGGTTCAAAGGTAAATCTAAAGGGATTATTATTTATTTCAGTTTTTTTATGCTTTACACTAACAGTGGGATTTATTTCATTAGTGGCATCTATACTTGGGCCATTTAAGATCCAAGTATTACCCACCTTTGCAGGAACAAAATCCTTCAGCTCAATAGTAGATGAAATAGTCTTATCCATGTTTTTGTTAATTACTATAAGATAAACTTTAGATCCATTTTCATTTCTACTTGCATTTACTGATAGATAAGGAGTATTTCGGAAATCTCGTTTTACACCTTTACCAATAAACATCTGGATAAGCTTTTTTATAGTATTAGTATTGTATGAACTTTTGCTAACGGTATATGAGTTAGAATTCACACCCGCTTCTATCAGAATATTACCGAAATGTTTATGATAAAGTTTAAAAACATAATAATTTGGACGCTTATAATAAGGTTTATTCAAAGTCTTATACTTCCCATAAAAGCCATTAGTAACCATTCCCCAATATTCATTAACAAAATCCCAATACTTAGCCATTAAGATATTATGCTCTGGCTTCATGAAAATTCGTAACATCTCTGCATTGAGAAGTGCTGTACCAACGCAATGGCGGTAGGGTATGGGGTGTTCCTGAACAAAGCCACCATTATATTCCGTTATCGCTATAGGAATATCCCAACCGGATTTTTTTTTGAGAAGACTTAATGTCTCTTGGAAAAAACATTTATCCAACGCCATCAGATTGATAAATGTTATTCTGAAAATATCTTCGGCGCTCATCTTTGCTAATTCACTGTTACTTACTTCTGGAGAAGGATATATATGGTAAATTGCAAAATCTGTTTTCCCCTCTATTATCTCTAACACTTTTCGGTTCCAATCTTGGGTGTCTAGAATAACTCCTATTTTAACTGAAGGATCAACCTGTTTCATCCCTTCATAGTATTTTAAATATCTCTTTGCATATTCTTCCGGTAGGACCTCTTTTATATTCTGATGATCTCCATGCCATACCTCATTCCCAATCTCAAAGTATCTCACTTTATAAGGCAAAGGATGGCCATTTTCTGCCCGTTGCGCCGCCCAATCCATACCACCATTAAGGTTACTTCCATCATTGGGAGAATTTAAATACTCCACCAGATCAGCGGCGTCTTGTTCATCTCCGGTAAAATAACTTACTGTTATAACCGGTTCTGCCTCTATTTCAGCACAGGTCTTTAAGAATTCATCAATACCGTATAGGAAATGTTTTCTCTCTTTACCAATCGCAGCTTTCCAGTTGTAATGATGCGTCACACATCCTCCGGGGAATCGCACTATAGTTATTCCTGCTTCCTTTGCTAAATCAATCACATCTTTAACTGACACCCTTCGCTTTGGATCCCAAATCCCTTCACCGTAATCCATATGGCCATAATATTCTTTATCCATGAATTTACAAGGAACAGGATCGCCACCAACAAAATTATTCCCAAATATTTTTTTGTTAACATGCCCAATCTCCCTATTGTAATAGACTGTAATACTATTATCTTGTGAATTCGCCTGGTTAGACCTGATCGAACAACCCAACAGAAGTACTAAAAAAATCAAACAAATTTTCTTTATTTCCAACATTCCTAAGTGCTCAACTCTCTGATAATAATTCCTCGTAAACTCCCATCAATTTGTTACAATGGGTATCCAAAGGATATTCCCTTTCGATCTTTTCCCTAGCTATTCTGCCCATCTTCTCCCTTAATTTTTTATCACTTGCCAAAGCCATAATTTTATCCGCCAACTTTCTAACATTACCCGTTTCAAATAAAAACCCGGTTTTTCCATCCTCAATCTGTTCGGGAATGCCGCCTATTCTTGAGCCAATAATCGGCTTCCTAAAAGCCATGGCTTCGAGAATTGACATAGAACAGTTCTCATACCATTCAGAAGGACCCACCACAAAGGAAGCCTTCTTGACAAGCTCCTTTAATTCTTCATCCTTTTTATATCCAGTGAATTCCACTTCAGAATATTTTTGTTTCTGTTCTAACAGAAAAGGTCCAGTACCAACAATTTTCAATGGTATTTTGTTCGATAATAAGCTTTGCACAACTCGGTAAAAATGACCCTTATGAATGATTCCCACAATAAAAACTTCTCAAAACTTTAAAAAAATCAGAGTCAGATAGTTGTCAAAATCAGAAGTCATTGAAAATCTTTAACAAATAAGAATATTAGGTTTGGTAAAAAATGATTTAACATATTGAAATAACTTATAAATAGCCTTTTATCATACTATATTCTTCCCTAAAAATGACAGGTACATAAATGGGGAAGACATGCCGTGCCCAGTGAAATGTTTATCCCGTGGAATGCGGAGCTTATTCCTCTGGGGCGTAGCATATTTCACTGGGGGATACAAAAAAATAGGGAAGGCAATGAGTTTTGCGGCCTCCGGTTCGTAGAGCCTCTGGCTCGGAGAGAGCATATAGAGCGAGGTTCACCACGATTCTAAAGAACATTTGGGATACCATGTGCAGACAGACCTGCCCTGTGAAATGCGTAGCCTATTTCACTGGGGTGGCGTTCAATATATTTAGGGGGTCTAAGTTGTTGGCAGTTGGGTAACCGCAGGGCAAAGGTATGCCCACACATAAAAAGCGGGCATGGCGAGACAGGGAAAAGCCCATATTGGGCTCTTAACGGAGTGACAAACAGTCGTTCGACCTAGAGGCCTTTCGGCCCCGAGCAGTTCGGCCCTAAGCTCACTGCTGAAGGGCTCAAGGCCGAGGGGCGGCACGACTTGAGCTCGCCGACAAGTCTCTCGACAGGCAGAAAATCTCACTAATATATTTACACTGAAAAATTAATCGGCAGTTTTTCGAAAAATTGTCATTTCAAGGACATTTAACTTGTTGCATGGAAAATTCAAAGGTCTCCATGTCTGTAGTGATCTTGCCCTTGTCTAGAATCATCTTGAGGACATAGTGCTTACTTTGGCGGCGGTGGAGACTTTGAAGCAGGAGCAACGAGATTCACATCAATGAATGTGAACTGATTTGCAGAATCAGTCAAATACTGATGAACGTGTGGACTATAAGTCTTTACCGAAATCGTCCTAGCAGATGAGTCGATTTCAACCAGCCGGGTCCATCCCTTTTTTTGGGCGTCTGACATGTCGAACAGCATCTCGTAGACGCGATTTCCATTCACCCCAACATCGTCCCGCCTTGACACTCCACCAACATGACCACAGAAGACCATTTTAATATTGTTGTACTTTTTTACAAGCCGGTCTCTCACCTGTTGACCGGAGAGATCGCCATAACCGCTGGGACCCGTATACGACGAGTCTCCATTCAGGTAACTGTGGATGAAGATGATGACGTTGTGGTTGGGATAGTTTTTCACAATTGTCTTTGCCCACTTAACAGCTCCCTGCCTTGGATCGAATTCGAGGTTGATGACCAACCAGTTCAAGCCACCTGCGTTGAAGATGTGATAAGTATTATCTGCCTTACCTTCTTCATACACACCCTGCAAAGCGGTGAACCTTGAAAGAGGAAAGAATGCGTTGAAAGTCGACGTGTTCCTGAGATTAGCGTGAGTATTACCTGGTGCGGCCCCGCCGCCAATTGTAGTTGCAGCGGCGTCATGGTTACCGACGGCTATGGCATAAGGAATACCCGCAGCCTCTATCAATTTGAAACCGCTGCTTGCATACTGCCACTGAATATGGTCTTTGGTGTCCCAGTTAACCAGGTCTCCCACCTGACCAACGAACTTCAGGTTCAGGGCCGTCTTGTTGCGGGCAAGCCAGTACATGCGATTCATGAACGGGATGGGTGCGCCGTTATAAACCACCTCATTCTGGGTGTCCGGGATGACAGCAATCGTGAACTTCTCGGCATGTGAGGCCGATACGGCTAAAATCAACACGAACAAAACCAATATGACTTTCTTCATTTACTTGCCCTCCTATGGCTCTTTATCAATATCAAGACCGTCCCACCTTTTCAGAACCCTGAGCCCCTCCCAGGGTATGTGTGTATAGTCCAAACCTTTGCACAAACTGCAAAATGTTCATTATCCATCCTTAATTTCTTCTTTAAATTCATGAAAAAAATAGCAATAAAATTATTTTTCTTATATGAAAGCGGCACTGTCAAGTTTTTTGCGTAAATTTTTTCTTCCAACTCTTTAAAGAAAGGCAATTTCTTACGCACTTTTCCTATAGGGTTTGACCGCCTTCATCATAACATCTCTTCCCTCTCAGAATATTTTCCTTAAAAACCTTTATCTTTTTTACCGGTTAAGCGCTGATTCATAGCCTTCAAGCGTTTTAGCGGCCGCTTGATCCCACGTATAATCTTTCCGTACCCTCGTCTGAAGAGCATCAGGCGGAGGTGCGGCTAAAGCTTTTTTTAAGGCCGCCGCGATCGACTCAACATCGTCCGGTTCGCAGTAGAACGCCTCGTCACGGAAATACTCTTTGGTGTCTCCCCGGTCTGTGATCACAAGATTGGCTCCCATGGCCGCCGCCTCAAGCGACGATAACCCGGTGGTTTCCATCCAGCTCACCAAGGCGTGGACCTTGCAAAGCTTATAAAGCACACGAAGTTCCTCGGGAGACTTGTGACCCAAAAACACGACGTAATCGCCAGCTTCCTTCAATATCTGCTTGTAATATTTTTTGTGATTTTTCGCCGGAGCTCCTGCCAGAAGCAGCGGGACCGGAAAGTTGCGGGCTGCCCGTATCAAATTGATTTGATTTTTACTCCTTTCAATGCGGGCAACGCAAAGGATGCAGCCTTCATACTGTTTCAGATTGGGCGAAATGACTGTTTTTTTGTTGGAAAAGAATTTCATATCCGCTGCATTAGGTACGACATAAACCGGTTTTTGAACCTTCAGCTCCAATCTCTTTTCTATTCTCTGCAATTCGGAGAATGAGTTAGGCAGAAGAACGTCGGCCATCGAACAACTTTGTCTCATGCAATTTCGATATCCTTTCGCAAGGACATTTAAAACTCCGGAGTGAATCTCGCCATTCAATAAGGCGCGGCCAACGATCTTAAGGGTTTCGAATTTTGATTCACCCAACCATTGTGCCAAATAGCCAAACAGACCGATTCGGGCTTTTTTGTCCGCTTCCGAATAATCCACATAAATGGTCGATAATGCGATCGGAATGCCTTTTTTCTTCACAAAAAGCATTTGTGATAGCGTCTCTTGAGGCCGTGTCAGGTTAAAGACATGAACAAGGTCATAACCGCGAAGGTCCGGCTTCAGTTCCGTGGAAATGTCTACGGAAACCCCCTTGCGACGGAGCGTCTCCGCCGTTTTAAGAACCTGCACAGTATCGCCACCATAGCTAGAGAAAAGCGTTTTCCTAGAGAGAAATAAGACCTTCACAAAGAGCCTCGTTCCTTGCGTTGGTGCAGTTTTTTACTCAAGTTTTGTACCATTTAACTGGTGTGGATATAGATATATCCTCCTCTATGCCTTTAGCTAAAAATCCACGCCCTCTGTTTTTTGGGACAATGTCTTGTTGACCGTTTGTCGGATTTTCGTCCGTTATTCTTCCGATTTTGACAAAAACCGGACGTAAGAATAGAAAATGCCGAGCAAAAGTGTTAAAGAATGGTCCCCTTTGTTCAAAAAACCGCCCATGACAAAGGTTGATAGACAAATAGCTCCTGATACGGCTAAAAGACTTCTCCCTCCCCGGGCCAGATCTGGAAATTTTGACCGGGACGACTTCATTCCAAAATACATCATTCGAAAAAAGAAAAAGATGAACAAAGAAAGGCCGATAACCCCTGTTGTCAAAAGTATTTTTAGGTATCCGTTATGCAAGACCGGCAAGTAGCGAAATTTTTTACCCGCCAAGGGCATATAAAAACCGATGTTGACCATTGTTCCGTATCCGTGTCCTGCAAGAAGCTCCCACCACTCTCCATCCCTATATTGTTCCCACGCTCGGTGCGTCTCAAATCCACGCCACTGCTTATAGACCCTCGTATTCTGAGCCATCGAGACTGAATCGATCTGCAATTCAGAGAAAGAATTCCAAACTTTAGACATCATATTGGACCATGCCCTCTCCAAACATAAAACGCGGGTAGCCGCGAAGGCCAGAAATACTGTGAAGAACGAAAACAGGACAACCCTGATAACCGCTTTCCATCTTAAGCGGGAAAAAACCCCAGCCATGCTAAGCAACATGATCACGGTGCAAATCCAAAGCATTCTTGAAAAAGACAGGACGGTGCAAAGGAGTGACATAGACGGGGCAGCGATTCGAATAAAGCGCTGCTTAATCAATCTCGGGTGTGTTAAGGTTGCGGCGCAGGCAAATCCAACTAAAAGAATAGGAATGGGGCCGACAGCCCTCCGGAGCATTCTTACGTTGGAAAACTCGCCTTCGATCGCCGCTTTTGAAAACAAAAACAGATAACAAATCGCTACAATAACGGCAGCCCAAAGAATAGGCTTCCACACATCATTTTTCCGCTCAATGTTTTCCATCAAAAGAACCCCTACCCAAAAAGCCAAGATGCCTTTTATTGTATACCATCCATCTTTGGATAATTCGTAGAGACCTGGGAATGTTGCGGCGGTCCTGCCATGAATAATCCCTCCGACGGTTCCCAGAAGGAAAAGAAGCCATAAGGGTTCAGTGACTTTTAAAAGATAAGCAAAAGGCCTCTTCTGATGGGAAAATAAAGCGATAATAACATATAGAAAAAAGAGGGCTGATTGAATCGCGCCGGGGACAAAATAACTTATCAAAAGGAAAAGCCCCAATATTGTCAAAGCCCTTTTTTCCCGAAAGTTCAATCCATGTGCCTCTGTCATTTTTTTCTGTTGTGAAAGGTTGACTTTAATGAGAATAGTTTCTTGTGTTCCAGTTTTTAAAAGCATCGACGATTTCTTCGGCGATAAAGCGAGATATGTCTTTGCTTATAAGAGAGCGACCGTGCAATTTCATTAAAAGTTTCATATCAAAGCTATGCCCTGGATGATTTTTAAAATCCCATATCGTTGTTTTAGGCAAAATCCCTAATTTGACCACAGGAAAAAAATTGCCTTTGGGACTTTGAATGCTTAATCCTTCAAGGGTTAATGCCTTGCACCCTCTTGAGATGGCCTCATAAACGCTCCCCGAACCATCCGTAACAATGAATTCATGTTCATCATAAAGATCGACTAAATCACGGATGGAGGAGCCTTCCGAAAGCATTATTTCGATGTCCATGACGTCCAACTGCTGTCTGAATGCCATTATGGTGGATTTCAAGAACACATTGATGAGTGGATGAAGCCTCACGCTAACCCTCATTTTTTCATCGTGTAGGAATCTGATTGACTTGACGAGCAACCGAACATCTTCCGGATCCTTGAATGTTTTCCAATTGACCGCTACCAAGACTTTATCTAATTTCCTTGTCACACGGCGGGGTAAATTATAAATTGCGTTCATTTTAGGATCATAGTAGGTTAAAAAGATTGGCGTGCCGTCATACAAGATCATCTCACGTATTTTTTTCGTCTCATCATCAAGAAAATCCGCCTGGAGGATGAAGTCCCAGATGTCTTTGGGGATCATCAATCTGCCACCAATCCGTTTAATAAGAGGGTAAGGGGAAATAGGATCCTTCATGCTGAAGCCCGGACTGTGTTGGATACGCATCAAAACGCGATGCCGTTTGGTAAAACCCTCAATAAAACAATTAGTTGTTTCCGGCAAGACCACATCCATCGTGCTGAGATCCTTGGGATCGAAAAACGGGATACTCGCGTCTTTTCGCGGGAAGTTCCTTGAATGGCGAAGCACAAATCTCTCGTCGCCACAGATCGCGTCTTCAAGGTAATGATGAAAATAATCCAACATATAAATAACAGCGATCCTGGGCACGATCTTTTTGGCCTGCCTTTTCCTTATGGGATATGAGAAGTCGTTTCGCACAAAAAATTCGGCAACGGGAAAAATGGGCCTTAATAAAACCTTGATGAGCTTAAACATCAAAGGCTTTTTTTCGCGAAATTTAAATAATAGTTTTTTCAACATATCGGCAACAGATTCTCGCGAGCGGTGTGTTAGATCCTGTTGTCATAATGAAGATAGAAAGTTCGATTACTTTTCTAAGTATCTTTTGAAGAGCCTCGCCCGGCTTCTGAGGTATTCAGGAACAAGCCATTTATAAAAAAAATGGATTAAAACGGAAAAGGGCGGTTTACCAAAAGAAAATGCTTCTCGCAGTAGAATGAAAAAAGCCTTCCCCTCACCCACCATCAAGGCTTGGTCAGCGATAACCCCTAAAACGAATCCTGCATAAGCCCTTGGAGTGACTAATTGTCTGTTTGCACGAATCCAATTCAATACATGCTTCCAATCGTAATCTGAGCTCACGCGCTTCCGGTCTTCTTCCCTATGGACAATTACCAGCGGCTTTTGGACAAACTCAACTGCAGCCTCCATTTCCCAAACGGCCCTTAACACCCAATCACAATCCTGACATTTTCGCAGATTATTTTTAAAAGGAACTCTTTCAAAGATTTTTTTGGAGGCAAATAATGAAGGGGTTCCCACGACACCTCTCTTGTGAAAAAATCCAGAAGGAACAAGCAAAAATTCGCTTATAGCTTCTGACGATCCGGGAATTCTATTAAATCCTTTATGTTTTGACTTTGAACTATGCTTTTCCATGAAACAGGAAACGATAGGGTATTTGTGCTTTGAATTACGTGCTACCATCAGCTGTTCTTCCAGTTTTGTTGAGAGCCATTCGTCATCGTCATCCAGCAAGGCGACCCATGGAGCCCTAGCTTCAGCGATCCCTCTATTGCGAGCAGCGTTAGCCCCTTGATGGAATGGTAATGAGAAGATTTTGAGCCGAGGGTCATCGACTTTGGAAAGAGACTCTTCCGTGATCTTATCGGGACCGTCTGTTACGACAATAACTTCAATTTCTGTCAGTGTTTGTGCCAGCGCGCTTTTTACGGCTTTCTCGACCAAAGCAGGTCTTTCATAGGTCGGTATAACCACGCTAACAATCGGATTCTCGGTCATTTAAAGGAAGCCTTTGTCTTTTATGGTGATCATCCAGGAGGTTCTGGGGCATTTGCAACTATTAAGGTTGAAAAGGGGTTGCAGAACATTTTAATCGTGACCCTGTGGTTATTAGCCAGGGAATAAAAAGATTGGAGAATAAACTTAACAAAGGAAAAGGGCTTGCTAAAACGATGATCAGTATTGAGAAATATCTTATTCTAAATAGTAGCAGTAAAATAGTTATTTAATTATGCCTGACCCCATTTACAATATGCTAAGCCCTGGGTCGCTTCCAAAAATAAAAGGAGATAACGATGATCAAACACCGAAACCCATAGCATACCCTTTTAACGCGCCTCAACTTCTATTTGTAATTATTTTCGCAATCTTGTACAATTTCATATAAATATATTTGATGTAATTTTTGTTCAGTACACGATAAAAATCTAAGACATCGTCGTAAACACTAATTCTCGGCAAGCTAGATAGATCTATAGAGGTTTCTGTTATTATTTTCCTCTCTGTGGTAGCTATGCCTTTTAATCCTAATGTTTTTACTATATCTTTTGTAAACTTGTTTGATGTTCCATAGGGGAGCGCAAAATATTTTGGTGAACTATCAAGTTTATCTTCAATAAATCTTATTGAAAATTTGATTTCTTCTTTTGTTTCTTTTTCATCCAAATTTGTCAGACGCCAATGCTCATGGCCATGCGTTTCGACTGTTAATCCATTTTTTTTCATTTCCTCTATTTCTTTCTTTGATAAATATAGATCACTTGCTATATATTCTTCCTCTTCGTTATTGATTTTCGCAGCACTTGAGACTGACGTAACTAAATCCCTAATAACCTTTTTATCTTTCGAATAAATTAGATTCCTGATAAACGCAGACATATTCTCGATATTATTGTCATATTTAATATATTCTTTAAGTATTGATTCGCTTTCTGTTAAAGAAAGTCTATCCAGGGATATATATAATTTATGTAACCATAATAGTTCTTTTGAATCTATCAATGAAGTAGTTAAAAATAAGGCAAAAGGGATATTTAACTCTTTTATTATTGGGTAGGCATTTTGGTACAAATCTTTGAAGCCATCATCAAAAGTGATTGCCACTACCTTTTTAAACCTGTATTGCTCAGTCATACCTATAAGTTTTTCTAATGGAACGAATTCATACCCTATAATATTCATAAAACGTATTACTTTTTTAAAATTACTTGGTGTAGTAAACCCAACACTCTGGTCTAATAAATTATTCGATCGAGATTTTACTCTATGAAAGCATAAAATTATTGGCTTTCTTATAATACATGCTAAGATTATGGTTGTTAAAAAATAATAATAATTTTCAATAATGTTTTTTGTTTTCATCAATATGGCTTTTATTTTATTCATACCTCATCAGAATCTCCCAATGTGAAATGCCACTTTCCAAAATTCTCAAGAACCCGTTTGCCTAATTCGGTTTTCGAATATATAAGTATTGGTTGATAACTTTCTGATCCATGATCATAGTAACCTAATTCATTAAGCGTTTTGCAATAGGCTGAATCCACAATGCATCTTAATTGAACTAATTGAGCTCCATTTCGTCTTACTATTTCTTCCGATTTTTTGACTAATGCTATAAAAACATCCGACCTATCATTTGTGGTAATAAAATCACAGATCACACCAGTATTATTATCTTTCGACATTTTCAGTGCCATATAACCCAAATACTCTTCGTCTTTAATAGCAGCCAAGATAGTATATTTATCAGGATTTCTAAAATAACGCCAATTCAGATAACTAGTATCACGAATAATACAAAATAAATAACGTGGTTTTCCCCACAGGCCATCAATTTCTTTATTAAATTTATCAATTATCGTCACATTAAAATCGTCTTTATCATACTTTACATCTGAGTCAAACAGTTCAGGCATTCTCAGTTTTCTCTTTACTAGATATTTTAAATATTTGTAGTTGTGACTAATATCTCGACAGGCGAGTATTTTTACAATTAATTTTACTGTAAAGAGTATCGGTTTAAGACTTTTCGTTAAAAAATTATAGCTAATAAAAGAACATGGTAAGTAGCCTAATTTTATGTGCACTCCATAATTTGCCCGATTTGGTGGTCCATAAATTATGTTCATTCCATGGGAAATTGCATATTCAATACAATATTTCAGAGCCTTCGAATTTATCCCCTGTCTACGATATTCTGGCAGTGTAAAACTATCGGCTGTTTCGGCCGCTAAAAGTTCCTCATTCAGGATAGCAATCTTTCTAGGCATTAAGGTTGATGATCCTATAACCTTTCCATCTCTTATTTCTAAGTAAATATCTCCCTTTGCAACAGGATTTTTATATATTTTCCATTCATAATATTCTTTACCTGTTGACCTAAATTTGTTATCGGGAAAAAATGCACGATGTTCCGCCATCATCAATGGTTTGTCCATAATTCATCGCCTCGAGACCTTTATCTTAGGAAATAAAAACAGCGTCATTCGAGATGTGATATGGTGAAGTTGTAAGAAACCATTACACACAGGAGGAGGACGCCATGAAAAAGATAACAGAAACCGATAAAAAAGTAAAAAATCAAGTTCATGAATTGATGGAAAACGTTTCCTGGGTTGTTGGTATAGACATGAGGTAATTTAAGAACTGGAATTGAGCTTTATTCCTACCTTTCGGCCACACCTAAAAGCTTGATCAACCCAATTTTTCCTACCTGACTTACTTCCTTAATCTGGTTACCTACCTTATAATAACCCCCACATGACGGTGTTTTTATAATGTAAGTTATATTTATCTTGACATACAACATTGACTGTGATATGAGGTAATTTAGAAACTCCAACCCATTAAAATTCAACCCATTTTTAACCCACGATTTTTCATTTCAACCCATAGTCTGGCCAATTTTCCAGCGGTAAATTCCTCCTACAAAATTTTTTTAACCCCTATGCATTTTTTGCTGGCGTCGACAATTCCGTTCTGATATAGAATGAGAATGTTGCTCTCAGGTATATGCTTTACGAGCATTAAGCCAGCTCACAGGGTCTATGTCTTTGAAAAAATTTCACTATCGAAGATAAAAATGCGCTGCTAAAATCCTTAAATACCAATCTTATCGATTGCTTGCATTCAAAATCGTTAT
>CAYRFN010000002.1:0-70163 GCA_964423495.1 uncultured Desulfobacteraceae bacterium
GTTTTCTGAAAAGAGAGCCCCATGTCCTGCCTTTCTGTTCCTGATCCATGGTTAAGGCATAGGGGGCGTTCGATCCCGCTATACGCTATAGGCGGGACGAATTTCTTAAAAGAGAGTTCCATGCCCTTCTTAAAGAAATCGAAAGGCACATAAACTGTCTAAGTATAAACTGAATGTAAACACTTTTGAACATTACCGATATATTGGATTAGGAGGGAAATATGGAAAATATAGAGATAGTTATCGGCCGCGAAATTCTGGATTCGAGAGGGAATCCAACAGTCGAAGTAGAAGTGGGCTTGACCGACGGCAGTTTTGGCCGTGCATCTGTCCCATCCGGGGCCTCCAAAGGCAAATATGAGGCCATGGAACTGCGCGATAGGAGCAAAAAGCGATACATGGGCAAAGGTGTTGAAAAGGCAGTCCAAAACGTCAATCGTGTCATTGCTCCTGTCCTTGTTGGGATAGATGCCACGGATCAGCGCCTTATTGATAAGACCCTTATCGAAATTGACGGTACCCCCAACAAGGGAAAATTAGGGGCCAATGCGACCTTGGGCATCTCCCTTGCAGTAGCCCGTGCCGCGGCCGATTGCGTTTACATGCCACTTTATCGATATATTGGTGGAGCTAATGCCTGCAGGCTTCCCATGCCCATGATGAACATCCTTAACGGTGGCCTCCACGCAGCTAATAATGTAGATCTTCAAGAATTCATGATCATGCCTATTGGTGGTAAAACCTTTACAGAAGCATTACGGATGGGGGCGGAAGTATTCCATGCCCTGGCCAGTGTCTTGAAAGACAAAGGGCTTTCTACCGCCGTTGGGGATGAGGGAGGTTTTGCACCAGACCTTAAGTCCAATGATCAGGCTATTGAGATGTTGCTATCGGCTATCAAAAAGGCAGGCTATCGCCCCGGTAAAGACGTGTCTCTTGCCCTCGACCCCGCCTCTTCATCCTTTTATGATAATGGCAAATATGTATTCTTCAAATCGGATCAATCAAAACATAGTGCTGACCAAATGATTGATTTCTACGCCGACTGGATCAAGCGCTTCCCTATTGTCTCTATTGAAGATGGCCTTGCTGAAAATGATTGGAAGGGATGGAAGAAGATGACTGAAAAACTTGGTGATAAGATTCAGATAGTAGGAGATGATCTCTTTGTTACTAACACAAAGCGTATTGCCAGGGGGATAAAAGAGAGATCTGCAAACGCCGTTCTGATAAAACTGAATCAGATTGGGACCCTGACCGAAACACTCGATGCTATCCAGATAGCTCACAGGGCCGGATGGAACGCAATTATTTCTCATCGTTCTGGTGAGACAGAGGATACTTTTATTGCCGACCTGGCCGTTGCAACGGAAACCGGACAGATAAAGACCGGTTCCTTATGCCGCTCGGAAAGGATCTGCAAGTACAACCAGCTCTTGAGGATCGAAGAGGAACTGGGAGATTCGGCTAAGTTCGGATGGGAATAATAAATCATCTTAGAACAGGCTAGCAGGACTTCAGGTTATCCTCACCCCTTGTTAGGTAAAAAGACAAATCTTACAGTCCGTTGCGTATTTAACAAAATCCTCCGCAGTCCAGACGACCACCCCCTCAATGAGCTTGCTCTCATCAATCTCCATCATATCCACGGTCATCTTACATGCAATCAACTGGACCCCTTCCAGTTGGGCTATTTCTTGGTGTTCGGCCAGGCTGGGAATGTTGGCCTTGTAGATCTTCTTCTTCATCATCCATGTGGCCAAACTGCTCATGCCCGGAATGGCCCCCATAAAACCGGGCGGGAAAAACTTCGCTCGATCAACACCCCCTTTCAGCACCATGTTGAGTCCCATGAAGGAGTGGAATATTTTGCTTTCCATGCCCTGTCTGGCCGCATTGATCGCTAGGACCAGAGATGAATAAGCCCCATCAATGGTGTCCTTGACACAGATAAAAGCGGCCTTCTCTTTAATGTCATCCATTGTTAATCCTCCTATATGATTAAATTTTTCATCCTATCCACTTGAACCGCCTTGAAATCCATACGCTTAACTGCCATTTTTCTGGAAGAAAGAATAGAAAGAATATCCTTGTGTGTCAATGAAGAATGGAATCCGTGATTTAAGGCCATACCAAGTCAAATAGCTGATAATACTACCAAATATAGCAAAGAGATATGTTTCTTCACTTGCCTGCCCTTTGGAATGCGGAGCTATTTCTCTGGGGACTCGCCCTTTATCTGAAGCTCAAACGTTTGGATATTATTCATGCTGGAGAAGAAACTTTTCTGCTGGACAAAAAAGTGAGGGCAGCAGCCCTCGAAAGACTGTTGGATGATCTTGCCCCATTACGTCAATGCAAACTCGAACGAGGGAAGGAGGTCAACGCCACCTCTTTTTTCATTTTTCACTGACCAACAATACGTAAACAGCCCTGCCCCGCTATGAGAGCTTGAAGGCCTCTTCTCTCCCTATATACTGCTTCCGTAGCTTCGTCTTTTCTATCTTACCCGTGGGATTGCGAGGAATGTCCCCGAAAAAGACCTTTCGAGGACGCTTGTACCTGGGCAGCGCCTCGCAGAACTCCAGGATTTCTTCCTCAGTGAGGGTCTTTCCTGGAACTACTTCAATTTGGAATATACGATAGCCTTAGGAATTATTTCCCCCCAACCCCCTCTGACCTTTCTCTTCTCCAGGATCTTTTGTTCAATCTCGGCCGGGTCTCCGAAATAGATACAGTGGCCAAGGCAGACATTATCGGCACAGGCCGGATAAAGCCCATTGGTAACCCTGTTGTAACAGAGGTTGCACTTCTGAATTTTTCCGCTTTGTTCATCAAAGGTGATGGCGTCATAAGGGCAGGCCTGTATACAGCAGCTACCGCAGGAGATACATCGTTTGGCCTCTTGGGTAGCCGTTTCTTCGCTGAATCCCAAGCGAACCTCAGAGAAACTCTTTATACGTTCCTGGGGCTCAAGATGAAGCATCTTAGACCGAGGGGCGGGATCGTAATTCTCTTTCTGAGGTTCCGTGATTGCAGTCAATTTTGTATCTCGCAGATCTCTGCCAGCACGAAGGTCAAGCCCTCTTACATATCGGTCAATGGATACGGCTGCTTCCTTGCCAGAACCAATGGCCTCAGCAACAGTTTTTGGGCCATAATATACATCACCACCCGCAAAGACCCCTTCAATGGGTGTCTTAAGGGTCACTGGATCAGCCTCAAGACCGCCACCTGAACTAACGGAAATCCCCTGCTTATCAGCAAAAGAGAGATCAGCAGTCTGACCAATGGCAACAATGACCGTATCGGCCTCCAATATGGTCAGATCCGTATCATCATATCTGGGATTAAAAATGCACTGGTCGTCAAACACAGAGGTGCAACATTTGAATTCAATTCCAGACAACTTCCCATCTTTCTCTAAGAACTTGTTGGGACCATAACCGTTGACAACCTTAACACCTTCTTCTAAGGCCTCCTGGATTTCATGCTCCCAAGCCGGCATTTCATCTCGCTGTTCCAGACACACCAAAGAGACCTCTTTTGCACCTTTGCGAATAGAGGTCAATGCCACGTCAATGGCTACATTACCGCCTCCAACTACAATAACCCTCTTTCCAACAGAGACAGGATTTCCAAGGGATATATCCCGCAGAAAATCAATGCCCTTAAGGATACCATCCAAGTCTTCTCTTTCTACATTCAAAAGACTGTTCTGGTGAAGTCCAGTCGCCAGGAAAATGGCCTGATAACCGTCCTGTTTCAGACTCTCTAAGGAAATATCTGTTCCAAAAGTCACCCCTGTTTTGATCTCTACTCCCATGCCCTCAATAACCTTGATTTCAGTAGAAAGGATATCTTTTGGAAGACGATACTCCGGAATGCCTACCGCCATCATACCACCAGCAATAGACAGCCTTTCAAACACTGTAACCTTATACCCCTCTCTCGCCAGAAAATAGGCCGCTGTCAGACCGGCAGGGCCGGACCCTACAATAGCAATCTTTTCGTCTCTCGCCTCTTTGACTTTAGGGACATAAGGATTCCCACCAAAATGATCCCGATCAGCCAGGAAACGTTCAATGGACTGAATAGCGACCGGTTCATCAACTTGGTCACGGTTACATTTCGCTTCACAGGGGTGAGGACAGACCCTCCCACAGACGGCAGGGAACGGGCTTGTATTCTTGATGAGCTTTAGGGCTTCCTCATATTTCCCCTTGGCCGTAAGACCCACATATCCTTGGACATCGTTTCGCGCCGGGCACTCCACTTTGCATGGAGAAGTATCCTGCTTTTCAGGGCCGGACTTGCCCTCCACAGCATTACAGCCATTACACTTTTCAGGATCGTGGAGAACAACTCCAGTCTCCATATCCTTGGCAATGGCACTCTCAGGACAGGATAGGGCACAGACGGGATCATCGCAGTGCTTGCAGACGTTTACCCGGAACATGTAAAAGAGGTTGTCGTCAACGAATTTCGGACCATCATCCCAGACAGAGAGATACTTGACGGCATCGGTGCCGTTCGGATGGTAAGTCCCATAAGCAAAAGGATTATATTCCTGTTTGCAGGCCACCTCGCAGGCCTTGCATCCCCAGCAGGCGTATTCTTCAAAGATCAGTTTGTATTTATTCATGACCGTTCTCCTTGTTGCTTCTCAGGATATATTCTGCAGAGGGCGGTTTTTAGATTCGAGGCCCCCATGGCGGGGTCCATCCCATCCAGGTCATCCTGTGTGAGGACATTGACGTTGGACTCCTCCCATCCGTGACCCGGGTCTTTCTTCTCCGGGAACCACCACGCATGCTGGGCCGCCACGAACCGGGGATCGCGTCCAATGGCAAGCCTGGCCCGCTGTCTCACCTTTCCACGACGGGACTCAATGATAACCCAATCCCCCTCTTCAATGCCTTCCTTGGCCGCCGAATCGGGATGGATCTCCACGATGGGGTCTCGATGAAGCTCCCTGAGCCAGGGGACCTGTCGGTTTTCCGAGTGGAAGAAGCCGGGGGTGCGCATACCGGTTATCAGGATATAGGGATACTCCCTGTAAACCTCCGGTGTACTCACCGGGCTCTCAGGAGGCTCCCTGTGCTGGGGGAGCGGATCATATCCCATCTTTTCAAGGACCGTAGATGAGAGCTCAAACTTCCTCGTGGGGGTGGAGAACCCCTTTTTTTTGTACTTATAATACTCCATATCTCCCCTGATATAATCCATCTTTTTGAAGTCCTGCCAGGTGATGCCCATGGGGTGGAGGATGTAGTCGAGGGCCTGCTCGAAGTTGTCCCACCAGTATTGGCCCTGGCCGATTCTGTGGGCCAGGTCGTTGAGCATTTCATGGTCTGAACGGCATTCGCCCACCTGGATGACCTTGCGCCGAGGCAGGATATAGCCATGACGCTTCCAGAAATCGCCAATGTAATCCATCTCGAGCCAGGTGGCGGCAGGCACCACGATGTCCGCGAGCTCGGCCGTGGGGGTAAGGAAGAAGTCGGCCACGGCCATGAATTCGACCTCCTCGAGGGCCCGGTAGACCTCTTTGGCGTTGGGCCGGGTCATCATCGGATTGGAGCTGATCAAAAAGAGTATCTTTACCGGGTAGGGCTCTTCCTTAGTGATGGCATCAAAGACACATTTCGGTTGCAGAATGGCAAACCGCGAGGCAAGACGGAAACGCTCCCCTCCCAGCCGTTTGGCGAACTGTTCCTTGGAAAGCATGCCGTGGGCCCCGAAGTGACCGACGTTGATGATATCGGGGGTCCGATAGAGGGCCTGACCGCCCGGCGCGTCGATATTGCCGGTTATCCCCATGAGGAGCATGAGTGCACGGTCATTGTCCACGCAGTTATTCTGCTGCTCGATGGCGACACCCCATTGAATGGCAGCCGGTTTTGTGGTTGCAAAAAGCCTTGCAGCCTCTCTGATCTTCTCTTCGGGGACCCAGGTAATTTCTTGTACTTTTTCGAGCGGGTACTCGTTGACCCTTTTGACGAACGC
The DNA here is from genome assembly GCA_964423495.1 of uncultured Desulfobacteraceae bacterium. Taxonomy (GTDB): domain Bacteria; phylum Desulfobacterota; class DSM-4660; order Desulfatiglandales; family Desulfatiglandaceae; genus CAYRFN01. Next base: position 6,010 of record CAYRFN010000002.1, read on the forward strand.
CTTCCAGCCATGGGTATAATTTTCGACGAATTCCTTATCGTAAAGCTCCTCATTGACGATCACATTGAGCATCCCAAGGGCCAGGGCAGTATCTGTGCCAGGTCTCAAGGGGAGCCAGATATCTGCCCGCGCCGCTATACGGGTGAATCTGGGATCCACGGATATGAGTTTGGCGCCGTGGTCAAGGGCTTCCGAGAAGCCTTCTCCCTTGTATTCATCGGCATTGACGATGGTCACATTGTTTCCCCAAGATATGATGCATCTGGGGAAATTCTCATAGTCAACCACGGGGTTTGTGCCGCAGGTGCTGATACTCGTGGCCAACCGGGGACCATAGCAGAAATGACCTGCCGTCAGGACATTCGGGGAACCCAGGCAGTTGGCAATGCGGTAGATAACGGCCTCATTTTCCCGGCCGGTCCCATAGCCGAACACCACTGATTCCGGCCCGTACTCATCCTTATATTTGAGGACGCGCTCGGCAATGGTATCCAGGGCTTCATCCCAGGAGATCCGTTCCCATTTGCCGCTGGCCTTAGGGCCAATCCTTTTGACCGGATAGGTCAATCTATCGGGATGATAGGCCAATTGGGCCGAGGCCAACCCTTTGCTGCATAGGGTACCGTGATTGATGGGGCAATCAGGATCACCGGCAATCTTGGCAACTTTGCCATCTTTCACATAGACGATCACTCCGCACCCGCCGTGGCACATGCGACAGTGGCTCTTGGTCACGCTGTCGTAGCCGTAGACCTCCATTTCCCTTTTCACATTAGAATAGACGAATTCTGTCATATTTAAACCCTCTCTTATACGGCAGATACAAAACCACTAATTATACTATCTTGTGGGCGATGGAATGCTCTTCTTTTTCCTATACGCCCAAATGGAGGCCCTCCTTATTTGCCCCAAGGGCCGGGAAGTTCAAAGCAGCCTTCCTCAAAAGGAGAATAACATTCCCTGCCTTTCTTTAGTCCTACTGCTATCATCAGATTGTTCGTCCTCAGAAAAGATTTTCCCCTTAAAAAAATACCTCTCAAATAGTTGATTGAAATCTGTCCAAGCCCCTTCTTTACGGTCTCTATCCATAAAGCGGCCCAAACCGTTTATCTTGGCATCTAAATCATCAATCAGATGCAGAGCAAAGGCCTCTAAGAACTTTGGCTTTTTTGGAGAGCCAAATTCGTAGTTTCCATGGTGGCTGAGTATCAAATGTTTCAATCTGATGGCAAGTTCCCGCGGAAAGTTCTTTATTTCACGCAGATTTTCATCCACCATAATCACACTTAAGACAACATGGCCAATCAATCTGCCTTCATCGGTATAATCGATCATAAGATCAAACTTTAATTCTTTCACCTTTCCTATGTCATGCAGAAACGCTGCCGTCAGCAATAGATCTCTGTCCAACTGCGGGTAATGCTCCGCCACCTTTCTTGCCATATGGCAGACGGAAAGGGTGTGCTCCAAAAGACCACCTAAGCAGCTATGATGAAAATTCTTGGCTGCCGGAGCCTTCCTGAACAGAGAAACAAAATATTGATCACCTAAAAACCTGTCATTAAGTGTCTTTAGATGGACATTCTTTACCTCTCTCATGATTGCCCTTAGAGATTTCATCATTTCTGAAATATTCTTTGGGCTCGAATCAATGAAAATGCTCGGGTCTACTTCATCTTTAATGACCTCCAGTTTCGAAATTGTAATCTGGATTTGATCCCGGTAGGAACTGGAATGTCCCTCCAATTCGATGATATTTCCCTCATGAAAGAGAGAAAAAAGCTGTTCTGCCCCTTCCCATACTCTGCCTTCCATATCTCCGGTTCGGTCTGCCAGTTTCAGGCTAATAAAAGGTTCTCCCTTTCGCGTCGTTCCCAGTCTCTTTTGTTTGACCAGGTAACAGCCTTTAACAGTTTCGTCCTCCACTATATCCTTGATCCAGAGGTGTGAGTGTCTTTCCATATTCATTCTTTTGCCTTATATTTTGTGCCTTTCGCTTTGCAAATGGCTATAGTTCTAATCCTCAAAATCCCCGGCCGAACCTTTATCTGTGTTCAATATAGCTGCTCGTTCACGGATCTTGGATTCAATCCAATCGTTAGGATCTTCAATTCTGGTGACTTTTGGACCAAGGTCATATGAACCGGCCTTGAGAATAGCCTCAATGCCAAGAGATGCTGTATCCTGGGCATTAAACACCTTGGTGAGTAGTTCATAAACAAAGTCTTCCACATCTTTGACAAGCCTTTCCCTAACCTCAATTGGGAGCCCTAACAATCTATTTTCAAAGGGAAGGTTGAGTTTTTTATAATCTCCGCCCTTCAGGCCTTTCTCTTTGGCATAGGCTACCATTTCAGCCCACAGCTCTTCAGTCACACCTTTGCCATTTATTTTGAGGAAATCGCCATTTTCATCCAAAATGGCATTGCCGTATTCATTAACCTTCACTCCCCAGGTAATCATCTGGAGGGCAGTGGCCACATTTGCCTTTGTAGTATTGGTTTTTTGTGTAATATCCCTGAGACGCTCCGAATTGTTTCCCGAGGTCCCATGCTGTGCCCCTGATACTCTGTATTTGGCAAGTGCATTATGAATCTCTGCTGTTAACTGTACCTGTATACCCTTATCGCTCTCTTCGATGCCGTGGGTAGTGCCATTGTTTAAGGCGATCCAGTCAGGAAAAATATCATGGGCGTTGAGACCCCTGATTAAAAATAGCGCCTCTTCCACCGTTGAAAGGCCTTCCTTTCCCTTTATTTCGCCCACTTCTGTCTCAAAACCAGCCCACTTGGGCACATATGGGCTTAGAGTAATGCTTGCCAAAAGATTTTCGTCGTCAGGCAAGTGTGAGGCATCAACGGCAATGGACGTGATACCGGCATCAATTAGCGAAGGAATTTCTATTTTCCCTTTTTCGATGTCCTGGTCACTCTTGATGCCATAATGATCCGCATGGATGGCAACAGGCACAGAAATATACATTTCATTCATAACCGCATCCACTTGCCTTGCCAGATTCCAGAAATTGACAGCACAGTAAGCATTTGCACCCCCCTCTGATTTGGCAATTTCAATAATAACGGCAGCATTTGCCCGCTGTGCAGCCTTTAGTGCACCACGAATAACAAAATGGTTTCGCCCATTGGCTGCAATGGTCATAGCCCTTCCCTTTTTAATCATAGCCCGGTCTATCACCTTGCCGCTGACAATCAAGGCCCTGGAATTTGGAAACAATCGTGCAATATTGGGCGGGCGACCTATCTCAAGCGCTTTTTCAAATTTTGGAGATGTCTTTTCCATAATAAACCCCTCCTCTTTAAATGATACCGGTATTATTTATTGCTCAGATTAAGATTTTTTGTTTTTGTCCCGAATGCCCTGCTAACGTTCAAGAATGTTTGACACCTATGAGTGTATGGAAACTATCTCTGTGGTTCCACAATAACCTTTATACACTCATGCTCCGCGGGAGAGGAAACTGCCTGAAATCCCATAGGCGCGTCTTTCATGCTCAATCTATGGGTAATAGTTTTTATAACCGGGACTGCACCTGCCATGATCAGCTTAAGTGCCGTGTCACAGTCATAAGGGGCACCCGCATAGGTGCTTGTTAGGGTTATCTCCGTTCTCCAAAAGAGATCATTGATAGCTGCCGGTATGGTTGCACCCTCTGAGGCCCCGGCAAAAAAGAGTACCGTACCACCTTTCTCAACAGCCTTAAGCGCCAGTGGGATAAATCCATCAAAACAGATGATCACAAGATCCGCAAGGCGCCCTCCATTAGCTCCACGAAGTGAACTGATTAACATATCATCCGCTTTAAGGGCAAGATCGGCACCCATTTGTTCAGACTTATTCAAACGAAATGGGATAGTATCCGCTGCCACTACTAAACCAGCTCCCAGGGCTCGGGCCAAACTTATATGGAGTAATCCGGAAATTCCACTTCCCAAGACCAAAACTGACTGTCCAGGTTTTAACTTTGCTTTTCTTTGACCTCTCAGGACACAGGCGAGGGGCTCCATAAAAGAGGCCTCCTCGTAGGAGACCCCTTTAGGGATATGAAAGACCCCTCGATCCACATTGATTGCAGGAATCCTGATATATTCTGCAAAGCCACCTGGGTGAAAGTGGGTTCCCGAAAGCAAAGTTTCACAAACTGTTTGGTGCCCGCTGAGACAATAATGACAGACATTACATGGCACGTGGTGGGTTGCAGCCACCTTGTCTCCAGGTTTGAATCTCTCCACTCCTTCTCCTACATCAATCACATCTCCTGCCACTTCATGTCCCAAGACAAGGGGTACCCTATCGCGTCGGTACCACTCCATCACATCGCTCCCGCATATCCCGCTAGCTACAACCTTCATGAGCAACTCACCCGGGCCTATTTCAGGCACATACATCTCTTCAACACGTATATCCCTGTTGTTATAATACATCAGGACACGCATGGTTTGGTTATTCATAATTTTGTATTTGTTACTCATCTATTTAACTAATCAACTATTTTCGCCTTTCTTTATTATCTGAAAAATATCCAGAGCGTCTTTTGGGGTTGCCTGATCATGTATAATACTATTTAGTGCCCTCATCATGGCCACTGGATGCGGATTTTGCCAGACGTTTCTTCCTAAATTGACGCCAATAGCCCCTTTCTGCATTCCATCATAAACAAAATCAAATACCTCTAATTCTGTCTCGCATTTAGGACCACCTGCTATAACGATCGGTACCGGACATCCAGAAACCACCTTTTCAAAATCTTCAGCGCAATAATAGGTCTTCACGATTTTCGCTCCCAGTTCTGCAGCGATGCGGCAAGAGAGGGACAGATACCGGGCAGCTCTTTTCTCAAGCTCTTTGCCGACCGCTGTTACAGCCATGACTGGAATGCCAAATTCTTCGCACTCATCTACCAGAAAGGACAGGTTCTGAAGAGTTTCCTTTTCATAATCGCTCCCCACAAAGATGGAGAGGCCCACTGCCGCTACATTCAGGCGGACAATTTCTTCAATGGAGGTTGTAACAATCTCATTGGCAAGGTCTTTACCTACTACGCTGGTACCACCAGAGACTCTCAAAATAATGGGGGTTTGGATATCCGGATCGATTGATGCTCGAAGTATGCCACGGGTCACGAACAAGCCGTCTGCATATGCAATAAGGTCCCGGATAGTGTCTTGTGGTCTTTCAAGACATCGCGTAGGGCCCTGGAAATAGCCATGATCGATAGGAAGAAACTGACAGTGTCCATCAGACTGAATTAGACGGGATAACCTGTTTCTCATCCCCCAACCAAGGTTTTCCGATCCTTTAATCCATTTCTTTCTTGTTTCCCTTTCTTCGGGTGGCATATCGCTTATATCCCTTGCTTCCATAAGTCGTTCTGCATCTGCCATATTCATATCCTCCCGTAAAATGACTTTCTAAATAAACGAAAACTCGTTAACTATCAGCAAATTAGCAAACTACCTAAATTTGTCAAGCGTGATCTGTGGATAGACTACTCTACTCAATAATTCTCAAGCCTAAATAATAAATTGTCTACGCCATGGATATCATATCATCAATCACCATTTTCCTCTTTTTTCCATAAAAACCGTCTGTGTTGTATCTGTGCGTCAACAACCGTGTGATCAGTACCATACTTTTCTCCTGACATGTTGCGAATACGGTTTGACAATTTTTCGCTGAATGAACTCTTATCCTTATAGGTTCTGAAACTAAATGCCGGCATTGATTCCTTATCTTTCTGTAATCGGGAATAGCCATGCCAGTTGGGTAAACCTATAATATCCAGAGATGTGAAGTAAGGACGAAGAATTGGGGATAATAGAAGAGCGTCCCCATAGCCCAAGCGGAAGATGAGAGTGGTTCCCACGTTCCCAAGGATGGCGGATAAAAGATCACTCCCTTTGTTATCTTCTTTTGCAAGCTGAGCCGTATACTGTGTGGCAAGGATTAGTCCCATCCTGAACTTACGAGCCTCTGAGAGCAATTCTACAATATTTTCCGAAGGCAGATTGTGGCACTCATCCAAATAGAGGAAAAAGTCCCGCCTATCTTTAGGTCGCATATCGCCACGCTTCATGGCTGCAAGCTTAAAACGAGCCACAATCTGATTAGCAAGCAGAGCATTCACATTGGCTCCGAACCTCCCTTTCCCCAACTTTACCAAGAATACCTTGCCTTTATTCATGATCTCATCAAAGTCGAAGCTGGTTTTTTCCTGCCCGACTATTCTCTTCAGAGTAGAATCATAAGTAAAGCGGCTGACTTTAGAGGTGACATAGGAGGAGAGGTTCTCTAAGCTTGTCTCACCTTTAGTCCTTTCCAGTTCTTCCACAAAATCCAGTGTCTGCGGGTCCTTGATATGACCTTTCAACCAATGACGAAAACCCCTATTGAGATAACATGAGCTGAATTCCAAAAGTGTCGGGATAAAATCTTCTCTTGATTTTTCGCCCATGAGTAGCTTGAGCATGCCCCGGAAGTTGGTCTCAAATACTGGTCCCCCTGCTACTTTCATATCATATATGCGATCCAGGGTCAGAAAAAGTTCATCAATTATAAGGTCCCTTTCTTCTTGTGTACTCCATTGGATAAGATTGAAACCAAGGGGCTTTTGCCTGTCCAGCAGGTCGAAAAGAATCACATCTTCCGCCCTTTCAGGTGGTATCTTTCCCATTATAGATTCCACCAATTCTCCATGGGGATCAATGACTGCCAGGCCCTTACCAGCACGGATATCTTGCAGGATCATATTTTCCATCAGGGTTGATTTACCTGTACCTGTCTGGCCTATTATAAATGTATGGCGCATCCAATCATCTGCATTCATACGTATAGGCTGATTCATACCCCGATGTTCATTAATGAACAGTTCGATGGAATCATTTCTCTTATGGCTTACCAAAGGAATAAATGCAAGAGATGTCCTGAAACGCTTAATAGGCAAACCAGGATGTTCTTCTATCGGGGGTGAGGGTAAACGAAAGGCGCAGGCTGCTTCGGAAGGGGGGAATAGCTCATTTTCCAAAAAATAGTTGCTATTTAAGGCATGCTGTACACTGATTTTGGTGGAGGTAAATCCTCCCTGAAAAAGGATATTCTCATCTGTTGTGGGCCGAGGCCCTGTAATAGCCTTTCCAAGGATGTTACCCAAGGATGTGTCAATAGGATGAGAGGCTAAAATTAAAACACCAAGGTTGAAGCAGTGATCTCTTAGACTTAATAATTGTTTTAGTGCAATATCCCGGATAAGACCGGCCTGTCGGTTCAACGTAATCTGGTATTCCTTAATGCCTGACAAAAATAGCTCGCAAGTCTGTATTGTCTGATTCAGTCGGTCAATGGCATTATCATTTTTAGCCCCTGGTCTTAGCCGAATAATAATCTGTACTGGATCTAATTGAGCCATCAATGTATCCGTAAGCCTTGACCAATCATTTAGGGACGGAACCCAGGGAAATAAATGTTCAACCACATTATTGTCCTCACCACCTCTGTGTACCATTGGAGTGAAACCCATAGATAATGCTTTTAAAGGAGTTGAAAGTGACAGTTCTTCCTGGCAACGATGGATCGCTAAGGCATAGGCGGGTTTGAAGGGGGTCCTTCTTTTATCCATCTCTTTCTCATTGGTGATCGGAATGAATTCAGCCTCAGGAAGGTATGCCGCTAAGATGGGCATCAGGCTCATGTAATGGTGGGCAATCTTTTCTTTAGCCTTGTCTTTTGTAGAGGAAAAGCACCGGATAAAAAGAGTTATTAAAAGTTTTCCTTGTGCCCTGTGTAGCAGATCAGGGATGCTTGTTAAGTGTAACTCTAAAGACACACTATGTGGCCAGGAGGATATTGCATAAAGCAATTCTTCTCTGGCCTGTTGTTGTTTTTTTGGATCTAAGGCATTAAAATATGGACATTTTTCTTCTGAAAAACCTAATTGAGACAAGATAAGATTCCCTTCAAGAATAGATTTCAACCGGATACCGGCAATACCCTCAAAGCCTTTATCTTCTTTTGTAGTCAGGATTTCAGGGAAATGCTTAATTTGTTCCATAAGTTCCTCGTTTTGGTTGTTGTATGAAGCACCCTCACTACTGCCTCTTTTGGAAGACCCATGGCAAGAAGTTCCTGGGCCATAATCTCCTTGGCGCAAAGACTTCTTTCGGATATGGCTTCGAGATCGGACAGCAGATCATGATCATGGTGCCGTATTTCTTGCTCTACATTCGCCTTATACTCTGGTATGGGCGTCTCCACTTCTTTGATCAGATTAATAGACATCAATTACCTCCTGCAAAACTTAACCGTCTCGAAAGTGCCAACAATATTAATAAACTCATTGATTAATATCTCCTCTTCTTTTTATCACGACTTGAAATTAATTGGTCCTTAAAGCCAAATGGCCATTCAATTCTAATACACGCTTTACATTTGCTAACTTAGATGGGTCCGTTCCCAGGGCTATGGCCCTCTCATACCATGTCTTTGCCAAAGGAAGGCATCTATTAAATCCGGGCTGGATCTTACAAACCTCTACAATCAGCTGGGCGCCGGACTTGTAATGTCTTGGGTTCGCAGGATCCATGCGAATGGCCCGTTCATAAGCACTCAAGGCCTTATCAAAAGATCCAACTTTGTAATAGGCAAAGCCAAGGTAGTGCTCAACTACTGCATCAGAATGCCCATATCTTAAGATCCTTTCCAGTTCATATATCCCTCTCTGATACTGGCGGTCTACTAATAAGCAAAGACCTAAAAATCTCATGTCCTTTAATGTATGCGGATACTTATACACCACCTGCTCTGCAAGTCTTGCTGCCTTGGCCCATTCTTTTTGTCGGGCCAGTTTGGCGGCTTTCGTTCGTAGTTCTCTAACATTCTTAACTGTAGCTGAAGCATTCATACTTTTTCGGATACTTTTTTTCTCCTTTTTCACCCTCTTTGCCTGCCTTACCTTCTTTGAACGATCAGTGTCTTGAGAAAGAGTTTTCTTCTGATAATTCTTTTTTGCGAAGGTAGACTGGTTCGAGTATGACTTAGCCGCTTGAGTCTTCTCTAAATGACCTTGGGCCTTTTGGGCTAGTAAAAGAGGTTTTTTGTCCATGGCTCGATAAGAAACGGATTTCTTTGTTTCTGTTTTTTCTTTAACAGGTGTAGACCTTACTTCTTGTCCAATCGATTCTGCATAATGAACGCCATCAGACCTTGACCACTTCCAGTAGATTAGCACGGTTAATGCAACAAGGACCCAAAATAAAAGAAAGAATGCCGCCCGAGCAGACATAAATCTGGAAACATTTTCACTTTTCGTAACAGCAGTCACCCTGGTGCTGGCAAGGTTATCCGCCCTGGAGAGTTTTTTACCCCCAATAAGATGTGAGTCATTGGTCGGGATATCGCTTCCTATATATTCCGGCATATAATCCCCTCATCTCATGTTATTCAGGAAAGTAGCATCATTTGTGTATTCTTGCGCATAGACATAATACTCCTCAACGTCTTCCTTGCGTTTGTCATGATTGATAGTAAAGTTCTCCACTGCCTTCTGAAAGTCTATTGCTTCCACAAATTCCCCTCCTCGATTGAATGCGTTCCTCCTAACCATCAAGGCAAGACCCTCAAGTTCACCGCCGGAGAAGTACTCGGTCTTTGGAACCAGCCATTCTATCTGTTCCTCTATTAGACCGTCTTGCTCTTTTGGCAAGGCCTTATATGTCCCGGTCAGGCCCAAATGTATTTGCAGGATCTCTGCCCTGGCTTCATCATCCGGATAGAGAAAAGGGATTTTATAATCAAGACGTCCTGGTCGGGTCAGGGCGTCATCCAGGTCATCTGGCCGGTTAGTGGTTCCAACCAGGATAGACTTGCGGTTCCTGTCCCCAAGCCATTCCAGAATCTGGTTGAAAACCCTTCTGGTCTCTTCACTGGCCCCGTCGTTGGCAGAGCTCCTGCGCCGGCCAAACCTATCGATTTCATCTATAAATACTATAGCGGGGGCATTTTTCTCTGCAATCTCAATAGCACGCCCGAACAGCCGACCCGATTCACCCAGGTAACGAGAAAAGAGATTTTCAGTCCTCAGATTAATGAATGGCAGACTGGTCTCCCCGGCCAGTGCCTTGGCAAATAGAGTTTTTCCAGTCCCTGGCGGTCCAAAGAGCAGGAGCCCTCTTGGTAAAGGCGCACCGAACCTTGCGGCACGCTCAGGTTCCTTCAGGACATCAATAATGTTCTTGTTTATAAAAGCCTTCACTGTCTCGTATCCTCCGACCATTCCAAAGTCCCCTTCAGGCTCTACTATATCCACAATCTCTTCTCTGCTGATCCAGTCGGCCTTGAGGCCGGCCACTTCCGAGGCATCTATCTCTCCTTTTCGTGAATAGCACTCAAGGAGTACACTTCTTAATTGATGTAGATTTAACCCTGCCGTAAGGCGTACCAGGCGACCTAATTGCTGGCCCACCTGGTCAGACTGCACACCAAGCTCGCATGAAGCCTGCATGATAACATAGGCCCGTTCCATGTCTTTACCAAGGTCGACTTTTATCACCGCCGCACGTTGCTCCGTATGGTTATCAACCACCAGGTCGGATTTGGCGCAAAAGCAGATTACGGCGGATCGGTTAAATGCCAGCTCCGAATCGTTGGACCAGGAGCGAAGCGCTGCAACAAGGGACTGATCCCGGTCCTGGCAGCCGGACTGGCAGGATTCCATGTCTTTTAGCACAAATATACATGGCTTATCTTTGAGTTCCTTATCCATATGACGAAGGGCAGCGGACACATCACGAAGGCCTTTTTCCATGCCCATTTTTTGAGATGTCTTGACCGTATAGCGATCCCCGTCACCCTTACTTATTGGAGAGATGCGCTGTTTCTCCCTATCGAATTGGCAAAGCCCGGTCCAGCGATCATACTGATAAACTGTATGTTCAAAGTAATCCTCATAACTTGGCAAGCATCTTATAAACTGTGTGTACCTCTCTGGGTCCTCGGTTTCAAAAAAGACCAGGTTAGAGAACTTGGATCGGAGCTTGCCTAATCCCTCTTCGACCCAAGAATTATCAAGGGTTGCTTGTTTTGCCATAGTCTTCCTCCTTTATCCACATGGAGAGCGAAATTGTTCTTCCAGTTTGATACCTAAGCTGTCAAGGGCCTCGACTAAGTCGTCGACCCAAGTATCCGGGCCATAAACATAGATCTGGATTTTTTCCTCACAAAACAGGATATCTCCAAAGATCCTGTCTTTTATTAGATGCTTATCTTCCGACATGTTTTCGCTCTGCATTTTTCCTCCTGAGTTAGTTCTTCCAACACCTGGGTTTCAGTCTTTGGAAATACCATTCCTTCCACAAGGACCCCCCAGCGAGCTAACTCCTCCCTCAATTGACGTTCTGCTTCTTCACACGAACGACCAGAGAAGGCCACAAAATCCGCTTCAATTCGACCCTGTGGATCAATGGTAACAAGTATTTTAGGGGCCATATCAAACACTCCCTTCCAATTTAATAAGGCGTTGTCCCTGGGATGTTCGGCGATCCTGGGTTGTGACCTCGAAATTCATGGTCTGTAATGCCATCCGGGTGGCTATTGCATTGTAATTGGCGGAAATCTCACCGGCTATTTTTCTGCCCCATCCCTTGTCATCTCCATAGGCATCGTACACAAAGGAGACATTTCCACTTTTATCCACAACCACACCAACCCCTTTTGGACACTGGGGCGTGCTCACACCCAAAAGGCAGGGTATGGTCTTGCCGTCACAGTCCTGGATCTCGTACGTAATTTGCCCGCCGTAATCCTCTACTATGAGTTCCAGGGCACGTTTCATAAGCACTCCCCTCGGTTCCTGGTCAATGATGTTTCCTTTAAGCCGTGTCCTTTTAGCAAGGCTGGGAATGCTGATCTTGGTCTGGTATGAAGATATCTCGCTCACAGTCTATGCCTCCTTCCTGTTAGTCTAAAATAATCCTCTGTGCCTTAAACTCCTTTAAGGAAGTACGAGCAGACAGGACCTGCTGCTCGGCTTTCTTATCTATCTGCTCGAGCTGTTGTTTGTTCATCCTCAGGGAAGCTATGTTTTCCTCTTCTTTCTTAAGCCTTGTCTTGGCATTCCCGGTCCTGACATCTATCAAGGCGATCTCAAGAAGGCATTTTTTCAATACATTTTCTTCTTTCTGATCAGACATCCCTTTGAGATTTTCTATTCTTTTTTCTATGTCATTGAGAGAAAGCTTTTTATACTCTAACTCAAGTCTTTCCTTTAAAAGTGTGTGCATACGCTGATCCCCTGCTCTGGTGCAAAACTCATGTACACGCCCTTCTATTCCTTTTCGCTTCCCCAACAAGGAGCCGTGCTCTGATTCAAGGGTCTCTTTATTCCTTGAAAGTCTCGCGATTGTCCGTTCCACACCTTTAATCTCCACTTGACCATTGTGTCTTACTCGCTCAGCTTTAAGCACAGTCAACCAAAAAGGTAATACCTTGGCCAGGCCCCAGATACCCAGAGTCGAGGTGGCCAGACAAAGAAAGAGCGGTACCATTAAGATATATGAATGGCCCTGTGGCTCTTTCATTATTTCCACTATACCCAGGGCCACCAACACAGAGGAAACACCAACTAAAAACAGCACTAATGTGCTGATCCATGTAAGCCGATATTTTTTAGTGACCTGCCGAAAGAACTGCCTCCCCAGGAAATAGCAAGGAACTAAGAACATTGCGGCCATGAATAGAAAAACCAGCACATAAACGGCCAGGCAAACCAGCACGAGTAAAGCCCCAAGTCCCAATATAAAGCCAAACAGGTCATCCATTTCTTTCTCCTCCCCTAATACCTCTTTATTCTTACCGAACTACCCTCTCAGGCCGTACGATTTGAGGCCTTTTTTTGATAAGCTGTTTTGGGATCATCAGGTTGGTCTCGCCGGTCTTTACCGAGCGATACTGAATTGCCTTGCCTTTTTTGCCGGCTATCCAGCCTAACCTTCGGCCAAGTTTCGGTCCTATGAACCAATTCTTAAGCCTCCCTTGAAGATTTATCTTCCGGCCAAGCAAAGAACGGAGCTTTTTCTTAGTCGGGTTACGCAGATCCAGGATGTTCTTCTTCAGATATCGGCTCGGTTTCATACGAACGACCGCACTCTTTTTCCCCTTCTCGGCAAGGGTGGTGGATATTTTGCGAGAAAGATAAAGCCCCTTCCCGAAGCGTGCCCTGGCTTTGAATCTGGCCGGATTCAGCCCTCGGGCCATGATCCTCTTGGCAGCAGCCCTCTTAGTTGCATGGAAGAAAAAGGCCTCGGCAGAAGGTGAAATTATAAAAAGGCACACGCCGAGCATTACCGCAAGGCTCCACCTCAAAATTGGAAAACGCTTCATCATATATCCCCTCATCCCTCAGCACCGATGAACTTCTCGATTAAGGTATAGATCAATTGATCAAAGGTTCCTGCTAAGTAGAGCAAAAGTATAGTTATAAGCGCCACGGTGCCAAAAAGGAGCCATCCCGAACGAATTGAACGCGCTGCAAGCAGACTGCCAGTTGCCTGGTTGATTCCCCTTCTGACCCAAAAAGTACCCTGTCTGTTTCTCCCTTCTAACTCGAACATGTCACCTTCTACTGGCCCTGCTCCCACCAGATCTCCTTTCAAAATACAAGCCACCTCCCGTCCTTCATCTGTTAAGAGGCGAAAGTCGTGAATCCGAACAATTCCAAGGCGGATGGCAGAGCGCACAGACGGAAAGATTCGACTCAATATTTCATCCAACATAACAAGATTGAACGGACCGAAGAGCCTGAACAGAACCGCCAACAGCAGAACCCCGCAAATAGCTACAAGCAGGCCAAAAAGATCATTTAAGAGCCGAAAGAGTGCGACAGGGAAAACCAGCCAGATACCACACCATATTAACTTGCTCAGACTCATGGCCCAATCTCTCCCGCCTTCCTCCTGGTATATCCTTAGATGGGTTATCCGTCCTCTGACTCTATCCATCTAATCCTCCTCATACCCTGCGCATTGGAATATGAAAAAGCCACCTTAAAAATCTAAAAGGGGCCTTAAGTAAACCTAAGATAAAGGCGGTGAGAATGTTGTCCGAGACTCGCCTCCCAAAGACGGCTCGAAAAAGAACAAAGAAAAAGACCACTACAAGCAATAAGACAATCCCCGGCGGCAGCGAATCGAAGATTGAATCGAAAAAGGGGCCAAGGAGTGCCAGCAATAAGATCGTGCCAATGATAACAAAGCCTATTTTTCTAAGACCGATGATGATCAAAAGTCCGCCAATGACCAAGAGAGGAGCCCAAGCCTCTTGCGGTACTAAGCAGAGCAGCAATGTTACCATGCAATTGCCTCCATTCTTACTGATTCGATATGAAATAAAGAACTTGGATCAGGCGGTTTAAGAATCTCAACCCGATTATCGCCTTTTCCCTCTATTCCCTCTTTCCCGCATATAGGACAGGATTCCTTCTTGACAAATGAGAGCTGGTCTACCTTCCCAGTCCACTGATCGATACTTGTATAGAAAGGAATCGGACCAAGACCTGTCAGATACCTGATGACGTGATTCACAGCCCAGCCAGCCACGACCGAGTTAATGGTGGCCACAGAGGTAGGTGTCAGATCTGTTCCCTTCACATAACCGGTCTTGCGCCTTATCTCACCTGCAAGGCCCTGTGCTGGACGGAACAGATCAAGGCCCTGACAGCCAAGACATGGTCCTCCCGGGACATATACGATGATCTGACTTCCCATCCTCAAGACCTTACCGTGTTTATCCACGATGATGCCCGATCCCAGATCGAAAATGGGTTTCAGCATCCTCGCAGACAGGACCTGGAGCTCAGCCCGCGGACCCATACCATCTACGGCTGATATGATCACATCTGCTTCTTTGAGCCTGGCCAGGGCACAAGGATCTTCAACTCCACTTGAAACAGCATTAACAATGCTCTCTGGTCTGACCCTCCGGATCTCCCGCTTGAATATATCCACCTTGTAGCTCTCCACGTCTTCTTGGCCCGCACCTGCCAGACGGTTTAGGTTACTTGGCTCCACCCGGTCTGGATCTACAAGGCTAATCTCCCCAAAACCCAGTCCCCGAATATTTGCCACGATCATGGCACCGGCACCACCGAGGCCGCAAATAGCCAGATGGGTCTGGGATAGCCTCCTTTGCCCCGCTTCGCCTAACCACCGAACATTGCGATCAAGCCTTTCATCGAGCATAGAAAAGGACGTCTGGTCTTTTATTATGCGTTCATGTATATGCACTCCGTTAGGCCCTATCATCCGAATTCGCATAAGTTCCCCTATCTTCATTCCCCTTAGATCAAACAGAATCCCTTGAAAACCTGCTTGATCTTGTCCTATAACCATCTGGAAACACAAAGAATCCTCGCGCAATCCAGCAACCCTTACCACACCCAAAAGGCCCTGAATCATACCTTTGAGTGTCTTTCGGTCCACGGAACTGAAGAGCGCCTTAGAACAGAAAGGGTGTGAATGTATATGGCCATGTACCAGGACCCCAGAGCGGCAAAAAGAAGAATAGGCATCCACAACGACCTTGGTTTGGGGCCGCACATAGTATGCTTCCTGGGTCAGATAATCATTATCCGCAATCGGCCTTAACCGATGAGCAAAAAGCTCTATGCTATCCTGAGTTTCCAACAGCCCAAGTTCTATAAAGGCCTGGCGTTCAAACATATCTTTTTGAAGGAGATGACGCCTCAAAGATTCCCAGTCAGCTTCTTTAATTGTCAGCAGGATCTCTTTCATCATCTACCTCCATAGGATGAAAAGATTTTCCCCCAGTCCCTGAAAGGCTCGGCCAGAAACTTGTAGAGATCTGTTAGGTAGTTCATTATTGATGCACGGTTTCTTGCGCCATTCTTCTGGTGAAGACAGATATACTGCCAGCCCTTCTGTTGCCATTTCTCTTTGCTGCCGAGAATCAATTTGGCATAAGGGTATTTGGCAAAGTAATGAGGGATTTTCTCGTATTGTTTTTCCTGGGGTTTATAAGCCTTGATATCAGGATCTATAAAGGCATCTCGTAGGGGGTCACCGTTTCCATATTTTTCCGGGATCAGGACAATCACATGACTCTTCTTTTTACTCAACCCGTCTGGCAAAGGCCATTCCTTGATCATCACCCACCGCCCCTGACTGTCCCAATAGACACAGTCTTCGCCAAAATGCTGTTTAAGGAGCCCGATTTCCGCATTTAATCTTGCGTGATCTTTCATGCCTTTATCTCCTCATGGGCGGTCTCAAAGGTCGGGGTAAACCCTATGCGGTCTCCATTCTCTAAGGTGACAGTTTCGTCTGCAGCTACGTGCGTAAGCTCACCGCCTCGTGCAATATAAGGGGCACCTTCAGGCTTTTGACCCGTTTTTTCGGATACCTTCTCCTTGATCTTTGCCCCTGTAACCGGCCTGTTCCAGGGAATGCTATCAAGTTCGAATTCAAATCCATCATAATTTACTTTTTTGGCCATGACTTACCTCCCGAAGAATGAATACTCCTCCATATATTGCGTGACATCCTTTTCTCTTTGTCTGTCATACGCCTTCTTGGTCTTTATCACTTTGTGAGGAGGGATAAGCACAGAAGGCCTTGGCAGCCAGGGATTCTTGCTCTTGTTCTTGTGGCTTCGTCTTTCACACTTCATCTGCCCCTCCATTAACTTAGAAAAAGTGAAATATTTGGAATATAATTGGGGTCTTTTCAATTAGTATGCAGATTGTATTAAACCCTAACTGTCTTCTTGGCTTTGTAGACGAGCTGGTCCATATTAGAGAGCCGGTAAAGTCGAGGATCAATTACCCTTGAAACCTGGGAACAACATTCATGGCAAATCAGGCCATAAATTTCAGGGGCATGCTTTTTGTAAATTGATTTCTCACACTGTTCGAGAATGCCAAGGGCCTCTTCCATAATCTCAAAAACCCTCGTTTTAGATCCTTTGCCACCCACTGCCCATTCCCGTGCCAGGTCCCTTATTTCAGAAAGCCAGGAAGAAAGACGCATCTCCCATGCGGCCTCGAAATGCCCTGGATCCTCATGAGATAACATCACCAGGTAATTCAGCCGGCGAGCCTTTCTACGTCGGGCAGCTTTTCCCATATTAAATACTCCATTCAATCTCACTTGCCCTATTCTGGTTTTAGGTCTATTGACTTTTATTGACGGCCCTACCATTTCGGGTTTTTAAAAGTTCTTATTAAACTAAATGGAATAAAGTCAGTTTTTTTGCATCAATCTGATTTTTTTAACGCTTCCCCATAATACTCCTTCATATTCTTTACGGACGCATCTTTTGAGTCTGACAAAGTGGGCAATAGCTTTATAAGCTATAGTCTTGGACAGTTAATTTTTCACATTCTCTAATTTGATTAATAGTTGCTTTTTCATATCTAACATAGCATAATAATAATTATTATTGATCACGCTATTTCTCCCAATATCCACATATAACTTAAGAAATATGGTCAATAGAAAAGTACAGGATGTCATATCCAGAAAATCTTCAACATCCCCAAAAGAATTTTGGAAAGAATTATTATCTGTAGTAATTCGGTGCAAACCCATTGAATCTGACAAACAACGTTTTTATGACCAAGAGGCATGGAAACAGTTACATAAGATTCTATCTCCATGGGCCCGAAGTTACTATGCTTCAAAAAATATAAAAGAATACTCCCATATAGATGAATTCTCAGATTATTTTATTGCCTGGCTATCGACTCGAGGTAGACTTGAAAGCTTCGATCCAGAAAAGGGTTCTATCTATCAGTGGCTTAAATTAGCCCTTAAAAAGGCATATGCCGATTTTTGGAAGGACTTGGGTGGTCTAAAAAGAGTCACAGCCTCTGTCTCGAAGAGTCCAGATCTCAATGTCTTGCCTGAGGACACTAAGAATAGAATAGAGGATCGATTGAGAATACTGGAAAAACCAAGCGGTAGCTTCACACTTGAGTGGCGTGGGGAGATGTCTTCCGCCGACAGAGATGATCTCCTCAGGACTTTCGGATCTCAGGAAGATAAGAAGGCGGTTACTGGACTGTTTCAAAGGGCTCATATACCTGAGTTCTTGTCGGATGAAGGTCTTAACGAAGTACCTGATGAGCAGATTGTGTTTAGACAAACCCTTCAAGAGGCCGCGGAAACGACCAAAGAGAAATGGAGGGAGCTTCTCCAGTCCATCCCTCTGCCGTTAAGAACGCGTTTTATTGCACTCCACCACGCTTCATTAGGCCCATTGACCAATGAGGAAATCCCCCAGTTTGAGCGTGAGTTTGACCTCTCATACAGTGAGGCTATTGATGAACTGGACACTGATGATCATGATATCGTTCTAAGCATTTTGGGGCGCAGCAGAGAATGGGGGTATCAGGTGGAGACCATCGGGTGAATGAGCGCATTCTTCTTGAGCTTTTCAGGGCCTTGAGAGAGCGTATTCCTCTTGATCTGCGAGTAGTATTTATCTCCATGCACCATAAGATTTTAGGGCCGCTTCTCAAGGAAGAGGAAATAGCCGCTTTTGAAAGCCAATTTGGCCTCTCTTATGAAGAAATCAAGGAAAAGCTTAATAGAAGAACCCGCAAAAAGATCCTTGACACCCTGAGGCGAACAGGCGTCTGGGCAAGGATAGTAACTGAACAAGTGGAATCATTGATTAAAGGACAACAGTCATGAATATTTCAAACTGTAACTTTAGGCCTGAAGAGAGGATATGGACCATAGCAAGCGCAGAGGCAATAATCGACATATTTAGTGATATTACCGCATGGTTGCATCACCTTTTAAAACATATAGGGGAACGCTCAGAACCGTGGGCCAAATGCCTTCAGATCAAGGAGATGGGGCAGGTCTATAGCGTTCATGACAGGATTTCCAATCTGGGTGCAGAGGCATATATCGAGAAATTCTATGATCTCTGTCAGGATGGCGACCCCGAGGCCGTAAATATATGTCAGAGAGGGACTAAACTGTATGCCATTATCGCGCCTAAGCTTGCCGATGATGTGCAGCGTGGGCTGAATATCCCCAGGTATGTATACATGCAGGCAGAGCGGATCAAGTGGGGCCATGGTAAGAAGAGCCTTGAGCAACAGGCTTACATTATAACCGAGCCGTGTGCAGCGGTTGCGGTAATCCGCCATACGACTTTAAGGACAATATATTTCCCAAAAAAGTCGATTCTTGGTCGAAACAAAAGGGTAGATGTAGCCCAGCGCCATCTCTGGAATAAGATCGGAAGATCCTGGAGCCAGGGCTGCACGGCCGGGTGGCGAGATGAAGGCAACCACACTCTGTACCAAATCCACTCCCAAGATGTACGGCCTTTCACCCCGAAAACCTTGGGGTGGACTCACAAGCTTTGAGCAAAGTTATGAAATTAGATGAGATGCCCAACAACAAAGACTTCTACACTGCCCACCTGATCCAGGCCTTTAAGTTCTATCTGGAAGAGCCAACACCCGAGCTTGCTTGGATGCTCGTGGAGAACTTAGGCCTCGGGCAGCTTTTCAGCGTTGAAATGGACGAAGTCTTAGCCGATCTACAGGGATCTCAACAGCTATTATTGTCAGCTGAAGAGCTGACTATCGTCAAGGAGATATTGCAGCTTGAAGACCATCCAGCTCCAGGTCTTAAAGGCCTAACCCAATTAATCGCCAAGGCTCTTAAAGATAACGAACCGATGAACACTATCGCAATGGTAGAGGACTACGTTGAGGGTCTGGAGCATAAGCTCCTTGACGAATGGGAAGAACGGGATGACGAGGTGATAATATCCCATACCAGCATGGTTGCTGCCTACCAGTGGCTGGCGCAAAAGATCATGGAAAACGAAGAGCTTCTGCCAATGTTTATTGAAGACCTCGACAAACTTGGGACCATGATCTTCTCTGTCAACGAGACCATCTACTTACAGCTCCACGAATTTGCAGCAGGGCAGCCTGTGGCCAGGTTCATGTATGAGGGGGCAATAAAAGATTATTTAACCCCAAACTTTGTATTTTTATCTAATGAATTCCTTTCCATAAAAGATCCTGATTTTGTTCTTCCCCTTCCCCAAGAATTTGACGAAATTTATATACCACCTAAGATAGTAAAGATTGCAGAAGATAGAGGGCCTTGGTGGAAAGGGGATCTGGTGGAATGGATGAAGAAGAGCAAAGACGTTCCTGAGGTCTTCATATCAAATAACTACAGTCCTGAACCGTATGTTTTTCCTTCTTTACCTCAGGCCGTCATAAGAGACATGGGAGTGCCAGCAGAAAAAGGGCCAGGGCTACCGGAGATAAGAGGCAATTTCATCATGATGGAAATCTTTGTGCCTGCCGACCGAAAGGATGTGAGCCTCTTGCCGCCGGAGTCCGAATCGGAGAACCTTTCAAAGCTGGAGGAATACCTGGAATATTTAAAGTGCTTCGACGTGTACTATTACGCGGTATGGGCAATGGAAAAAGAGCGTGTTCTGAACGCTCCAGAAGCTTGTGTATTACCGAGAGGTCCTACCACTGGAGTAGTAGAGGATATCCCTCTCGAGGCTACATCAATTATCATTGGTCTACATCCTGATAAAGTGGTATTGGAAAAAGTGATCGGCGGCCAGATCAGTAATAAGCAGTTATTTGCAGATAAAAAGGAGGGTGTCCTTTTTCTACTTTTTAAGCCCATTCCAAGAAATAAATGAGGAGATAGTCATATGACACACGAAAAAGCTACTTTTACAAATGAAGAAGCTAAAATAGTTTGGGAAGAGCTCAAGGGGCTTCAAATATCCAAAAAGAAACTTGTAGACAAAGACTTTGCCCACATAAAGCAAGCTGAAGATAAGGAAGAGCGAGATGCAGTCAAAAATGCCTTTAATGATTTGAGAGACGAGCTGAGTCAGAGGAGCAAATCTCCTGGAAGCCTATGCAACCTCCTTCACTCTCAGCTCAGGCCTTTATACTTACCCAGTGGAATAGAGAAATCCAGAACCTTGCAGCATCCCTCTTTGCTCATAGAAAGATTCCAGGGGCAGGAACACTGGCTCTGGTGTACCTCTGACACAAGGCGAGTAGTTAGGGGTCTTGAAAAACTTGGTGCCTCGGAGAACCATCTGGTGAGAATTCAAAGCGGATGCATCAGGGAGATCGAATTTAAGCAGGTAAAGAAACAAATCTATTCAGTGGACAACATGGAGGGTTTCGTCCAATTGGTCGAGAAATCCAAAAGGAGTGTCCCTTACAGGGATACATACCTGGGTGCCCACTGGAAGCTCTTTCATGCTCCGAGAGTTAACTGGGATTATGACTATCTGGACCGCTATCTTGGCACAATTCCAACACATCTTTCTGATGAAATAGCTGGAAAGGTGTAGGGCACATATAGGCATTGCAAATGGACGAACACCACTACAACAACCTCTTCAAGTTTTTTTGCGTTGTGGCAAATAGAACAAATCCTTCACTTGCATCTGATGAGGACTTGTGTAGAGAAATTTTTCACGAAAGAGTCCTTTTCCCCGATCGAGTTAAGAGCGTTGAGAATGCCGTTGAAAGAATAAAGGGAAAGGGCCATCTGTTTAAAACCGCGAAGAATTATAAAAACTGGCTCTATACCGTCTTCAGAAACGCTATAAATGAGCATCTTCGCTCCGAACATAGAAGAAAGAAACGAATTCAGGAAATACCGTCTGAGCAATTTCATCAACTTCCTGACCCGGCTAACGGAGGCTACGGAGAAGATGAACAAAAGCTGGAAATGCTGGCCAGGAACCTGGCCAAAAATTTTTCGAGGGAAGAAAAGCTCTTGCTGGCATTAAGATATATACAGAGCAGAACCCAAGAACAGGCAGGCAAGCAAATGAAAGTGTCCACTTCAACCATAAGCAGGCGTGAGTCAGATATAAAGAGCAGACTCTATCGAGAAATCGAAAAGAAAGGACAAAAACTTGAGGAAGAGCATAAGATTTACGTGTTAGGGATTTTGCTACGTCACATCGAAAAAGAAATAGGGGATGTAAAATGGTCAATGATAAGCTAAAGGACATGCAGTTCGGAGAGGATTTTGACAAATGGGTGAAATCATGGTGGGAAGAGCATAGTCGCCCAAAAAACCTCAGAAAGGGTCAGATATGGACCGTCTTCCACCCGGACTCTCAACCTGAGAAACCCGGAACCATGGTTTGCGTCTTTTCCGTTGACCCGGGAGGCGCCTTCGTTGTCCCCCTCCACTCTGATCTGGACGCAATTACAGGTTGTGAGCCTATTCTCACCGAGACAACCCTATCCTCTTCCCTTCCCCTTGTCGGTGTTGTAGAACTCGGGATGCTCATTCATTCATCGGCCTTTGAAAGCGCCCGGTTCATAGGCGAGCTGAAAAAGGAGGCAATGGACCGGCTTGAACATGCGTTCTCCGAGTTTCGCAAGGTGGTCAAGGCCCTTACGAGGCTCCAGACCCTGGAAGCCAGGCTGGGACCTAATCGGGTCCCTGATGAGGAGATCAACAAGGCCTTTGAGGCGGGGATCTTGAGGCTCGTCTCTGCCAAAGTGTCCTATGAAGAGCTGGTGCGATTCCATGATAGTCTTCAGGCAAATCTCCAAATTTATCATGATAAAGCAATTGGATCATTTGTATTTGAAAAAGTAAAGGCGCCTCTGCCCGAAAAGCTTAAAAAGCTCCTTGAGCGTCTCAAACAGCTCGGAAGCTATGTGTGCCCTGTCGCACCAGAACCTGCGGTTGTTGCCGCGGGTGGTCCTGGTATAAGACACAAAGAACTTCCCGAACTTCAAAATCCTCTCGAGATTGAGGTTGAATTTCCCGAGAAGGGGGAGTGGCTCACCCTAATCCCTCCCCCGTTCGACTCTGAGAAATTAAGAAAACTGGAGGAACATTTGAAGTTCTTTCGAGAGCAGAGGTTTTCTTACACAATTCAGGCGTGGGGCGAAGATGATATATGGAAAAAACAGCAAGCAATTGAACTTCCTGAGTCAGAAGGAGAGGGAAGAGGGATTACAATTGCATCAGAAACAACAGCAATACTCGTAGCCTTTGGTCTCGATAAGAAGGAATTGGACAAAGTCCTGGAGTTCCACCCATCAGACAAGACCTTGCCGGAACCCGGTATTCTATGGGTCCTGTATCGGCCTGAACATAAGGTAAAGGAGTAAAAGTCATGTCACCGCAAGAGAGTCAAGGAGCAGGCCAATTGGCTCGCGCCCTAAAGCTGCTTCGCAAATCAGATATCCAAACTGATACTAAAAAGGGTAAAGAGGAAAAGATTGAGGCAAGACAAGCATTAGAGAAGGCCGTCAAGGCATTGGAGAAAGAGGGTCAATGGCCTCTGTTGGGGATGGCCCTTCATTTTCTGAAGGAGTTATCGGCCTCAGATTATCCCTATTTCATGGGAGTTGTCCCTGGGGAAGCAGTATGTGAACAGCTTGAGAAAAACTGTAATCAAATCGATAAAAGGATTGCAAAAGAGACTATTGCAAGGGCCAAGAACCTGAGAACTTGGGCATTAGACACCAAAAAAAAGGCACCCTATCTGATGCGCCAGCGATTTCTTGAGGAGGCCATTCGGATAGTCTGGGAGCTATGTAAGCGTGAACCATCTGGGGAAGATTATCGGTATCGATGGCCTTATGAAGATCCTTGGGATTCAACCGCTGCCTTTCAATTTGTTGCCAGATGCTATCTTGAACGCGGTCGTCTGGTCCTACCAAAAGGAAGCAGTATCCCTGAAAAAAAGCTTGAAGCCTTTCATAAGGCATGGGAATGGGCAAAAAGAGCTGAGCAACATGACAGCAATATCGAATCGGCAAAACTTCTTATAGAAATCGGATTGGAAAGGGAGCGATACGACGGCAATTTCTCGAAAGACCATGTTGCTGAACTCATCAAGGAACTGAAAGGTGCAGGCTTCTCCCCATCAAACACATCCCCTCTTGACTGGGAGATTGTTGATCGGGGCTGTAGTGCCGAGATCCTGGACAAAAAGCTTGATGAAGCTCTTTTCAATCTCGACCTTTCTGTTGACCCTCTGAAAGATAACCTATCTCTTCCCCTCCTCAAGGCCCGGGCAGGTCTCCGCATCTTACAATCGGAAAAGAAGCTGGTAAATGAGAATGAGGTATGTAAGAGGGCAACAATGGCGATAGAGGCATTGAAATCAGTGCCGTTCTCACAATATCTGTGGGACGAGTCTATTGATCTCCTGAATGAAATCAAGAATCATTTGGACAACTGGGCTGATTTACCCATTCGAGCATGGGAGATATGCACGGAAAATGAAAAGAAAGTCCCTCTGGGCCTCCAGCTCCGCCTCTATTGGACCCGCCATGCTAATCTTTATGACCTCGCATTCTATGCGGCCCTTTCAAGGAACAATTTGAAACTCGCAGCGAAAATTGCCGATTCACTTAAAAGCCGGCCTACTATAAAGTGGCTTAATATTGAAAAAGGGCTTGAAGGCAAGCAAAAGAAGACCCTCGAGGAGTTGCACGAGATAGAGACGTTATGGGCCGTGAATAGGTATCTGACCGACTATCAAAAACGCACCAATGCGCTGAGGGATAGAGATAAAGTAGAGAGGCAACAGCGCGAGATCTCAAATGTTCCCAACGGATGGGCTGCTATACATTTTTACCTGGACCAGAATAGGGTGGGCCATGCTATTATCTTTAATGGCGATTCAAAGATATTGTCTCATGAACAGTTTGACCTTATAAATGATGATGAGAAAGGTATTGATCTCTGGGAAAAATTCAAGGCCTGGCAAGAGGCTGATCGATATGCCAATGAACGTCATGTGGGCGAATTTTTAAAAGCCTCGAAAGAAGCTTCGCCTTACCTTAAAGAGTTTTGCCTTTGCCTTGGCAAGAAGCTATCCTTCCTTTTCAAAGAAGAACTTCCTGACAACTTGATATTGATACCCCACAGCTTTCTCCACTTAGCGCCCATTCATGCTGCGAATGATGAAGACGACGGAAAACTGCTCCTTGAGAAGAAGGCCTGCCTCTATCTCCCTGCCTGGTCTCTGGCGCCGACATCTATTCATGGTCAAGTCTTGAACGGTAGAGCCCTTTTCATGAACTGGACCGATTCAGATGCTTTTCAAGAAATATATAAGAAGTGGCCCAATACTTCTCCTGAGAATTTAAAAAAAGAGAAAGCCAAAGCTGAGGACGTTAAGAACTATCTTGAAAATATAAACAACCCGGCTCTAATTGCTATTATTTCTCATGGACAGGCGGATCAACAGAACCCTTACAACTCCCGACTTATCTTGAAGGGAAAGGATTTGCGACACAGTGAGATTGTATCACTTAAAAACGCGAGTATGAAGGGAACAAAGGTCATCCTTGTAGCATGCGAGAGCGATCTAGCCCCATCGAGGCAGTCCTATGGGGATGAACACCTCTCAATGGCTGCTGCCTTCCTGGGGAAGGACGCCTCTGAAATAGCCGGAACCCTGTGGAAGGCTGCCGATAAGTTGCTGGCCCAAGTGCTCGAATCCATTTTGAATGATATGGACAAAAAACCCCTCTTTCAACTGATTCGCGAAAAACAAAAAGGGTGGCGGAAATCGGGCATAGTGATCAAGCAGGCTAATGGAAAAGAAATAAAAATAACACAAGAGGGGATTGTCCTTTACCTTCTTTCGCCCTTCCGGGTAATTGGATTCCCTCAAACATATGGTGAAAGAAATGAAACAGAATAAAAGTATATTCCAAGTCCAAGTAAAATTCTTTGAGCCTTTCCGCGCTATAAAGTGGCTCCCAATAGAACAACGCAAAGAAGATGAGCTTAAAATGTTTATGAGAGGGCTCTCCTTTGCCAGATTATTAAGAAATGGCAGACCATTTATACCGGGGACCCTCCTCCGCTCCGCCCTTTTGAAAGCAGTGGAGGAACTAATAGCCATTGAGAACAGGTTTTATTGCTGCCCCGGCAAATTTGTGACAGCGGATTCGCTTAAAAAAGAAAGAGATAATGATTGCTTGATTCCATTTCTGAGACGGCGCCCCACATACAGGTTTAGCAAAAAGGACCTTTGTTCAGCCGAGGACCCCTGCCCCTTCTGCCTGATACTTGGCAGACATGATCCAAGATATAAAAAAGGTAAAAAAAATGAATATTCGGTTCATTTCTCAAATTTAGACCCGCTGCTTGACACCGAAATTACAAATGGGCATGTGAAACAAATCGGCAGGGAACGAATCATCAATCGAGTTGACTTTGTCACTAACAAGGCAAAGGACTATTTCAGAATTTATGAAATGGATCATGGGGTGTATCACACCTTTTCCGGGAAGATCACCTTTGGAGAAAACCTCAAGTGTCACGAGGAGGTTGAAGCCCTTGTGGCCGCTGGGCTGGCCAGGGTCAACAAGCTTTCGGGCGCCCTGTGCCAGGTAGATATTTTGGAGAACGGCTCTATTCAGTATCATCAGGACCTCATTGTCCGCTATTTTGATTCATCTGCTCCTGTGCCTATCTCTCAACAGGCAGAAGACCTGGGCAACAGTTATAAAGAAACGGTCTCAGATCCCCAAGAGTTAGCCGTCGAAGACCCTTCACCTTCGTTTCCTGAAAAAGAAAAAATAAAAAATCTTGCAGAAGAAATCGCGAAAGCTGTCAGTGACGCAGGAAAAAACCCCCATCTTCGCCGCCTGGCAGATGCAGTTCGTGAGTTGAGAAATTACAGCCCTGATAAGCTTGACCTACTTCCGGCAAAGTCAAAGGGGGGCAGTAAAACATTATGGGCGATTTCGTCCAAAGAAGAAAAATCCATTCCAGACGTGATAAAGGATTTCATTAAAAATGAAGAAATACCGAATGATTCATGGAGGTCTTTCTGTGCGGAACTGGGCGAGGCCATTTACCGGAAAGAAAAAGATACCAAAAAGAAGGCAGAGGCAATGCCACGACTTCTTGGGGACACCGAATATTACGGTCAGCCTTCGCTGAATGATCCCGGCATCCAGTATGCTGACCCCGCCCTCTTACCGCAATGGGAATGGATTATTATCGGGACCTTGAAGGCAGAAACACCATTCTATTTTGGCACCGAATCTATCTTCAAGCAGACCAGCGCCGCTGTTCTTTTAACCCCTGACGGCCACTACAGGCTCCCCCGATCTGTATTGAGGGGCGCACTGAGAAGGGAACTGCGTGATGTAGCAGGCACAGGGTGTGATGTGGACCTGGGAGGCGCCATTCCCTGCCAATGTGAAGTCTGCCGGATCATGAGGCGGGTGACCATAATGGACAGCATATCAAAGTACCAGGAACCCCCCGAGATCCGCCACAGGATCAGGATGAATCAGCACAGTGGAATTGTTGATGAAGGTGCCTTATTTGATATAGAGCTGGGTCCACAGGGTCTCACTTTCCCGTTTAGGCTCCATGTGCATACGCTGTCAACAGCCAAATTGGATTTTCATCTGTGGGAGGCCCTTGAACGGTGGAAAAGCGGCATGGCATTTTTGGGAGGAGACCTGGGGACAGGAAAGGGCAACTTTAGGCTTGAAGGTCTTGACAAGGTCTTTTCTGTGAATGTGAAAGATCCGAATCAGCTCAAAATACTCCTAAATCATCGGGGACTACTTAACTCAGACTTTCAGGAAATAAAAGGAACTCTTAATGCAATAATAACCAAGGATGGAGGGCGTATCGTCCCTATTAGTTGGAAAAATGCCCGCCCGAAAGTTTTCCAAGGAGAAGTATCACTCCCATGGCAAAAATACAAATACGAAATAACCCTCAAATCGCCTATTCTTTCAAATGACCCCATTGCAGCCATGTTGGATAAAGACTACCCCGACACAGCGCCTGTTATAAAAAGGGTGCTTGAAGATGATGGTAACGGCGGCTTCAGAAAAAAATCCAAATTATTTATTAAAGGTGAAGGCATCCGTGGCATTATGCGAACAGCAGTCGGGAGGAACCATGTCAACGAAAATGAAATCCCACTTCACAGCCTCCCCCACGATGACTGCGACTGCATTCTTTGCACCCTCTTCGGAAGTGAGCATCATCAGGGGATGCTAAGATTTGAGGATGCCCACTTTGAAAATGATCCCAAGCCAGAGACCCTTGACCATGTTGCTATTGACAGATTTACCGGAGGGGCGCGAGATAAGTTTAAGTTTGATGACTCACCACTAATTGCTACACCGGATAAACCATTAACACTCAAAGGAACATTCTGGCTAAAAAGAGACCTGCACGAGGCATCTCAAAAAGAGGAGAACAGTGTTCCAGGTGCCGCTCGTGCATTATGGTGTGCCTTCCTGGATGTAAAAAATGGCCTCTTTCCAATCGGAAGCAATGGCGGGATAGGATATGGCTGGGTTAGCGGCTTGAGTATAACTGATCCTGACGGAAATAATATCCAGCTGGATCAGCTCAACCGTATTGAAAGTTCAGAAAAATCCACTTCAGCCAATATGGAAAAAGAGGAATATAAGCCATCTAATGCATTTGTCGATGCATTGCGTAAAGAAGGACACGTGTTCAATCCGCATTATTTCTTAGAACCTTGTAAGGATTCGAGAAGCGATCGTAAGACATATATTGACAGAATACACGCCCCTATCACCCACGAGACATACCAAAAGTATAAGCTTACAGGCAAGATATCTTGCCGGTTGAAAACACTGGGGCCACTTTTCGTACCTGATTCTACAAACGATAATGCCTTTAACATGGCAACAGATGAAGACATTAAAAGTGGTATATATCACAAGAGCTTCAATTTCTTCCGTCTTAATCACGAGCTAATGATCCCCGGATCCGAAATCCGGGGAATGATTTCTTCAATCTATGAAGGCATGACCAACTCCTGCTTCAGGGTGCTTGATGAAAAGAGAATCCTTTCAAGACGAATGGAAGCCAAACCAGAGATCCTTGGGGGCTATGATCCTGGAAGAATTGATGAAGACGGAAATGTAGTCTTGATGGAATCATTCAGACTACCTCTATATGATTTAAAAGATGTGACAGAAAAAATCAACAATACATACAAAGGAAACCCTCTTCCAGATCAGGATTTTGCCACTTATGCTTCAATCAACAGAAAGTACCTTGAGAAATTGAAGGACAAAGGAGAACTCCAGGATGTGCTGAACGGGAAGACGAAAGTTAAATTCAAAACAAAGAAGATCAATAATATCGAAAAGTTGGCCTATCTCGTAGAGAAATCAGGCACAGAGGGATACTTGAAAATAACAGGGCCAAATAATGCAAAAATCTCAAAGCATTCCGGTAACTCATTATTGGGACTTGACAGCTCTTGGAAATTGGAAGAACTCAATGTATTGCACAACAGTATCGCCGAACGACCCGGTAGGAGATATGATTATTACCGGCCCACGCTCAAGTGCTCCGATGACCTTTATGACTATAACATGGATAAACGGTGTGAACGCATCTTAACGGATGCTGAAAGCCCCGAGGGACCATTTAACATTCCTCTGCAAGTAAAGGCCGATTATCTTGCTATCCTCTCAGAGTATGAGCAAAATGCTAAACATATTCCAAAAGTTTTCAGGACCCGTTTCCCTTTAGAGAATAATGCCTTGAAAGAGGGTAAATTAGTATATTTCAAACATGAAAACAGAATTGCAACCCATATTATTCCTGTACAGATTTCCCGAAAAGCCGATGGTATTTGTATGGGCAAACGGTTTGAGGACGGCTTTGAAGATCTTCGGCCCTGCACTTTTGAATGTCTCGATAATTACGATGCGTGTCCACAACGATGCGATGAACTCAAGGAATTTTTCAACCCTCACCCCAAGGGTTTGTGTCCGGCGTGTCGTCTTTTTGGCACGACTTCCTACAAGGGGAGAGTGAGTTTTGGATTCGCAAGGTTGGGCAGAAATGATGGAAAAGCAATGTGGTACAGGCAAGGAGAAGCAGAGGAGGGCAAGCCCTTGACCCTGCCGCTATTGGAACGACCGCGACCCACCTGGTCTATGCCGAATAAAGATGCCAAGATCCCCGGCCGCAAGTTCTATGTGCACCATCCCCATTCAGTGGATAAGATACAGGGTGAAAATCCGGGGCCAAACAATCGAACCATTGAACCCCTTGATAAAGGAAATGAATTTACCTTTGACATACGTTTCACGAATCTTGAAGAATATGAACTCGGCCTGTTTTTGTATTCCCTTCAGCTTGAAAAAGGAATGGCTCATAAACTTGGGATGGGAAAGGCACTTGGATTTGGCAGTGTTGAGATTGATGTGGAAAAAGTAGAGGTGAGAAATGGCCCCGGGAAATGGAAAGATAAAACACATAATGTGTCTTCATGGGTAGATTCAGGACAAGAGAAGCTGAACAAATGGTTTGGCACTCCTTGGGAAAAGGTGGAGCATATAGCAACCATGAAAAAACTACTTCACTTCCCTTCCAGTGAGGGCATCAAGCCAAGGGTGAGGTACCCGAGCCTCAGCATTAAGGATGAGGGCAGCGAGGACATGCCCGGATACATTGAGCTTAAGGAAAAGACCGAGGAAGCGATACGAATTGCTGGTCTAAAAACGCCATGGTCACCATGGTTTCCAATTTCTGACTCGAACAATACAAATGAAGAAGCCATTGAAGGTACTGTCAAATGGTTCGATGACAAAAAGGGCTTTGGTCGCATCTCCTGTGAGGACGGTCGTGAAATATTCGTGCATCATAGCGCTATAGAGGGCAAAGGTTTCAAGTCTCTGAAGGAGGGACAGAAGGTGAGGTTTGAGGTAGTCGATGATCCAAAGGGGCCAAAGGCTGCGAATGTGAATGTCATTGGATAGTCACCTTATGTTATAATCTTGATTGTTTCGTAAAAAGTCGTCACTCCGGTGAAAACCGGAGTCCAGAAGCTCTGTAACCAATTGAAAAACCTGGATTCCGGCTTTTGCCGGAATGACAAAAAATGGTGTTTTTTGACTTTTTACGAGTTCATCAATCTTAGCTTATCACATTTTATTTTTGAAAAGTTCCGAGGGGGAGTATCAAAATTGAGTGCTAAGCCTAAGGTTTCGGAAAGAAAAAGAGATGCCGTCTCATTTTTTACCCGGCTTCTGCTTTCATCCAATGCAAAAGAGCATATCGTCAAGGTAATACTCTTTGGGAGCCTAAGAAAAGGGGAGGTTAGACCGGACAGTGATGTGGATGTACTAATTTTTTCATCCGGGTCATTGAGAGAAATGGAGGAACAGGCGGCTGACTGCGCCCTGGAGACCGGGATCCAAGTAGGGGAAAGTGTAGAGCCTCTGGTATACTGTATTGATGATCTGAGGTTTCCTGGGTCCTATTTCTTGAAATCCAATCTCAATAGAGGAGAGGATATCTGGAGCTGGCAGAGGAATACCTGGATGCTGCAAAAGGAACAATGGAATCTGAATATTATCGTCTGGCTGTTGATGCAGCATATAATGCAGCAGAGTTGTGTGCTAAGGGCTTTCTGATACTGGAGCTTGAGGACATGCCTTCATCTCATGGAGGAGTAATATTGAAATTTATAAAATCTACATTAAAAATGACAGGTTGCCAAGGAGACTGGGAAGACGCCTTAAGCAGGTGTTGGCAATGCGCAACAAGGCGCACTATGATCGACATGCCACCGTGGGCAAAACTGAGGCAGATTTTGTTATTGAGTTGGCAGGAGAGATGATTCAGGCCCTAACAAAAATACTTTGATACGTTTCATTAGAAAGTATTTGCGAACTTTGTAGATGAAGGGGAGTGATAGATAACATAGTGATATTTCAGAGTTTATTGGCAAATAAGAGGTGAGCTTGTCTTTTGTAAAACTTCGCAAATACTCGTTTTTAATATTTTTAGCCAAACATTTGCGAAAAATAACGAACTTGTGGAACGATGCATGCAGTAATATCAGGCACTTAGGTTGCCTTTTCCAGCCGTTTTTCGAAAATGCGATGAAGGAATGTTAGAGAGACAGGATTTGCGTACTTTTTTAAAAGTATTTTAACAGTTATTACATATGGTTATAAAAAATAGATGCCATTTTATTGCAAAGTGCAAGCCCGAAAAGAGGTTTTTTGCGAACTTTTTCTTTACAGCCCAAAAGGGCGAATTTGTTATCATTTTTATTAGGAAAAGATTCTTTTCCTCCAATATCCTTAATGAATACAAAGTGTTGGAGGGAATAGATTCTGATTAATGTCACGGTACTTTTGTTTCTCGTTGACGGTCGGGTCATTCCGGTGGCGTTGGAGGGAATAGATTCTGATTAATGTCACGGTACTAATATCAGGTCTTTTTCTTGTCTCTGGGTCCGCCGGTGTTGGAGGGAATAGATTCTGATTAATGTCACGGTACGGAAAATAATTCAGCAGGAAGAGGAACAAAAAAGAGGTTGGAGGGAATAGATTCTGATTAATGTCACGGTACTGGTTGTTCTTGTCGCCCTGTCATCGCTCCAAATCATGTTGGAGGGAATAGATTCTGATTAATGTCACGGTACAATTTGTCTATCAGAGATTGGTCGTCCCTTTCTAAGTTGGAGGGAATAGATTCTGATTAATGTCACGGTACAAATCTGCACACTATCCAATTATTTTTAAAATCATGTTGGAGGGAATAGATTCTGATTAATGTCACGGTACTCCATAGGCCCCATCGTTGGGGTCGCCACAGCCGCGTTGGAGGGAATAGATTCTGATTAATGTCACGGTACACAATAGGCTCTTTTGCCCTTGCCATAATCGTTTGCGTTGGAGGGAATAGATTCTGATTAATGTCACGGTACACAAATCGTCAGCCATTCTTTCGTCTTTAGATTTTGTTGGAGGGAATAGATTCTGATTAATGTCACGGTACAATCAAGACCTAAACTTTGGGCTTTCTCATAAATATGTTGGAGGGAATAGATTCTGATTAATGTCACGGTACTTTTCCTTTTTAACATCATTCAGGACAAGCAGATGCGGTTGGAGGGAATAGATTCTGATTAATGTCACGGTACGCTTTTTATTTTTTAAATCCGCCGGGATAAAAACTGGTTGGAGGGAATAGATTCTGATTAATGTCACGGTACGGTTCTCCAAAGCCTTTTTAGTCCAAGTTAGAGAGAGTTGGAGGGAATAGATTCTGATTAATGTCACGGTACTTTATTTGTAGAGGTATAAACCTAGAAGAACGAAAGAAGTTGGAGGGAATAGATTCTGATTAATGTCACGGTACTCTCTATGAGAATATTCTCGCCTGACACGGATAATGTTGGAGGGAATAGATTCTGATTAATGTCACGGTACGCCTGACACGGATAATGTGACAGGGGTCTGAATAGGTTGGAGGGAATAGATTCTGATTAATGTCACGGTACTCATGGCAGCACCTCCCTTAACCTGTCCAACAGCAAGTTGGAGGGAATAGATTCTGATTAGTGTCACGGTACGCTGTTTTGCGAGTTTGTTCAAAGTCCTTAGACTCAGGAAATGGCATTATTAATCTAGCGTTTAGGTATTTATTCTTGACTTGTCTGATAGCTAATTGTCACATACAAAAGTATAGAATAGTTTAGTCTGGGCCGGTTTTATCTCGGATAATATTTAAAGGTAGTTTCGACATGCAAAAATCTCAGTTTCAACTCATTAATATTTATAGAGGCAACTATCTTTTTGAGTCAAAAACTGAGATTGATTTATGGCGACCGGATTATTTGAAAAATTTATTGAATATAATAACTTTTGGACCGCTTTTCAAAAGGTTGTTGCGAAGAATTCCGCTGGTGGTATAGACGGCATCAATATTAAGACCTACCAGAAACGAACTGCTCAACGAATCAATTCCCTTATACGACAAATCCGAAATAGAACCTACGTGCCCAAGCCTGTCAAATCCTTTCACTATCCAAAATTCAATGAAGAGAATGAATGGCGTGAATTAGGCCTGCCTGCTGTATCGGACAAAATTGTCCAGACAGCCTTGCTTCAGGTTGTTGAGCCTATTGCTGAAAAGATATTTCTTGATACAAGCTATGGCTACAGGCGGGGAAAAGGCCATTACAAGGCCTTGAGACGAGTCGAACATAATCTGACAAACGGCAAATGCTCATGGGTAGTAAACAGGGATATAGATAAATTTTTCGACACACTGAATCACAAAAGGCTACTTAATCAATTTTCAGGACTTGTTGAACACGACGAACGTCTCGTAGAACTGGTTGCTTTGTGGTGTCGAATGGGGATTGTAGATAAGACCGGCAAGTGGCAGAATGTTCAGGCAGGCGTCAGACAAGGACAGGTTATATCTCCGCTATTAGCCAATCTATACCTTCATTCCCTGGATGAATTTGTGGCTTCTCACCCTTGGGCATACGTTCGTTATGCCGATAATTATCTCATTATGACACAAAGACAAACAGATGCAGAAACTACAGACCAGGCTGCCATGAAATTTCTCTGCCAGGATCTATCCTTGGGTTTAAATCCAGCGGAAAATGCTGTTACTTCCCTTGAAACTGGTTTTGACTTCCTCGGAGTTCGATTCCAAGGTAACATGCGGTCTATTGCCCCGGGTAAGATCAGGAAAATCGAGAAAAAAATCGAATGGCATTTGTCCATAAAGAATAAAGACAGTATTGAAAGAGTATTGAAAAAATTAGAACAAATGGTTCAGGGATGGCTGAGGTATTATGCATTCTTAAACCCAATAGGGGAATTCAAAAAAATTGACCTACTTATACAAAAAAATCTGCAGAATCTGGCCACAAAACGAATTTCACAGCAAAAATGGAACAAGAAACTTCCAGAAAATCTGATACTTCCTAGAATGCTTGAACATAATGACGTGGTTGTATGCCGCAAAGCCTTGAAAACTTTGTGGAACAAGGCAATTCAGTCTGGGGATACAAAGAAGAACCTTCTCAAGACTGCTGATAAAAAAGTTTTTCGTCAACGACAGCGATATAGGCGGAAGCATTTTACCAGAGGTGAAGTATTTGTATTAACCCCTGGAAGTTTTATTGGAAAACAGAATGAAAGAATCATTGTAAGAAAGGACCGTCATATTATAGGCGAGATACCAATCATAAAGTTGAAGTGTCTTACGGTGGCCATCCATGGAGTTGCCATGTCAAGCGATGTTATTAATCTATGTGTAGAAAGTGGCATCCCGATTCACTTTGTCAACAATTTTGGGAACATTTGCGCTACGGCCTCACCGCCTGGGGGTGTATCCTCTGATGTCGCTGTTCTCCAGATTCAAAAACGTGATCTTCCAACCGGACTTAGCCTCGCCAGGACTTTCGTCTACGGCAAAGTCAAGAATCAATTTTCTTTGCTTAAATACTATGGTAAATATCGAAAAAAGAATGGAAAATTATATGGAACACTGCTCGATGAGAAGAGTAATTACCTATCCGATCTTGTTCGTAAAGTAAAAAATCTCCCAATAGGGGACGAACCTGAAAGATTTCGACAACAAGTTATGGGAATCGAAGGTGCATTCGGTGCTGAATATTGGTATCTGCTAAAACACATACTGAAAAATGGAATAAATTTTCCAGGCAGAGTAAGGAAAGGGGCACAGGATATTGTCAACAGCCTGCTGAATTATGGTTATGGTATTTTGTATGGCCGCGCCTTGAATGCTGTAACCTGCGCAGGTCTTAACCCAACCGGCAGCTTCCTGCATTCCTATCAATCAGGGAAACCAACTCTTATCTATGATCTTGTTGAGGAATTTCGCGCTAATGTCGTGGACAAAACTGTATTCTCCCTTCTCAATCGTGGAAACGGATTTGCATTAGATAATTATGGCATGCTGGAGCGCACAACCAAACAGAAACTTACCAGCGGTATCTTAGACCGTCTGGGGACAAATGTGACCTTTCTTGGCAGAAAATTAATCATGGAAGAAGTCATCAGGTGGCAGGCGCAAAATATTAAGCACCATCTTGCTGGCACGCGTCAATATAGACCATATTTGAGCGGATGGTAATAGAAGACGAAACTATGATTGAAATAGGATATCTTGACGGGGATGCAAATCCACCAACTGACACAGATAGACATAGAAACAAAGAGAATCTCTTGAAACAGACGGGTTGGCTCGTCTTTTTGGTGCTATTGGCAGCATCTGTGTCCGCTTGTGTCGGAACGGGAGGTGGTTCTTGGGGAAGTTACACGTCTATACCCTCCCCTCAACCAGGACTGGTCTTACCTTTAAATCGGAGTCCAGGAGTTTGGGCCGAATGTTGGTTGTTTGAAGGGGATCTTGGTAGAGTCGGAGACATAATAGTCCCTGGCAACAAAAGGGGATCTTTAACATTTGTCAAAACACCTCTAAAACACTTTATGATCAATCCACCTATGTCTAAGCCATACAAAGGTAACGTTCTTTCTACTGCTGTTACTGTTCCTCTACTGCTTTCACCTTATAAAGTAGAATATACCCTTTTGGTCTTTCATCAGAACTTCATAGGTTGGGTCGTAAAAATAGAAACAAGGCGTTTCTCAACCACTGGTAACGCATTTAATAAATATCATATATCCGGAGGCCGGAAGATTTATGCAGACAGGGTGATTAAACTTGCAAGGTGTAAACCTTTCGAGAAAATACAATTTAAGTTTCACAGGACCTTCTATCCCGGGCATGCCATTAAACAAGTTTTGGGTTTGGAATAACCGGCACCACTCCCCTCAATGATCGCTTGGCAAGTTTGGAGGTAATTCAAATGAAAAAAATTGGTTTGGCTTTAATGATGACCTGCTTGGTTATGGTTATTGGTTGTGCTTATCAAGAACCAGTTATCATTGAAGAACCAACAACACTGAGAGTAGTGTTTAGGGACATTCCAGCTACACCTGAAAGAGAAAAAAAGGCTGAGGAAGAAAAAGAGGAGCTTTTTTCATATTCTCAACAATACCCTGATATGACTCGCGGCTATATCGAGAACAGGGCTTTTCCATACGTGCCAAAGGTGTGGCTCATAAAAGGAAGACTTAAGATTGTTCTTGTTGGACCGGAAAATGGACCACCGGTATTTTCTACAGGTCAGATAAGAGAATTTAATCTTCCACCAGGGGCTCATATTCTCCATATCGAGAGGTGGCAACATCTTTCTTACTATGGAGGATGGAGGAAAATGAAAAAGGTGGAAGTGATTAAGTTGAATGTAGCTCCTTTTCCAAAGAAAGGTTCATGGCGACGCTGGGCAGATGGCCATTATGGATGGTTTGTTACCATATATCCAGATCATAGCACCGTTTATAGTGGTTATGTCGAGCCGTAAATATCTTTATGAAGTATCATATATTAGAAAACAATTTCCTTTTTGAGTAGTCGAAATCTATATCACATCCTCCCCTTTTAAGTCTTCTCCCAGTTCGTACCATTTCTTTCGTACCGCATCTAATGAGAATTTACCAATGATGTTATAATTTTCTAATAACAATTTAATATATTTTTTCTCTATTATTAAATCCCTATTCACCCAACGATCTAAAGATTCGCCACCAACGTCGCATTGTACCTTAATTATTTTATTTTCATCCCAACCAATCCAAATTGTTCCAAATTCAACGGCAAGTTCGTAGATCAATTTGCCAAAAGGTACGTTCAAATTTATAGACTCAGAATTATATTCCAAGATGGGAGGTTCAACCTTTTGTCCATGTGTCAAGAAATAATGCCAAGGGCATTGCTGATAATAAATTGAATGCAAACCCTCTGCTCGCGCCAATGCGCTGTTCGATTTATCAGAAGTCATAAAGAATGTACCTTTATGGAAGCTAATCTGACGTAAAAAACATTTGAACTGATCCCTAATAATTGTATCTCCGGAAGATAATTTTCTGTAAAGACTGGATTGGATTTTACGGTCAGCCGCAGTCTTGAAATCTGTCCTAAGTCCTTGAATCTCAACACGAGTATCTAACATTGGGTTTGCCTCACCAGCGATAAGCAGGCTAAGTCCTAATACATCTTTGCTTTGATCGATCTCCATTATTTCCTGCAGAGCTCTATATCCCATGCGCCCTATAAAACTCAACGAACCGTTTTCATCTCTATTATTAGCTGCTTGCTCAATTTCATGCATAACAGCACTTGGAACTACAACTAAAATCCAATTCGGTGAATTAGTATAGGTAGCGGTATTCTCAAAAGAGAAGCTATCAAGCAATTGCTGAGTCATTACACAATCATACAATATATTTGTATCCAGTCCCAAAATAATATCATCAAATTGAGAGAGACCTTTAGCAACCTTTCCCCAATAAGGGGATAATACTAAAGCACAACGATAAAATGCAGAAACCAAATTTCCAATCGTGTCTTTCCTTCTTTTTTGGTCACCCTCAGTCTCCTTTTTACCTATTATTTGCACGAGGTCTTTGCCTGGAGTACATTTAAAGCTTTCATTTGAAGCAATAACACTGAGCAAATAAATTGAGTCACTAATTTGCTTTCTGGCTGAGGGTGATTTGGAGTCAATTCCTATTTTTAATTTATTGTTTCTATACAAGAGAGAATCTAAAAGTAAGTGGTATACCGGAAATTCTATAAAATTTGTTTCTGGGTCCAGGGAAAAATCCCCATTGCCGCCTGATTTATTTTCACACATAATTATATTTTCCATTGTAGTCAGGCATGTATCTTCTTTTGTCAATTGTCTTATATTAGTGGATTTTGCTTTTATATTGAAGTTTTTCTCAAGGATTTGTAAAACTTCAGCAGCCCTTGAAATGTTTTGCCCAAATGACCTAAGCACAGTTTCGTTTGTTCCTCTGTTGTATTGAGCCAAACAATCAAAAACATACTCAAGAATTCTCTTGGAACCAACAGTAATAATAGAGGTATGCTTATTGTCTTCTTGTATTTTCAACTCTTTTTGCTCTTGCATGTTTAAATTTTTATTGGCCATATTTCATCTCCTGATAATTTACTTCGAAAGTTTAATCCATACGATAGAAGTTGCAAAACCAGTTTATTGCAAAATCAACTTGCAATGGTTGACCAAATCTAAGGAGTTCTTATTTATCCCAAATAATGCGTGAATGACAAAAGGAACAATTCTGTCGTGTTTAAGTTTAGTTATACAGCTATGTTGATGTCAATTCATAAAGAAGCCACAACATATGGACGATTGCGTCATAAAATATTGTTGCAATTATTGGGCTTTGGACAGACCTCTTCTCTGAGTTTTCATCATCTTCTTGTTATGAGAGCAGTTGTAGGATTAGCAGAGCCTTACCAACGCTTTCTCAAATTCTTTTTCGTATATCCAGGTCTTCTCCAGTTTCAAAATACAGTTTCTGGAAGTGGATGTCAGTCGCCCAGGGATGAAAAAAAGTCTGTCTCTAATGATCTGGATTGTATTCTTTACTCTCTTCTGATTCAGCACTTCTTCCTTAAAGACATTCATGAGATTGTAAGCAAGCATCAAGAGCTCAAACCAGGCATAGTTGCCAGCGTAGCTGTGGGAGACCACCTTATCCAGTCCAAAGCCATATATCCCTTCTTTGATAAAGTTCTCACAGCAGGCACGTTTGTTATAAAACCTCCAGACTTCCTCAGCCTCTTTCTCGGCATTAGTGACGATCACCTGGTAGTCATATTTCACATCATCGGTGTTCAGGAGTTTAAGCTGTTTCCTAGGACGATTTTGTCTCTTGACCTTTTGCCTTACAATCACCATTCTGAGGCCGGCATCTTTCTTGAACACATATTCACACTCCCCGGTTTCCACGCCACCCCCGATATCCTCCCAATCCCTCATCTGCTTGATTTTCTTCTGTACCCAAGGCTGGATAGGGACAACGATGTAAAACTCGATCTCCTTCTTGAGCAAGAACTTGAGCATCTCTCGGCTAAAGAAACCCCCATCTGCTCGAAGCCTTATATCCTCTATGTGAGAAGGCAGCTTCTTGATCACACCTCTAAGAAATTTAACGGCATTATAAGAACTGTGATGCTTGCCGCTCCTGAAAAGGCCACCTATATAATCTCTGGTTTCACCCAAAAAGCACAGAAGAGGATGGTAGCTCTTTCTTCCCTTCTTTTTGGGGTTATAGCCAAGACCAGTCCTTTGCTGATTCCCATACACAGGTGTAACGTGAGAATCCAAATCAAGGGTGAGGCTTTTCAATTTTTTAAAACCGCCTCTGAACTTCATGAGAAGATCAAAGTTGAAGCGGGCAATCTCCCGGGCAACAGATACCTTCAAGGACCTAAGAAAACGGCTGATGGTCGATTGAACAGGAAAAGAAATAAGGCCAGCAACTCTCTGAAAGACTCTGTCGGCCACAAGAAGATCCATTTGTCCAGGTCGAGGGTACCCCAAAAACATGCCGTACAAGCAGCCAATAAACAGATCCCCAATACTGTACTTGCTCTTTCTTCGGTCCGCTACATTCACTCTGGTATTGATCTGTTCCTTCACCCTGTGACGCTCAAAAAATCTTCTTATGAGACCGCTGCCACCAAAGCGGGTGAGATTTTTGCCTGTAAACTCTTCCTTGACGCCTTTAATTCGTTGCTTGTTTTTGTCGTACTTTTGAGGTATGTTCTTTTTCACCTTTTAAGTGCCTCCTCTGTAGTTGGGATGGTTTTGTTGATACCCTTTCCTTACTACAGTTGGAGGCATTTTTGTAAGAAAAACTCAACGTTCACGCATTATTTGGGTTTATCTCTTCCAGTTCTATAAATTCTCGAAATACCATAATCCATTGTCAAGACAAAAAATGTAGGCTGAGGTTGCAGGACATTGAGGATGAGACTTTGTTTATTGAGTTAAGTGATTACCTTCTCAGATAGCCATTCATTAATGAGAACATCTTCAGGTTTGGTTACAGAAACCGCCCGGCTTCGGTTTTGCCAAGGGCGTTGAATAAATGCTACCCTGTAAGTTTTTCTACTATCCTATCAAGCCATGTTATATCATCTATACTAATCAAACCCAATTAGCCCCACTGGAAATGGTGGTGTTATAATCACTTATGTTGAAGGCAGGATAAGTATAAAAGAAATATAGGGTTCAGGTCAAGAACAAGAGAACCAGAATTTTAGTGGTCAAAAACATAAACTATCAGCAAATTAGCAAACTACCTAAATTTGTCAAGCGTGATCTGTGGATAGCCTTGGATCTATATCCAAATATGTTAGGTTAAATATAGACTCTTTATAAAAGTATGTAGGCCATTTGCATAATCTTTTGATTGACCCCTGCGCTTATAACACGTCAACTCATCCCAAAACGACAAACCACGACATCATTAGGTAAATTCATTATTGACAAACAAGGCCAGGTTATCGTATCCTAAATTACTGAAAAAGGAATTCTTATCATAATAATATGGGCTTTTCTTCGAAGCAGGCAGTCTCCCGGGTGTAGTCATCTCATCACGCCCGCTCCGCCGTCCGTTTTTCAGTGAGGTCTGGTTACGAAAAACGCTAACCTTTAGACAACGAGGAGGTCTGAAATGGAGAAAAACAAAATAACGAGAAGAGATTTCATCAAGGCTGGTGTTCTGACAACCGCCGCATCTGCCCTGGGCCCCTTGGCCTTAAAGCCAACCAGTGTCTGGGCGGCAACACCCAAAGTCAAGGGTCCCATCAAGGTTGGGTATCAGGCAATCATGTCAGGAACACTGGCAGGATATGGTGAGTTCCACAAGATGGGCGTCGATATGGCCGTCGAAGAGATAAACGCGGCCGGTGGTATCGCAGGGGCTAAATTGGAGGTAGAGTTCAGGGATTCCACCCTCAAGGCACCAGTGGCCATTAAGAACGCCCGGTATTTCGTGGACAGTTGGGGTGCAGATTTCTTGGCAGGCGTGGATTCATCCGGTCAATCGCTGGCCCTCGCCCCTGTAATGGCCGAACTGGATCGAGTTTTGATCGTGACTCACGCCGCTACCGAGAAACTCACCGAACAGCAAGTCTTTAAGAATGGAATAAAGCAGATCTTCCGTATATCTACCCCTACTTATCAGGACGGAAACGCCGCGGCCTTCTTAGCCAAAGATCTGCCTGTCAAAACCTGGGCAACCATCAGCCCAAAATATGAGTACGGCTATACCTGCTGGAACATGTTTAAAGGCATACTCGGCAAACTCAAACCTGCCGCCTCTTTCGTTGCAGAATCATGGGCACCCTTCGGCACAACCGACTTCAGAGCCCACATCAACACCATCCTGGACGCAAAACCTGAAGGATTCTACTCCACAGAGTGGGCTGGAGAGCTTATTACCTTTGTTAAGCAGGCCAATCAGGCAGGTTTTTTCAACAAAATCAAGACAGCGATGTTCCCGGTCGGCGCTGCTATGGACGTGCTGGAGGGGCTGGGAGGGGAAATGCCTGATAATGTGTGGATTTCCGGACGTTACTTTTTCAAGTACCCGGATAACAACAGAAACAACGAGTGGGTAGCTAGATTTAAAAAACACTGGAATCATTATCCGGCTTATGTTTCTGAAACAGGTTACTCGGCTATGTTCGCCTTTAAGAAGGCCGTCGAAGCGGCTGGATCCAAGGAAACAGCTAAAGTGATCGAAGCGCTCGAAGGAATGATGTTGGATTCCCCGGCTGGCTATCGGGTTTTTAGGAAAGAAGACCATCAGGCGATATATGATGTGCCCTGGGGCCTGACAAAGTCAGACCCTAAATATCCATTTAAGGTGATGGGCAAACAGGTGGTAATTCCTGCTTCAGAATGCTTTAACCGCCCGCCATTTGAGGGGCCGGGCACAAAGCCACCTTTCTAAGAAGAGATTGAATAAGCCCGCTGGCCATGACAAGATCACGTAGCATATAGTCTTCAGCGGCATGAATTTCTGTAAAGGCACCTATTGACGGGGCCAAGAGAAATCAGTGGAGGCTGATGTGATGCTCCAGTCCATCGTGCACGTCTGTTTGGCTGGTCTGTCTACCGGTATGTTTATCTGGCTCGTGGCCAGTGGGCTCACCCTAATTTTCGGTGTTTTAGGGGTGCTGAACTTTGCTCACGGCAGCTTCTACATGCTCGGGGCATACTTTTGTTACACTCTTCTTCGTTTTATGGGAGAGAATTTCTGGTTAGGACTTTTCCTTGGCCCTATATGTGTAGCTGTTTTCGGATTTGTGGTGGAAAGGTTCTTTATCCGTTACGTTTATCACCTCGCCCTGCCTTACCAGCTTTTGTTGACCTTTGCCTTTGTTCTCCTTTTTGATGATATGGTCAAAATCGTCTGGGGGGCTGGCGCCATTGGCTCTCCGGTTGTGCCTGGCCTTTCCGGCTCTGTGCCCATCTTAGGAAGAAATTTTCCTGTATATAACCTCTTCATTATCGGTGTCGGCCCTCTCATAGCCATAGGGATGTGGGCCGTTCTGGAAAAGACCTGGTGGGGGCGTATAATTCGGGCCGCCTCGTCGGACCGCGAGATGGCTTCAGCCATCGGCGTAAGAGTTCCCACCCTTTACACCGCCGTATTCGTCTTTGGGACCTGGCTGGGGGCCGTGGGAGGGGGACTCTCAGTGCCTTATGTGGGGCTTCTCACGCCGGGCATGGGGGAAACTATTATAATTGATGCCTTTGTGGTAGCAGTCATCGGTGGGATGGGCAGCCTGAAAGGCGCCTTTTTAGGCGCTCTACTTATTGGGCTTTTGTCCTCTTTCGGCACCCGCTTTATCCCCACCTTTGACATGTTCTTAACCTTTATCCTTATGGCAGCTATCCTTCTCTGGCGGCCACAGGGTCTATTTGGGGAGGCCGCATAGATGCATCGCTACCTGCCTCATGTGCTGGTTGCCTTGATTGCAGCCATCCTGGTGGCTAACGGCCTTTTTTCAGGTCGATTTGTCATCTACCTTACAATGAGGGTTATGATTCTGTCCATCTTTGCCATGGGGTACAACCTGCTTTTAGGACGTACGGGACTTCTTTCCTTCGGCCATGCCGCCTTTTACGCAGGTGGCGCTTACGGCTTAGGGCTTTTCTCCCTGCATATCCATCCTCACCCCGTCTTGGGTATTCTTGTCGGCGTTGCTACAGCTTGCTTTATGGCCCTTATCATTGGGTTTTTTTGCGTCCGCCACACTGAAATCTACTTTGCTATGCTCACCCTCGCTTTCGGCATGATGGTATTTTCTTTGATCTGGAATTTACGGAGTGTAACAGGCGGTGATGACGGTCTGGTGGGCATTATGAGGGCTCCTCTATCATTAGGTTTTTTCAGTATCCCTTTGGCCAAGACAAATCATTACTATTTCCTCGTTCTCTTCTGTTTCTTTTTGAGTGTCGTAATCATTTATCTAATCAGACAGTCTCCCTTTGGCCTGGTCCTGTCCGGGATTCGTGAAAATGACCGGCGCATCGAGTTTGCTGGCCTTTCACTAAGAAACTACCGACTGGCCGCCTTTGTTATTTCTGGAACTTTTGCCGGGTTGGCGGGGGCACTCGGCACTCTGCTGGAGAGCAATACGGCCCCCTTTTCGGCCCATTGGAGCCACTCTGCTGAGCCGGTTCTGGTTAGCCTTATAGGAGGCATCCAGACATTCACCGGTCCTAT
Source organism: uncultured Desulfobacteraceae bacterium (assembly GCA_964423495.1). Classification (GTDB taxonomy): domain Bacteria; phylum Desulfobacterota; class DSM-4660; order Desulfatiglandales; family Desulfatiglandaceae; genus CAYRFN01. Next base: position 50,540 of record CAYRFN010000002.1, read on the forward strand.
GGTCGGGAGCCTGATTTTCATCGTTTTAAGGGAATTGATCGAACGTTTCACAACCAACTGGATGCTCTGGTTCGGAATCATACTTTTAATTATAATTATGGGGTTTCGGGGCGGAGTGGTCGGAACCATATCCGACATATGGAATCGAAAGATGCGACCCACTGAGAAATCTGGAGATCACCTATGACCCCTCCTCTTTTGGAAATTCAAAAACTGAGCAAAAGTTTTGGCCGGGTCGTGGCGGCCCAGGATATAGACCTTGTTATTGAACCTGGCATCCTCACATCCATTATCGGGCCCAATGGGGCGGGTAAGTCTACGTTGATTAATATACTTTCCGGATCCTTGTCAGCCGACTCCGGCCGCATCCTTTTTGAAGGTAAGGATATCACCCACTTGCCCATCCATCACCGGGTAAGGCTTGGACTGTGCCGATCTTTCCAGGTGGTAAACGTCTTTCCAGATCTCACTGTTTTTGACAACATCAAGATACCGGTCTTGGCCGTGCAAAAGAGAGCACACCGACTTTTTCGTCCGGTGACTAGAGAAAGAGATGCGCATCGGGAACTAACCGATATCCTTGACCGCATCGGTCTTAGCGCAGAGGCCCAGACCGTGGCCAATGCCTTGTCCCATGGTGATCAACGCCTCCTTGAGGTTGGAATTGCCTTAGCTGCAAGACCTAAACTTCTTTTTCTTGATGAACCAACGGCCGGTATGAATCCTGTTGAGCGTACCAGGATTCTTCAAAACATTAGAGACTTATCAAAGGAGGGGCGGACCACCTTTGTCATTGTGGAGCACGATATGGACATCGTGTTTTCACTCTCGGATCGGGTGATCGTCCTCCATTATGGAGTTGTTATTGGAGACGGAACCACCGAAGAGATACAAAACAACCCCAAGGTCAGGGAAGTATACCTTGGTGAGGAGGTCACGATATGATCCTCCAGGTGCAGTCGATAAACACCTATTATGGGGCTTCTCACATTCTTCAAGGCGTCTCTTTTTTGGTTGACACAGGAGAAGTGGTGGCTCTCCTTGGCCGAAACGGTGCTGGTAAGACCACGACCTTGCGTTCGATCATGGGATTAACTCCTCCCTTGAACGGATCCATTCGTTTCAAGGATATGGAGGCCAGAGGGAAACCACCTTACGCTATGGCATGGTTAGGGCTGGCTTATATGCCTGATGATCTGCGCATCTTCCCTGATCTAACCTGCGAGGAGAACCTGGAAATTGCTGGGCGGCTCTCCAGGCATAGTGGGCATTGGAATCGAGAACTGGTGGAGGAACTCTTCCCTGTGCTGCGTGCCCGCAGAAAACAGAAAGGGCTTAACCTTTCAGGGGGTGAAAAAAAGATGCTGAGCCTAGGCCGAGCCTTGATGGCTAACCCTGAGTTAATATTACTGGATGAACCCTCTGAAGGCCTCGCACCCTTAATCATTGCAAGTTTGATTGGTGTTATTGAGGAGATTCGGGCCAGGGGCGTGACCATACTCCTTGCCGACCAGAACCTGAAGTTCTGTCGACGCATTTGTGATCGGGGCTACATCATCGAAAAGGGACGTATCGTACATGAAGCTACTATAGAAGCCATCTGGAGCGATGAAGATGTAATAAAAAGGTATTTGGTATTATAGTATGCCGGCTTAGAGATACATCGCTTGATCCTCATCCAGTTCCTTATTTGCCGATCATTGGATTGCTAAGGGCAACTTCTAAAGTAACTTCCTTTTATGGGGATTCTGCCAATCCCGGCTGAACATAAGCTATTCAGCGAGGTATGTAATATTGGTGCTAAAGCCAATGAATGTCTTAAAACAAATCAGAACCCAAGTTGTGATGTACAGGCTTATGCTATAAATCCTTCATTAGATTTTTTGGAGGGTGGAAAATGTCTTTAGAGCTATTTGATCTTGGTGGCAAGGTGGCCATGGTGACGGGTGGCAGCCGCGGCTTGGGCGAGGTGGTTGCCACGGCCTTAGCTAAAGCTGGGGCAGATGTGGCGGTCTGCGGTCGAAATGCGGCCGATCTGGATCGTGTCTCCCGCGCCCTAAGGGCCTTGGGAAGAGATGCTGAACCCTTCGTCTTTGACGTAACCTCTAAAGCCAGTACCCTTGATGGAGTGGCCCAGATACTAAAGCACTTTGGCAAAGTTGACATTTTGGTCAATAATGCGGGCGTCAACTACCGTGTTCCGGTCCTGGAGTATCCAGAGGAAGCCTGGGATCTTGTCATAAATACCAATCTAAAAGGGTACTTTTTGGTGGCCCAAGCCGTGGTGCCACAGATGATCGAACGTGGTTATGGAAAGGTTATCAATATGAGTTCGATCTTCGGAACAGTGGCTCTCCCGACCCAGTTGGCTTATGCTTCGTCAAAAGGCGGTATAGACCAAATGACAAAGGTTATGGCCTTGGAGTGGGCCAAGCAGGGGGTCACTGTCAATGCTATAGGACCAACTTACTTTGAAACCGAGATGGTGGCCCAGCTTCGTAATGACCCGGAGCGCTTCAATTTCATTAACGAGCGTACACCTATGGGTCGCTGGGGATATCCAGCTGAGCTGGAAGGAATCGTCATTTTCCTTGCGGCTTCAGCCTCCGACTTCATCACCGGCCAAACCATATATATTGATGGTGGCTGGACCAGCTGGTGATAAACTATCCCTAATTGAGTTTTTAGATCTAGGGATGTGTGAATGAAAGGAGGCAAAATGGATTCAATCTATAAAAAGAGACCATGGCTTAAGAATTATCCAAGCTCGGTGCCCCATGATCTTAAAATAACAAGAGATACCGCCTTGAGCGATTTCATCGCATCTGCTGCTCGCCGTCCTGAAGCTCCGGCCGTATTCTATTTCGATCACATCATATCCTACAAAGAGGTAGCTCGATATGCAAACAGCTTGGCAGCAGCTTTTCGTGATTTTGGGCTTAAGAAGGGGGATCGCGTTATACTGGTCCTCCAGAATGTCCCAGAGTTCCTTATCGCTACTTATGCAGCCTGGAAACTTGGTTCTATAGTCGTTCCCTTGAACCCCATGTATAAAGAGAAGGAACTCTCTTACTTCTGCCAAGATTCGGGGGCAAAGATATTACTTACCCTTGAAGGGATTGCTGACATTTTGGGCCTCTCTTTCCTAAAGGGAACGTCGATTGAAAACATTATTACCACCTCTCCCCTCGATTTTCTTCCGGTTAACATGACATTGCCACAACTATTAAGTGGGACCAAGAAGCTTCACGTGCCAGGCACTCTGGATATGCTTGAAGTGATGGAGAGCCATAAGGACGAAGAGATTGCTGACCCAGGCTTATCACCTGAAGATGTCGCCTATCTCACTTACACCTCAGGGACCACGGGCCCTCCCAAGGCCGCAATGAACACCCACGGAAACATCGCTTTCAATGCCCGGGTATACCAGGCCATGCAACAAATTGGTGAGAATGATGTTGTCCTGGGCGTAGCCCCGTTATTTCATGTAACAGGCGAGGTAGCCCATCTGGCTATTGCGGCCTTAGCCGGTATTCCGGTTGTGCTTTATTATCGTTTCAATCCAGCCGAAACACTTAGACTTATAGAACGCTGGAAAGTCACTGTGACTGTAGCCTCAATTACAGTTTACATCGCCTTGATGAATCATCCTGATATCAAGAAAAGAGATCTCTCCAGTTTTGTGAAGGCATATAGTGGAGGTGCTCCTGTTTCGGAAGCTGCTGTCAATCAATTTAAAGATCTTACAGGTCTATATCTTTACAATGTCTATGGCATGACTGAAACAAACTCTCCTTCCCATATGGTTCCGTGGGGGAAAACAGCCCCGGTAGACCAAGACAGTGGGGCCCTTTCCGTGGGCGTTCCTGTCCCTAACTGCGTTATAAAAATCATGGATCTGGAAGAAGGCACACAAGAGCTTGCCCCTGATGAGGTCGGAGAGATTGTAGACGCCGGCCCTATTGTTATCCCAGGATACTGGGAAAAACCGGAAGAAACGAAACACGCAATACGAGATGGGTGGCTATATACAGGTGACGTTGGCAAGATGGACAAAAACGGCTGGTTCTACGTGGTCGACCGGAAAAAAGATCTGATCGTAGCCTCAGGCTATAAAGTATGGCCACGCGACGTTGAAGATGTGATCTACCAGCATCCAGCAGTTAAAGAGACGGCTGTCGTAGGTATACCAGACCCCTATCGAGGTGAGACGGTGAAAGCATTTGTCGCCCTAAGAGAAGGGATGGAAGGTTCGATCACACCCGAAGAGATTATAGCTTTCTGTAAAGAACGGATGGCCGCATACAAATATCCGCGTCAGGTTGAAATCGTCTCTGAAATTCCTAAGACATTGACCGGAAAATTCCTTAGAAGAACGCTTCGAGAGAAAGAAAGGATACAATTATGAAAATCAAGAATGGTGCAGAGTACATGGAGAGTTTAAGGGAAATTCAGCCCAGGATCTTCTACAAGGGGAAAAGAATTGATGACGTGACTCGCCATCCTGCCACGGCCCCCCATGTCCGCGCCGCTGCTATGACCTATGCTTTAGCCAGCAAGGAAGAATACCAAGATTTGGCCACAGCTAAATCTCATCTGACGGGCCGCACTATTAGCCGGTTCACCCACGTTCATCAAAATGTTGAGGACTTGATTAAGAAGATCAAGTTTCTGAGGGTTCTTGGCCAGAAAACCGGAACATGCTTTCAACGGTGCGTGGGCCATGATGGCATCAACGCTGTTTATTCGGTGGCATTCGAGATTGATCAAAAACACGGAACCGACTATTTTGAGCGTTTCAAAAAGTGGTTGACCTATATCCAGGACGAAAATCTGATGGTCGTTGGAGCGATGACAGATCCGAAAGGTGACCGCTCAAAGGGTCCTGCGGACCAGCCAGACCCTGATCAATATGTCCATATCGTGGAGCGCCGTGACAATGGCGTCGTGATCAGAGGAGCAAAACTCCACATGACAGGGGGCGTCAATTCCCATGAAATCCTGGTTATGCCCACTACAGCGATGGACGAACGTTCAAAAGATTACGTTATTGTGTGCGCGGTTCCCGTCGACGCTCCCGGTATCACCATGATTTTCGGCCGCCAAGCCAGTGATGACCGACGTGATAAAAGGGAGAGGATAGATGTGGGTAAACCCACCTTTGGAGCCGTAGGCGGCGAAGCTGTTATTGCTTTCGAAGATGTTTTTGTGCCTAAAGAAAGGATCTTTATGGACGGCGAGACAAAATTTACAGGTTCCCTCGTTTACCGATTCGCCGCGCACCATCGTGCCAATTACGGCGCCTGCAAAACCGGCCTTATGGATGTATTGACCGGAGCGGTGAGCTACCTATCCCAGGTTCAAGGTACAGCCAAAGCCTCCCACGTCAGGGACAAGATCACGGAAATGATCCATCTCTGCGAGACCCTTTACTGTTCCTCCATTGCCTGCTCAGCGGAGGGATGGCCAACGCCGTCAGGTGCGTACATGGTGGATACCATGCTGGCTAATATCTGCAAGCAAAACGTCACACGATTTCATTTTGAGGTAGCCCGTCTGGCCTTGGATTTAGCCGGGGGCTTCATCGCCACACTTCCCAGCCAGTACGATCTGGAAAGTGAAGATGTGGGTCACCTGGTCAAAAAATATTTTTCAGGGGTAGAAGGCATTCCAACCGAGGCGCGTATAAAATTGGCTCGCCTTATTGAAGCCATGACAGGAGGCACTGCCTTGGTGGAATCCATGCACGGTGCAGGGTCTCCTCAGGCGCAGAGGGTTATGATTTTTCGGGAAGGGGCCCTGGATAAAAAGATAAACCTCGCAAAATCACTTCTGGGCATCCCTGTTAAGAAAAAATCTTCCCGGTAGAAAGGCTAAACAATTCGTCATGAAACCCATCGAAGAAATTATTATATTAGCCACCGGTGGAACCATTGCCATGGGCGAGCAGCGTCCAGGGTCCGGAGCAGTTCCGACGTTAACCGGTAGTGACCTATTAAGCAAGTTACCTCCATTGCCGAATCCCAGTATCAACGTGTCCGTGGACAACTTCTGCAATGTCCCCAGCTCTCACCTTTCCCTGGATGAGCTATGGGTGATAGCTGACCGGGTCCGTTTTTTAGCGAAGGAAGAGAAAAATAGGGCCTTTGTCATCACCATGGGCACCGACATATTGGAGGAGGCCGGCTATTTTATCGATCTGATTGCCGGTCATCTGGCGCCGATTGTCATGACCGGGGCAATGCGATCTGCAAATCAATTGGGTTATGAAGGCCACGCCAATCTGTATCATTCGATGATTACGGCAGCAGCGCCTGATGCTGCCAAATTGGGAACGGTCTTTGTCCTCAATGAAGAAATTCACGCAGCGCGGGAAGTCCAAAAGAGCCACGCTACCAATATGGCCACGTTTATTTCACCCGGCTGGGGCCCTCTGGGGTGGATAGTGGAAGACAGGGCATGGATCCGCCGGCTCCCCAGTCGACATGAAACGATTGCGGCCAAACCACCTTTTCCCCGTGTTGAGTTAATCCGGTTCGTAGCCGGTATGGATAGCTTCTTGTTGGATCATGCCATCGAAAGGCAAGTGGCAGGGCTGGTCGTTGAAGCCACCGGTGTCGGACATGTTTCACCGGCAATTGCGGATGCCATGGAACAGGCCGTCAACAAGAGCATTCCGGTGATCGTAACATCGCGCTGTTTTACCGGCTCGATTTTAACCGGAACGTATAGTTTCGTAGGCTCGGAATCGGATCTTGCCAGACGAGGCATGATCATGAGCAAAGGTCTAACCGGCCTGAAAGCCCGAATTAAATTGCTCTGTGCCCTTGCGGCTGGAGAAGATCCGGATGCTATCAGAAAGCGGTTTGAGAACGACTGACCGAAATTGAATTGATTATTGATCTTTCGCCCCGATGCGATGAACTATCCCTAATAAGCAATCACGATAATAAATGAGCCATAATACTTGCAACGGTCATGGCCATTACGGGTGGGGGGTCAAGATTCAAGCGGATCAATACTTCACGGGTAATTTCTTCTGGTGGTGCATCACCCCCCAGATCACATACAACGTCTTTTGTAATCCCATCGACCTGATCCAGATAGTCTAAACTGGCCATCAGCACTTTCTGTATTTCTGAACCGGTATACGGTTTTTCCACCCACGCCATATACATTTTTTCCACACCAGATAGTCCCATCAGTCTCCTTAAGGACTCACGCGTCCGGGCAAGATCCATATAAAGTGGAAGGCCATCAACCGGCTGAACAGCATCACCTATAATTAATGTGCCCTCCTCAGGGCAAAAAAGTGATATGGATCCAGGCGAATGTCCAGGGCAGAAAATGACCTGCAAGTTCATTTCGTCCCCGAGGTCAATCACATCGCCGTCGTGTAATTTTTGCTGAATATGCACCCCTTGTTGACCTGCCAGGGAATGAAACGCGTAAATTGGACGCTCTTCGAATTGAACGTCGAGGCTTTCGATCCATCGGACCGCCTCGGCATGACAGGCAAATGCCGGGTTGGCAGCCTCCTTAAAAAAGGTGTTTCCCCCAATATGATCCGGGTGCTCATGGGTGTTTATTACCAGAGAGATATCAGTAAGCGATTTACCCAGGGCCCTTAATGTATCAACGATCTTTTGCTCACCGCCGGCCGGTCCCGTGTCAATTAAACAAACCTGCTCACCTAGAACCAAATAACTAAAGACGACCCGATCAACTTTTTTCTCTTCGTTGACCGGCAGTTTAAAGGGAATTCTAACCGGATGGATTCTTGTATTCATTTTCTGCCTCTTTTTTAGATACTGAGAAAACATTGTTGGTTCTATCGTGGCTTATAATTAATCCTCTATCATCAACGAACAAATTTCTAACAAAGATCTAACACCCGGCCTATGTTTTTCCCGAAGATATTCTCCCGCAAATTGGTATCCCCCACCGCGGCCCTAACCGAACCGACCGGATCCGTATCTGCCATGTCATAGGGATAATCCGTGCCCATGAAGACATGGCCTTCCGGCATGATTTCCAGCACAAAGCGGAGCGTATCCGCCCGAAAAGTAATGGTATCCACATAAAAGTTTTTTAAGTAATGATGAAATGGATGTTTGCAGCGCTCCTGCGCCTCGGGGCGTACGGACTGGCCGTGTTCTAAGCGGCCTAACAGAAAAGGGAGCACACCACCGGCGTGGGAAAGACATATTTTCAGGTTTGGATGGCGGTCCAGGACACCTCCGAACACCAATTGAGCCGCAGCGATGGTCGATTCCAGGGGATACGCCAGGAAATTTGCAAGATAATAATAGCCGACCCGCTCCGCCCCGGCAGGATTATTGGGATGGATGAAAATCGGCACACCCAATTCCTCCACTGTTTCAAAATATGGTTCAAATCGGTCCTCATCAAAACCATGTCCATTGACATTGGAGCCGCTCACTACACCTTTTAACCCCAGATCCTTGACGGCATAACCAAGTTCACTGACTGCAAGTTTTACATCCTGGAGTGGGACAGTTGCCAGGCCCAAAAGATGTTTTGGGTACCGACGGACTCCTTGGGCGGTATATTCGTTGACCATCCGAGTCAACTCTGCAGCCGCTGACGATTCCGCCCAATAAAAGAACATGGTTTGAGTCGGTTGCAGAATCCCCAAATCCATTCCTGCGGCCTTCAAATCAGCGACATTTTCATCGAAATCGCTCATTTTTCGATTCCACTCCAAGCCTTTTTTTCGATTAATCTCCTCTGACCTATTATCCATACCCGATGGATAAATATTGATTGACTTTTCCCGATCCAACTTGCCCGCAAGAGCTTCCACTTCAGGCGAAAGTACGTGCCGATGCCCATCTATCTTCCCGGCATTCATAAGTCTCCTCCTCTCGTGATCACTAAAAGGTATACTGTCCCGTTCAAAACAAGATGCCTATGGGTTCAAGATGGTCAAGGGCCTCATGAGGTCGATGGGATCACCCTTGAGGCTTCTTCAGAAAATGCGGCTCGACGCTTAAATGGTTCCTGCCTGCTTATCTCTCTGCAAGCCCTGTTTATGAGGCCTTTGACCTTCTTTCCCCTCTGTTCATAAGCCTCTTCGGATAACTCTAAAAAATGGAGGCAGTCATAAAAACAAAAGTCAACACACCTGGGCGATCCACCACAAAGGTCGCACTTTACGGCCTTTGAGCCAACATAGAAGGACATGGCCCCAAAGGGGCATGCGGCTGAACAACGCTGACATCCGATGCACTTATCTGCATCCACCTGAATAAATGGATCACCCTGGGCCGTCTCGGTTTCGGAAATTGCCTGGACAGGGCAAACGGCCATACACATGGGATCATCACACTGTAGGCAAACGGCCGGTCTGGACCACCCCTCCAGGGCATCGGAAATGACCTTGATCCTTGAGTGTTCCGGGATAAATAATCCCTCTTTAAAACTGGAGCAGGCCAGCTCGCACATTCGGCATCCCGTGCAATTCTCAGCTTTGATTCCTAATACGTGTCTCATGGATTCTCCCTGTTTCAACCCCCAGCAATTTGGATGGTGATAAGCACCTCATCGCCATCCTGCAAAGGGGTTTCGTATTTTTTGGGCATTGAGAGAACATTGCGGCCGTTGACAAGCATGCAGAGCCCCTCTTTTATGTCCCCACGGTTGAGCAATTCTTCCTCAAGGCCGGGGCCGTGTTTTTCGACCATGGCCGTGATCAGCCCCCGAACTGTCAGATCCCGGCCTTGAACCACGTCCTCCCCAGAGGGCATGCTATGAGTGAGGGCTCCGGCTGTACGTATCCTGACTCTCAATGGATCATTCCGCCTATATTTTAAAATCGGACCCTTCATCCAGTCCGTATTTCGAAAGGGTCTCCTGTGTGGGCACCCCTTCCCTGTCCCAACCACGCAGAAGATAGTATTTTTCCCGCATACCCATAAAGTTTTCCGTGCCTATCTTTCTACCCTCTGCCGGACCATCGGGCTGGCTCTCTTCGAGTAGGCGTTTTGGCAGCATATCATCTTTAACGCTGAGACCCTCACGAACATTGATCCGCCGAATGAGAGTCTCTACCATTTCTGCCCTCTCAATGAGGTCCTCGGCCGTGTAATTCCAACCCATCACCATGTTCAAATAGGCTGCATAGTCTGCAATACTCACAGGAATGAATTTTCCGCCCAGGTCACAGACTATGAGGGAGTGCATCACACAGTTTTCGTTCATCAAGTCCCTTACGATTTTTGCCTTGCCCTCTGTGCTAAACGGGTAGGCATCTCCAAGGACTTCCTTTGCCGGAGGCCAAGCCCTTCGATGGCAACCCCCCCTGGGCGTCACGGCATAGGTTAGAGACGCACCCCACCCGGCCCGGGGATCATAAGCAGGCAATTCCATACCCTTGGAATGCATGGCAAAATCCTCAGTTCCCTGACCAAGGGTCTCGGCCATCTTTTTGACTCCCAGTGAGCAAAAGGCGCCAAAACCTTTTTTATGTGCCATCAATTCCAGAAGCTCAAGGACGGCCTCATAATTCCCGAAAGTCAGGGTCAACCCTCCTGTATCCGTCTCCGTCAGAATTCCTCTTTCAAAGCATTCCATGGCAAAGCCAATAACCACACCTGCGGAAATGGTATCCATTCCGAGGTCATCGCAGAGGAGGTTTGCCTTCATGATGGCGGGCAGGTTATCCACTTCAAGGTTGGCCCCAAGCATACCCAGGGTCTCATATTCCGGGCCTTCCAGTCCCAGCCCCTCAAAGGGCCCCTCCTTGACATGGGTCCTTTTTGAGCAGGACATAAAATAGGCAAAACAAGCGCGTTCTCCAACGGTCAAGGCTTCCACGCCGTCCTTGTCGATCTTGCCGATGGCGCGATTGAATTGACCCCTGGAAAAATTTCGAGTGGGAAGCATTCCCGCCTCATTGGTTATATTCAAGGTAAGCGGTGTGCCATACCTGCGGCGGGCACTGCCTATCGGATTCTGCCTGAATTTCTTATAATGCTTTAAGACAAGGCCATAGATGCCTTCTACATTGGCACAGGGGACGCCCCCCGTTCCCTTTATGGCGACCAGCTTGAGGTTCTTGGACCCCATCACGGCGCCTGCCCCGCCCCGCCCCGCTTTCCTGAAATATTCGCTGCCGATGCAGGCAAATGGAAGCAGGTTTTCACCCGCAGGCCCAATCGTTAGGGTGCCGCAATCGGGATGGAAATGGGCCTTGATATGTTTCTCTGCATTAAAAGCCCCCTGCCCCCAGAGATGACCAGCCTCCTGGATATCAACCATTCCGTCTTCAATAATCAGACAAACGGGGTATCTTGCCTTGCCGGTGATTAAAAGTCCGTCGTAACCGGCGAACTTCATCTCCGAAGCGATTAGGCCGCTGGAATAGGCTTCCAGCCAACCGCCCGTTACGGGTGATTTTGTGACGATTAGGTGTTTCCCTGCACCGGGGACCGCAGTACCCGAAACAGGTCCTGAAAGAACCATTAGGACATTTTCCGGGCCCAATGGATCTGCCCCGGGGGGGAGGATATCCCAAAAAAGTTTTGCCCCCAGTCCACGGCCCCCGATATATTTTTTCATGATCTCCTCGGGGAGGTCTATTGTCTTGGATGATTCTTCCGACAGATCAATGTGTAAAATTTTACCTTTGTACCCCTGTAACATCATTCAGCATCCCTCTCGTTAGACGTAATAAGTTCATACCCTACAGACTTCAGTCTTTTTCGTCTATAAATGCGCTATAATACTTGCAACGGTCATGGCCATTACGGGTGGGGGGTCAAGATTCAAGCTGATCAATAAATAGTGCAGCATAGCTTTCTCCATTCACCCCGGCGTAGCCGGAGGTTTAGCTCATGCTTTTCCTTCGTCGGTAGAATATCTTGTCGGCCCATACAAGGGACCTCTTTACCATTCGAGGGGCATGGATGGCCAAATAACGAACCCCATTGTGAAAAAGGTTGATAGGCTTGTTCCAGGGACAGACAGCGATGCACTTCCCGCCGCATGTAACCCACTTTTTCCTATTGGCCATCCAGAAAAAGAGACAACGATCCGCTCTTAGATACCATTTCTTGTAGCCGGGGTTGTTGAACATTGAATCGGGCGCTTCGCTCGGCTCCCCGAAAGGAATGGCATTGGCCGGGCAATAGGTAGCACAGTTTTCGCAGGCCATGCAGAATTCGTGTGTGTTAAAGGATATTGGTTTATCCGTCTGGAGGGGAAGATCCGTCGTCACTGCTTTTAAGCGTATGTTGATGCCGAATTCTGGCGACAGGACCCTCCCGTTCCTAGCAAATTCCCCCACCCCAGCATCAATAGCCATTGGCACCATGAGCATTTCAGGATCCCAGCCAAGGGTCTCACGATACGCCGCATCATAACCGAGGCCCCGTATAAAATCAGCCAGTTGGGTGGTAATAAACTTGAGTCGCGAATAGGAGTTCCCTACAGCGGTGCCTGAAAGATGGGATGGCGCTGTCTCATTGAAGCCACGGAAGTGGGGCACAACGGCAATGATAGCATATTTGTGAAAAATCTCCCTATCGGAGTAAACCCACCGCTGATCCACGCGGGTAATACGCACTAACTCTGCCCCGAGCCACATCCCCACCTTTTTAATAATACGGGACATGCGCGCCTTATCTTTCACCTCAAAACGCCCCTCCTCAGACGTCACGTGCAGAGGTTCCGGATAGTATTCTGTGCATATACGCCATGAAGCGGAAGCCAAGGCCTGGTCCATACGGTCTTCGGGGGCCAGATCCTTGTAAGGTAATCGTTTTGAGAAGGAATCAACACCGGTCCGCCTTTGATACATCTTCTTGAATTCCTTCCCATAGGGATTTCCAGGCATCATAACAGCGAAGGCGTTCTTCTTGCTGTGAAAGCGTTGGACCTGCCCTTGAATATATCTCTCGTAAGTGGGCACATTCACTTCTCTTACACCCAGAGCCCTTCTAAGTCTCTCCGAAGCCCTCAGCTTTCGCTCATATGAAAGCAGGGCCTTCTCAAGCTTCATCAATTCCATATTGAATTTCCAAATACCTTGATTCCTGTTCTTTGCAGGGAGAGAATCCGGCTGAATTATATTACAATACGATAAGATCACTTTTTCTTGGGAATGATGATATGAAAATTTTTCTTTATTTTCAATAAGAAGAAATTCTTTGAAAACTTGTCATTTGATGAAGATGCTTCCCTGGCCTGGACGACCTGCCCCCTCTTCAGCTGTTGGCTATCATTTAAATCCTACATCTAAATGTCATTTATCATCAATATCTTACTCTGATAAGAGCATGCAGTTGCTGCGCTGTGCAATTGGGTTTTTCAATCTATTTTTAATTGTTTTTCGCATCACAATATCCTAAACTACCCATTAAAAGTGTCGGCTAATATTATTGGGGCGATAAATAACGGAAACAAAAATTATGGAGCAATAACTTGAAAACCTCTCATAAAATAATAAAAGGCGATAGCCGACAGATGAACCTTTTACCTGACAAATCCGTTCACCTGGTCATCACTTCTCCTCCATATTGGCAGTTAAAAGATTATGGGACCGACGAACAGATTGGCTTCAATGAAAGTTACGAAAGCTATGTTAACAATTTGAATCTTGTATGGAAGGAGTGCCACAGGGTATTACATCCAGGTTGCCGACTTTGTATTAATATTGGAGATCAATTTGCCCGTTCTGTTTATTACGGGCGATATAAAGTTATTCCCATCAGGACAGAAATAATAAAATTTTGCGAGACTGTTGGATTTGACTATATGGGGGCTATTATCTGGCAGAAAGTTACAACAACAAATACTACAGGTGGTGCTACAATAATGGGAAGCTTTCCCTACCCCCGGAATGGTATTTTAAAAATTGATTACGAATTTATTTTGATATTTAAAAAATTAGGTACCCCCCCTAAACCGACTAAAGAGCAGAAGAGTTTATCTGCAATGACAAAAGAAGAATGGAACACTTACTTTTCCGGCCATTGGAACTTTGCAGGTGTAAAGCAAAACGGGCATCTTGCCATGTTTCCCGAAGAATTGCCTGCGAGACTGATCAAAATGTTTGCCTTTGTAGGAGACACTGTATTAGACCCCTTCCTTGGTAGCGGAACCACTTCCCTTGCAGCACGTAATTTAGGCAGAAATTCTGTTGGTTATGAAATAAGTGCTGAATTTATTTGTAAAACAAAGGAAAAACTGAATGTAAACCAATCAGACCTTAAAGGCACAAAATATATATTTTTAAAGGATAGCGCAAAAACTGATTTAAACCTCCAAATTGATAATCTGCCTTATATTTTCAAGGACCCACATAAACTTGACAAAAAGATAAACCCCAAGAAGCTACAGTTTGGCTCAAGAATTGACCAAAACAGTGCAGAACGAGAAGAATACTACTCCGTAAAAGAAGTGATCAGCCCTGTATTGTTAAAACTCAATAACGATTTAGTTGTTCGTTTGCTTGGCGTAAAAGATAAGAAAATCGCCAACGGTGAAACTATGGCATTTCTTAAAGAAAAAGTAAAAGGACAAAAGGTTTTTATGAAATTTGATAATCAAAAATATGATAAGCATAACAACCTGCTTTGTTATTTATATTTAAAGAATAAGACTTTCATCAATGCCCATTTAATAAAAAAAGGGCTGGCAGAAGTTGATACCACAGTTGATTTTAAATACAAAAATAAATTCTTAAGCATTGGAGAAAGATAATATGGCTAAAGAGTGGATATTGAATAGCGCAATGAACCGGTTTCAACTGAATTTTAAACGAAATGTCGGTCCAACTTCTGAGAGTATTCGACAATGTGCCCCTAGAACAATTGAAGAATGGCGTGAATATTATTTTAAAAATGTGAGACCAAAAGAGCATATAGAAAGCCTCGGGAAAAAGCTTTACATAAAAATCACGGAAGTCATTCAGGCGGAAGTAGAGGAAATAACAGAACAAGATTGTGTTGATTACATGCTTCAACTCGTTATTGAACGAACTTTTGATGGTTACATGACTGAAATTAAAACAATTTATGGCCAGCTTGAGAAAGAGCTGGGATTGAGAATAGAACCCGCGCCTGACAAGTGGGACAGGCTTTACAATGTTGACTTCTTTATCAAAATCAAAGACAAATTTATTGGGATACAGATAAAACCTGTTAACCAGGGTATTCAGCTATCTCAGATTTTTAAAGAAAAAGGTCTTCAACAAGAAACCCATGAAAAATTTACCAAAGAATATGAGGGAAAGGTGTTTTATATTTATTCATCAAAATCTGGAGATAAGAAAGTAATAATGAACAAAGAAGTAATTGGCGAGATACGACAAGAAATTGAACGATTGAGAAGATAAATTGCCACCCAATAACCGCATCAACGCGGACTGGCAATGGAGCGCAGCGTAATTGCCAGCCGGTAATGCGGCTGATAGGATTTAAACTTGTCACTCAAAGAGGTCAGGTCAGATGGCTAAGGAAACAAAAAGTGCTAACCAATCCGGTGTTGATAAGGGATTAGTCGCCATGTTCATAAGGATGTCGCCCGAGGAACGATTACGGGCTAACGACAATGCGTTTCGTACAATTCTGGAGTTGAGAGATGCCTACAGGCGGAGGGAAACCAACGAGCGCAAACCTAAGTGAAGTTCTTGAGGGGCTCCTAAAGGCAGGCGTCGATTTTATTTTGGTCGGAGGCCTTGCAGCCGTAATCCAAGGAGCACCTGTCACAACAATGGATGTGGACGTTGTTCACAACCAATCTCCTGAAAATATAGCCAAACTACTTGCTTTTCTTAAATCGATTGACGCATTTCATCGTCGCTTAGACGACAAGTTGATTGAGCCGAAAGAGAGCGACCTGTCAGGGAAGGGCCATGCGCCTTTTACAACCCGGCTCGGCCCCCTTGATGTCTTGGCTGTTATTGAGGAGGGAAGATCCTATGGAGATCTCCTGGACCACACTGTGGAAATTGATTTCAGGGGCCACACCCTTCGAGTACTAAATCTTAAGATGTTGATCAAACTTAAAAGAACTTCCACAGATCCCAAAGACAAACAGCGCCTACCTATGCTTAAAGAAACTCTGCGGCAATTGGAGGAGGAATATGGTAGCTAGGGACAACTACAAGGGAAATAGCGACAACGAGTAATACGGCCGAACAAGCCCATAAGCCCATAAAAGGGGACGTTGGTTCCAAAACGCCTTGACAATGTGACACGTCCCACTTTACGTCTCAAGATGATATCTAAAATGCTTTCCTGGCCTAAACGACCTGCACCCTCTTCCGCTGTTGGATATCATTCATATCCTACATCTCAATGTCATTTATTATCAATATCTTACTCTGATAAGAGCATGCAGTCGCCGTGCTGTTCAAGTGGGTTTTTCATTCTTATTCTGTTGTATTTTACATGACAATATCCTAAGCTACTCGTCAAAAGTGTCGGCTAATATTATATTTTAATAATATTATAGCGAAAGGGGAAATTAATAAACGAGGAAGTTAATAGGAATAGAATTTGGTCTTGTGATAACTTCCTTAATTTCAACGAAAAATAGACAAAAATAAATCTAAATATTTTTCCTTCGGAAGGCTGCACCTGGCTACACCCAAATCGTGCTACAACAGAACTCTAAATACAGTTACATTATAAGGTAATATGATTGCAGTTATGATTGCTACAGTGAACTTAATGTAAGCTCCGCCCGTAAATCTGTCGGAAAGGATAAGTAGTATGAAAAGAAAATATCCAAACTTGTGCAGCCCTCTGAAAATAGGCAACGTAACCCTGCGAAACAGAATGGTTTCATCGCCCATGGCTTTCCCGGACATTACCGCCGAGGGGTATGTGACAAAGGAGGCCGCCGCTTTTTATGAGCTTCGTGCAAAAGGCGGCGCGGCTGCAGTTACCTTGAGCGAGTGTATCGTACATATCAAAACAGGTATGAGCCATTCCAAGCATATCAACCTCCAGGATGAGGGTGTGCTGGCAGGCCTTACCGAGGCCGCAAGATCGATTAAGCGCCATGGTGCCCTCGCAAACGTAGAGCTTTCCCACGGCGGGAAGTATGCCGGCGTCGATATTGCAAAGGGCTTGCAGGGGCAAACCCACGTCAGATACGGCCCCAGCGCGGAAATACTTCCAAACGGCTCCAAGGTTGAGGAAATGCCCAAAGAGCTTATACACGAAATCGTAAAGGCTTTCGGACAGGGAGCCGCTTTGGTCAAGCGCGCCGGCTTTGACATGGTGTTTGTCCACGGCGGCCACGGCTGGCTTATTCATCAGTTTTTCTCTCTCGCTTCAAATAGAAGAACGGACGAATACGGCTGCGAAACCATAGAAAACCGCGCTCGCTTTGCCCTTGAGGTTCTGGACAGTATAAGGGCAGCCGTCGGACCGGGATTTCCCATAGAATTCCGTTTGAGTGGCGAAGAGCATATCCCCGGCGGTTACGGTGTTAACGACGCCATTCAGTTCGCAAAGCTCATAGAGAGCAAGATTGATCTTTTGCATGTATCAGCAGGCGCCCACGAGGCCTCCTTCGCAATAACCCACCCATCCATGTTCGTGCCGCGCGGCTGCAATGTCCATCTCGCCGCAAAGATAAAGAAGCATGTCAAGGTTCCCGTCGCCTGCATAGGCGCCTTGAACGAACCGGAGCAGATGGAGGAGATCATCGCATCCGGCAAAGCCGATGTGGTCGAGATGGCGCGCGCGCTGCTCGCCGATCCCTTCCTCCCCAAAAAGGTAATGCTTGGCCATGACGATGAAATTGTCAAGTGCATCCGCTGCTTCACATGCCTTGCGGAGCGAGTGCATACTCAGACGAGAATATGCTCGATAAACCCCATAATAGGCAGAGAGTACGAGAGCCGCTTTGCACTGCCGGCGTCCGAGCCGAAAAAAGTGCTTGTCGCGGGCGGAGGCCCGGGCGGTATGAAAACGGCCGTTACGGCCGCACAGCGCGGACACAAGGTCATCCTGTGCGAGAAAAGCGGAGAGCTCGGCGGCGCTTTGAAGTGCGAAAAAGCTATTTCGTTTAAAAAGGACCTGTATGGCCTTATAAAGAGCCTGGAGTTTCAGATGAAAAAAGCAGGAGTCGAGGTCCGCTTGAATACCGAGGTAACCCAGGAACTGGTCGAGAGCGAGTCGCCCGACGTGCTTGTGGTGGCCGTGGGCTCGGCTCCAATTGTGCCATCCATCCCCGGCATTGAGAGCCCCAAGATGGTTCTTGCTAACAACCTTTCCGACGACGGCATAGCCATTGGAAAGAAGGTCGTCGTAATGGGGGGCGGTCTTGTGGGCTGTGAATCCGCAGTGCATCTGGCGCAGGAGGGCAGGGACGTAACCGTCGTCGAGATGATGAAGGATGTAGCAGTTGACGCCAACGCCCGCCAAAGGCCCATTCTTTTGGATATGTTTTCCAAGTTGAAGGTCAAGGTGGAAACTGGGATGAAAGGAGTTAAGATTAATGATAAAGGCCTTGTCTGCGCCGACGTAAACGGTAATGAAAAACTCTTTGAAGCCGACACGGTTGTATGCTCTGTCGGACAGCGACCATTGCGCGAGGTTGTAAACGGCCTGCTCGACGCGGCTCCGGAGGTCGTTCAGATCGGCGACTGCGTAAAACCGCAGAAAGTGACCGAGGCCCTTTACCGCGGATACCACGCGGGATTGGATATCTAACAACATTAAAAGGGGGCGTTGGTTCCAAAACGCCTTGACAATGTGACACGTCCCACTTTATGTCTCAAGATGATATCTACAATGCTTCCCTGGCCTAAACGACCTGCCCCCTCTTCTGCTGTTGGATATCATTCATATCCTACATCTCAATGTCATTTATTATCAATATCTTACTCTGATGATAGCATGCGGTCGCGGCGCTGTTTAAGTGGGTTTTCCGTTCATTCTTTGTTGTTTTTTGCATCACAATATCATAAACTAACTGTAAAAAGTGTCGGCTAATATTATGTTCGACGTGGAAAAGAAATATTTACAGATTAATTTAACTGAGTTATCATTGGTTTATGTCAGAATATAAATATACGGCATATTTTGAAAATGAGGTTCTACGAAAACGTCCATATTTAAAGAAGGAATGGTGCATAAAGGTTATAGAAAGTCCCCTCAAGGTAGAGCGACAAGAGCATAACCGTTTTCGATTTTGGGGAAAAATTGAAGAATTGGGCGGCCGAATTTTGAGAGTGGTTACACTTGATGATAAAAAGACTATCCATAATGCCTTTCCTGATAGGAGGTTCGAACCATGAAATTAAACTATTATCCCGAAACTGATTCTCTTTATATTGATCTATCATCGAAGCCAAGCAAGGAAAGTGTAGAAATTTCAGAAGGCATTGTCCTGGATTATGATGACGACGGACATATTACGGGAATCGATATTGATAATGCCAGTCATAAAATTGACCTCAATGAAATCATTCTGAATAAAATTCCAGCACAACTGCAATCAATAACTGCTTGATCCAATAAACGTCGAACATCGCAATGCACCAGACCAGCTACAGCCTGCGGCTTCCGCTGGCAGGTGATTGCGGGCGTTGGCGCCGCCTGCGGCGGCGCCAATGTGGAGTTGAGCCTTCGCTCTCATC
>CAYRFN010000003.1:0-68647 GCA_964423495.1 uncultured Desulfobacteraceae bacterium
CAAGTAAAAAATGACATCACGATAAATTTTTTTAACATTATTTTGTAAATCATATACAATTATCTAACCGGAAATTATTGGGTGTGAGTGAGAAATTCGTAGGGCTGACAATAGTAGTTTTTGGAACTTCCCTTCCTGAGTTAGCCACTTCTGTCGTCGCCGCCATAAGGAAGGAGATGGATATCAGCATTGGCAATCTTGTGGGGAGCAATGTATTCAATATACTAAGTGTTCTCGGAGTGGCCTCTCTAGTAAGGCCGATTCCAATTCCGGGAGGGCTTATTGCGAGTGGCTTGTGGATCGATTACCTTTTTATGATGTTTACCAGTTTTTTACCATGGCTGATGATGAGAAAGGCTTCCACAGTTACGCGGAAAGATGGTCTTATTCTATTGTTCTGTTATGTTGGATACCTCATATATCTAATAATGAAAGCATAGAGGAAAAAAGGGCAGTCCCATAGATTCATAAAAAGCTCATACCCGAAACGAGGAAGCTTATGGTTCTGTGGATATCTCGATTCTCGTGTTGCTCAAACCTTGAAGAAAAAGAAACGAAATTTTGGCAAACAAAATCGATTTTAAAAAAGTTTTAAATCCCGCTCAGCTTGAAGCAGTTATGGCATTAGATGGGCCTATTTTGGTCATTGCCGGAGCCGGCAGTGGCAAAACCAGGGCTCTGGTCTATCGCGTAGCCCGCTTGGTGGAGGCAGGTATTCCTCCAAAAGCTATTTTGCTTCTAACATTTACAAGAAAAGCCGCCCAGGAGATGCTGGATAGGGCAGCCGGACTTTCAGATGTAAGGTGCAGATTTGTGTCTGGTGGAACCTTTCATTCCCTTGCCCTTCAGGTATTGAGAGCCCATGCCGAACTCTTGGGCTTTTCAAAAACATTCACCATCTTGGACCGGTCTGATATGGAAGCGCTTATTCATTCCATCATCCCTGAACTTCAAATCCCCAAAGGTACAGCCAGATTCCCAAAACGGAGCACGCTCGCTAATATATTGAGTAAGGCCGCCAATAACCAGAACTCAATTGATGAGCTCATGATTGAGGAATATGGACAGTTCCTCGAATTTGTACCACGGATAAAAAGGCTAGGAAGGATTTATGCGGAGTATAAAAAGACCAATCAAATGATGGATTACGATGACCTTATCCTCTATCTACGGAAACTTTTGGTAGAGAGTGAGGAAGTTCGTAAGACCCTCAGCCAGAAATACCAATATGTCATGGTAGATGAATACCAGGATACAAATACAATTCAAGCGGATATCGTCCAATGGATTGCGTATGACCACCGAAATATAATGGTCGTGGGAGATGACTCCCAGTCAATCTACTCCTTCAGGGGGGCCAACTACAGAAATATGTTTGACTTTCCAATTAAGTTTCCCAACGCAACAATTATCAAGCTGGAAGAGAACTATCGGTCCATGAAGCCCATTCTTACATTCACTAACGCCCTGATGGACCAGGCCAGTGAAAAATATACCAAGTGCCTTTTCACTAAACGACCAGGAGATAAACTGCCAAGGGTCGTTGATACGAGGACCGAGCCTAGACAGGCCTTGTTCATTTGCCGATACGTCAAAGAGCACATACAACAGGGTCGATCAATCAGTGAACTCGCTGTCCTGTTCCGGGCCAGTTATCATTCCTTTGAGTTGGAAGCAAAACTAACACGCGAGGGGATCCCTTACGTAAAGTATGGTGGATTTAAGTTCTTGGAATCTGCTCACATAAAGGACTTCCTGGCGCACCTGAGGGTGATGGTTAATAAGGATGAGACAGTTAGCTGGGTTCGTATCCTGAGACTTATTGAGAATGTGGGTCAGGCAAAAACCCATACAATCATTGAATGGATGAAGGTAAACCAAATCCCACCTGAGCGAATAGGGGAATGGCCTGGAGCAGGTAAAAAGGACAAAGGTTTAAAACAACTATCCAAGCTTTTTGCTCGCTTATCACACCTTCGAGGGATGAAACCAAAAAAGGCAGTAGAGCAGGTCATTGAATATTATCAGCCTATTTTACAAATGAAATTCGATGACTATCCGAGGAGACAAAAGGAATTGGAACAGTTAATATTGATGGCCGAACGCTACAAAAAACTGAGAGGCTTTATAGACGATCTGGTTTTGGAGCCCCCAAACAGTCCTGCTGATATCATCTCACCTCGTGGAGCACATTCCTCTGCTAAACAAACCCTCACCCTGTCAACCGTTCACTCGGCCAAGGGGCTTGAATGGCCGGTCGTTTTTATTATCTGGGTTATGGAGGGCCGGTTTCCTCTATCCAGGGCGTACGACAATCCTTTGGCCTTGGAGGAAGAACGCCGATTGATGTATGTAGCAGCTACCAGGGCAAAAGACCAGTTAATCATGTGTTATCCCGGGGAGGAATCAGTGCCTTTATGGTCCACTCATGGAGAAGGCGGCAATAGTTTCAAGAATGGTTTGTCCTCCTTTATTAGCGCTCTCCCCGAAGACCTGGTGTCCTATGAATCAATAGGAACTCAAAACAGGTTTTCTGGATATGGGCAGATCAGTATAGGTTCAGATATATTCCAGAGGAACCAAATCGAATCATCAGGATTATTTCCTGGTGATAAAGTAAAACACCCGGCGTTTGGTCCCGGTGTCATCTCAAAATTTATTGCCGATAATAAGGTCGAAGTGCTCTTTAGAAATGTTGGGCGCAAGCTACTTCACCTGGACTACACTACACTTGAAAAGACATAATGGAATTATAAGAGTTTGGTTTTTCGTGAAGGAAGTTTTGGGAGATTAGCCTTGTGTGTCAGTTTAATGATGCGCGCAATTTTGTGGATGTGACCTGTTTGCCAGTGGCTTGAAGAATTTAGGTGTTTGCTGTATGGAGATTTTTTGCTTTAATATCCTTTCACGAAGTCATTTAAGGCCGAAGATATGGCAATGACAGTTGATTTTCATGTTCCCTGTGAGATGGTTTATTCCTAACGAATACGTAGATTTGAAGGGGGGCTAAGTTTATTAGAACTGTTGCCTGAATGTCTTTTAATTACTATCTTGCCTTGAAAACCTTCTTTCTTCCAGTCTTCCGCACTTGGAAAGAGGTTAATGAATTAATTCCAGTTTTTAGGATCAATTGTCAGGCATCCTTTTGAACCTTTAACTGGACCCTTTTTTCTTCCACAATGTACCCATATTCCATTGGCAAGATTTCGGTTGTGTTTAGATGGGTTTGGATTCAGAGTCTCTACATATCTGCCACCATTCAAACGTAAGGCCTTGCCAAGATTGTCACTTCTTTCTACATCAAACCTATACTCACCTGATTCCACTATGGGTCTATTTTTATCTACATAATACAAAAAACGATTGGGCAAAGTGCTTCCTCTTATAACTTTGTTTGTTCTTAATAATTTATTATTTTTATATACTTCTACTTTTGCCTTATATAATTTGTCCACCTCCTTTTTAAAATAATCCTCTTCAAATAAAACCAAATAAGATTTTGCCTCACAATAAGCATTAAAGTTGAACATTAGGGAAGACAAAATCAAACAATAGATTAACTTGTTTTTCATTTCGGGTATATCTTTCTCCAAAGGCTAAGCGTTGCTTTCTTTTGATTAAGCCAGCAGACAGTTTAAATTGTTATCGAATCAAATAGCCTCTATGGTTGAAGGAGGTTTTTTTGTTATGCTGTAAGTAATGCTTACAACACCCGACACATCTGTTGTTATTCTTTCCCCTAATCTAAATAAAATATCATAAGGAAGCATCGTTGGCGATCCTGTTATTGCATCTTCACTATCCCAACATCTAACCTCTATCTGCATACCATAATCCCTTTTACCATCTTTTGTACCGGTAACCTTGTCTTCATGTAGAATAGCTAAATATTGAAATGCTTTTAAATCACACAACTCATCTTCAACAATTTTCGTTGCTTTTCTTACGATTTCTACTCTTTCTTGTGTGACTTCTCCTATAACCCTTGCAGCCAAACCAGGGCCTGGAAATGGTGGCCTATTATATATTTCTTCTGGTAGGCCAAGAGCCTTTGCAATAGCTCTTATTGCTGGTTTTCTTACTTGAATCAAAGGTTCTATGATTTTATATCCATATTGTTCTTCAGGATTGATTCCAAGCTGCTCAATAATATTGTGTTGCCTCTTAATTCCTGCAACTGTCTCTTCTATATCTGTATAATTTGTACCCTGAAAAACATATACTGCGTTGTTTTTTTTCGCGAGCTGTGCAAATACGATTGCGTAAAATGTCTGAGTTATGGCTCCTCTTTTTTCTTCAGGATCTAATATGCCTTTAAGCGCCGTGAAAAATTGATTTTGAGCATCAATTACTTCTACTTTAATGCCTAAATCACTAAATAATGAAACAATATGATCAGGTTCACCTTCTCTCATTAAACCACTATTAATAAAATAAGTTTTGAGTCTATCACCCAAAACCTTATGAGCAATCATAGTAACAACTGAAGAATCAACACCACCGGACAAGGCGTTTATTGCTAAACCATCCCCAACGATAGATGAGATCTCTTCTACTTGTCGTTTAATAAATTCATCAACATTCAAATCTTTTACCATTATTTCTTCAATCTCCATCCTATCCTCCTTAATAAAGTTAAATGTTTAATTTGGCGTAAAAAATATAATAGGGGTACTTTTTTGGCATGTTACATTTTTAAGAACATGAACCTCAGTTAAATCTAAAATAATTTTTTAACGAAGACCTTTCAAGGAAAATCAAATCCGGCAATCTTAAAAATTGACAAAGATTTCTATGTATGTCCAATATATTGTCATTGGAAGGCCTAGAGTGTTATAAATAATCAACACTTAGCTCGATGCTCTCGATTTCTATGAAAAACAAGGTTTCTATTTCTCAAAAAAGCTGCTTTAGTATCATGAATAATATTAATGGATCTTATCAAGAAGAGGTCAAATATCTATATAGTCTTCAGAAATACGGTATTAAATTCGGGCTATCTAAAACCTCCAACCTATTGAAAAAATTTAAAAATCCCCATAAGAATCAAAAATATATCCACCTTGCGGGAACAAACGGTAAAGGTTCGGTGGCTGCCTTTGTTGCATCCATACTGAAAGAGACGGGCCTCAAGGTAGGACTGTATTCTTCCCCACACCTGGTCCGATTCACAGAACGTTTCAGGATTAACGATAAGGAGATAACCCACGAAAAAGCAGCGGCCTTAATCAGGGAATTAAGAGATACCTTTATGCTAAAAAAGCCTCCTACCTTCTTCGAAGCAACAACAGCCATGGCACTTATTTATTTTGCCCGGGAAAATACCGATATTGCCATAATGGAAACTGGCATGGGGGGGCGTCTTGACGCTACAAATGTAATAACGCCACTTGTTTCTGTGATCACGAACATATCCATGGAGCACCAATTTTACCTTGGATACCGGATTTTAGATATCGCTGGTGAGAAGGCAGGGATTATTAAGAAGAACGTTGATGTTGTAACAGGAGCCACACAGCCTCCTGTAATAAATCTTTTCAAATCTATTGCAAAGGAAAAAGGTGCTCTCTTGTGGCGGGTGGGAAAGGAGATCCGCTACCGTACCTCACGGGATAGGTTTCATTATTATGGGTTAAAACTCAGACTTAATAATCTTCATCTCAGCCTTAAAGGAAGATTTCAGTTCCGCAATGCGGCTCAGGCACTCGCTGTGGTTGAGCTGCTTGAGGAAAAGGGAATCAAGATATCATCCAGGGATATAAAGGAAGGACTAAAAAATACAATCTGGCCCGGGAGAATGCAAATTGTGGCTAGGAATCCCACTATTATGCTTGACGGAGCTCATAACCCGGCGGCTATCAGAGCACTTGCCAAATCCATAAAAGCAGACTTTGAATACAAACGATTAATCCTGGTGATCGGTGTAATGGAAGACAAAGATATTGGCAAGTTACTCCGGGGAATTGTACCTATCTCCGATTATGTTATATATACAAGACCAATTTATTCCCGCGCAGCCAACCCGGAGGTCTTGATTGCCAAGACAACCACTTTACAAAAACCAGGAGAAGTGATACATATTTTGGCAAGGGCCGTGGACAGGGCCAGGGAAATAGCCAATCCAGAGGATCTAATTGTTATTTGCGGTTCGCTCTTTACTGTTGGAGAGGCAATGCGCTATCTTAATCCTGAATTATATGGACAGGATGATTTATTATTTTGACAAGAAAAACAAAATCTTGATAATTATGTTCTTGAAAGATATCCTTCAACAGTCAATCACGGAAGGAGGAAAGCCATCCAGTACCTAAAACCCCCATCCCTGAAGCACATACTTCTATCTGTTTTTTTATTGCTCATCTTCAGTCCTCAAAGTTCTCTTGCCAAAGACGAATCTTCAAAGGAAGGTTCTATTGAAGAAAAGGGAACCCCTTGGAATATTACAGCTAAGAGCCTGACTTATAAGGAAAAGGAAGAGGTCTACATGGGAGAAGGGGACGTTGTCATTAGAAAAGATGACCAGGTCCTTTATGCACAAAAAGTGATCTATAATATGAAGACGGGAATCGTTGAGGCTTCAGGTGATGTCCGGTTAGAGACAAGGGGAGACATCCTTACGGGTGAGCGGGGAACATTTGACCTTGAAAAACAGACCGGTGAGATGATAAACGGCTGCCTTTTCTTAAGCCAAAACCATTACTATATAAGTGGCTCGGTCATGCAAAAAGTGGGTGAGGATTCCTACCTGATTAAACATTGCCATCTGACCACTTGTGACGGTAAAAGCAAACCCTGGAGCATCACGGGCTCAGAGGTCAGGGTAACTATTGAAGGCTACGGAAAGGTGAAGCACGCTGCCTTAAGGGTCCATGAGTTTCCTGTATTATATGCCCCCTATTTAATTTTTCCAGCCAAAACCAAACGGCAGAGTGGCCTTTTACAGCCTGAAATAGGGTACTCAGATCGCAAGGGGGCAATTTATGTCCAGCCTTTTTTTTGGGCCATAAACGAAAATACAGATGCCACATTCTATCTCCATTATATGAGCCAGCGGGGAACAAAAGTCGGGTTAGAGTACCGTTATGTTTTGGATGAAGAATCAAAAGGAACCTTGATGTTCGACTTTTTAAATGACAATAAGATAGATGATCCTTCACAGGTTTCAGATGGAGAATGGGGATATCAAGACGATAATTACTCTAGGCCAAATTCTGATCGCTATTGGTTTAGAATGAAGAACAATCAGACATTACCTTTTGGTTTCCTTGCAAAACTCGATATAGATATTGTGAGCGACCAGGATTACCTCGATGAATTTGAAAATGGATACACTGGATTTCATGACACAGAGAGATATTTTAACGATAACTTCGGCAGGCAGATTGATGATTATAACGACACAGTAAGAGTTAATAGACTAAATATGAGTAAAGGTTGGTCTGGATATAGCCTTAACATCGAAGGGCGATGGTATGATAATATCATAAACCGACGCTATAGTGATACGGATACTACCTTGCAGAAATTGCCTTTCATCGAATTTGATGCGTCAAAGAAGCAGATCCTCGAAACCCCTCTTTATTTTGATCTCAATTCTGAATACACGCATTTTTACAGTAAAGACGGGCAAAGAGGCCATCGGGAGATTATAAATCCGAAGATTTATCTGCCGTTAAATTTGACCTATTTCACCTTTGAACCCTCCTTTGGATTTAATCAGGCAGCATGGTGGAATGTTGAAAATACATCTGCAGATGAGGACAAAACATATAATAGGGGGATATATGACATAGGGTTTGATCTTTCTTCAGAAATCTATAACGTTTACAGTCTGAATATGGGAGGTATGGATAAGCTTAAACATGCTATTAGGCCACAAGTCGTTTATAGCTATACACCTGAAAAGGACCAGAATGATTATCCCTATTTTGATTCCTTAGATCGGATTGGAAAAGGTAATCTGATCACCTATTCAATTACAAACACATTTACCTCAAGATCACTGATAACCGTGAAAGGTGCGGAAGATCCCCAGGCAGATAAAAACGACGAGCCCTTTGATTATACTTACAACGAGTTCTTTCGTTTCAAGTTGTCACAGAGTTATGATATCAATGAATCGAGAGAAGATAAAGATGACAAAAGACCTTTCTCTCCAATATACGGCGAATTTGAAATTATCCCAATGAAATATTTTTATTTAAAGGCCAACGCAGGATGGTCATGTTATGAAAACGTTTATAACTCACACAATATTCAAGCAAGCATATGGGATAATAGAGGGGATAGAGTTTCTGTTGAACACAGGTATGAACGAGATTCAAATGAATCAATTTACTATCATCTACTTTTAAGGATATCTGATAGAATTTCGGCATATACACAATACGAACGTAACCTGTATGACAGCAGAGACATTCGGTCCGGAATAGGCGTAATGTATAGAGCACAGTGCTGGTCAATTGATTTCCATTATCTGGATGAGATTGATGATCATACATACGTAGTTATGGTTAATCTCTACGGGCTTGGAGGAATTGGCAGAAGTTTTATGCAGGAGAAGACTGTCGACTAACAACGTAAGACATATGAAAAGACTCGGAAAATGCTAAATATAACTAAGGCAAAAATAAATAATGCTTTCAGCAAAATTCTATTTTTTCAAATATTAGTCCTGATTGGTTTTGCTTTTATTATATCTGGGTGTGGTATAAAGGGGCCGCCCGTTACGCCCAGGCAGATAAGGCCCCCGGCAGTAAAAGGCTTAACCGGAGATATTAAGGAGAATATTTTCAAGCTTACCTGGACTATTCCAGAAGAAAAAGAAATCATTAAATCAGGTGCTGAGGGTTTTTTTGTGTATAGATCAAAAACCCTGCTTTCAGAACCCGATTGTAAGGGTTGCCCGGTGCTCTTTAGTCGTGTTGCCGATATACCAATAAAAGCAAAAGATTCAGGAGATTTGAATAAAGATAAAATGATGTACAAAGAAGCCCTTGAAAAGGGCAACAGGTATATCTATAAGGTAAATGTTTATGCAAAAGATATTACAAGCAGCGACTCAAATTATGTTGAATTTGTCTTTAAATAAATCAAAAAATATATGACAAGGTCTTATGCATTAAGAAGGGGGTAGTATTGATTATAAAAAGAAATAATATTTGGATAATTTTTTTCTTATGTATATTCTTCTTGTCCTGTGGCTACAGATTTGTAGGCACTGGGAGTTTTCCGGCCGGTATTAAAAGTGTCTTTATACCAATCCTTAAAAACCATACATCTGAAACCGGCTTAGAAAATATTATTACAAATGACCTCATTTATGAAGTTACGAGACGAAAAATATCCATTTCATCAAGCAGTGACAAGGCTGGTGCTGTTCTTTCCGGGGCCATTAGATCCATGACTATTGAAACAATTTCATACAAAAATCCAAGCACCCCCCTCGAGAGACGCGTTACAGTTGCAGTAGATTTGAAATTAACAGCCCATAGTGGTGAAGTAGTATGGTCTACAAAGGGTTTTTCTGATTATGAAGAATATTATGTAACGCCGGATAAGATGGAAACAGAAAGAAACAGGCGGGATGCGACCATAGTTTTATCAAAAAGGCTTGCAGAAAAGCTCTATAATAACATAACAGCCGGTTTTTAATCTATCCACCCAGTGCTTCTGGATGGCCGCTACTTATTCTGATTAGCCATCCGGTCCAAAAAAAGCACTACAAGAAGCCCCATCATCATTAACAATAGTGCAGCAAAGATTTCCTCGGTCCATTGTTTTGGCAGGATGTTTGTCTGGACAATAGGGATTACACGACCGTGTATATCTACAAGGCTCTCAATTGTTTCTTTCCACGGCCATACTTTTCTTACTGAACCAAGCATGAGCCCAGTCAATATTGCTACCATCAGATTATGGTATTTTTTTAATAGCCATCCCAAGAGACGTGAAAACAAAGCAATTCCAATACAGGCACCTGCGACCACAAAAGAAAGGGAAATAAAGTCTCTGTCATTAACTGCCGCAAGAACGAACTGGTATTTCCCGAGGAGCACAAGAATAAAGGAACCAGAAATCCCCGGAAGAATCATGGCGCAAATGGCAATTGCTCCACAAAAGAACAGGAACAAAGGGTCATTTGGCGTTGAGACCGGAACAAGACCAACGAGAAAATAGGTTCCAACTGCACCCCCCAACAAACAGAGCCATGTAAGGGGTTGCCATTTTTCTATTCGCCGGCTCACACTTATAACAGAGGCAAGAATCAGACCCAGAAAAAATGACCAGATAAAGACAGGCTTATTCTGGAGAAGCCAGCTGAGAACCCTTGCCAAGCTAAATATGGCTGTAAGGATGCCAACACACACTGCCAAAAGAAAGCGCCAGGAGATGTGATTCAGCAGGAGCCGCATTTTTAATGTTACGAGGAGTTTAAGGGTTTTCAAGTCAAAGGACTTTATTGCGTTGATCAACTCCTCGTAAATGCCAAGGATAAAGGCAATAGTTCCGCCTGATACACCGGGGACAACGTCAGCGGCCCCCATACAAAAGCCTTTTATTGCCAAAATCAAATACTCGACAAAGGATCTATTTGTGAGTTGTTGGGGTCTATTTCTTTTCATTCCGGTTACCATATATTTGTTTGGCTTAATGGCCTAAAATTTATCTTAAAATTCTGCAATTCACCTGGGTGCTATGAAAAAAGATGATATACGCTGCCAGAAGCCTTAATACTATTCAAAGAAGTATGATAGTCAGTAGTCCCACAGCCCAGCAATAGGGCGCAAAATAGTAGAGATGCCCTTTCTTAACCATACCCATAAGTAGTTTCAGGGCCAAAAGTCCAATTAGAGATGATGAACCAAATCCAAAGATTAAGGGCACAAAACCAATTTTTTCCAAGGCTTCCGCATTTAGTTGAATGGCAAGGGCTCCAATGATTGCCGGTATTGAAAGAAGAAAAGAGAAACGCACCGCAAGTTCTCTTTCAAGACCGACCAGTAAACCACACACGATGGTCGCTCCTGAACGTGATATTCCTGGAATAATAGACAATCCCTGGACCGTACCAATAACCAACGCAGCCAATAACCCGACCTGTTTTTGGGTTCCGTAACTTTTTGGTATTAGCCTTGTGGCAGCGACAATGATTCCAGTTGTAATAAGCATAATGCCTACCATGTTTACGGACCCAAAGATCATTTCAAGGGTCATCTTAAAAACCAGACCGATAATACCTGTTGGGATAGATCCGACAAAGACACACAGGAGAAGATTATTATGGTGGTTTCTGAGATTTACCCCGCCAGACTGAGAGTGGCCTTTCAGTTCAGGGGTTGCATACCGCCATATCTCAGTTAACATTTTTTTTAGGTCAGAACGAAAGTAGAGACATACGGCAAGCAGAGTACCCATGTGCAATGAACAATCTAAAAGGAGCTGAGGCTCCTTGAACCCAAGCATATTCTGAAAAAGTACCAAGTGGCCTGAACTGCTGATAGGTAAAAACTCGGTCAGGCCTTGAACTATCCCCAAAAAAATAGTTTCGAAAGTATTCATTGAGGCGCTTCCTATGCATGCTTAGAAAAAGATCTTGCCGGGATTTAGAATTCCTTTCGGGTCAAAGGCCTTTTTGATACGGGACATGAGTTTAATCCCATGACGGGAGATCTCCATTTTCAGGAAGGGTGCTTTTGTGATGCCTATACCATGCTCTCCAGTAATGGTTCCTCCCATCTGAATGACTTTCTTAAATAATACTTTTATTAGCTTCTGGGTTTTTTCCAACTCTTGGTGATTGCTTTTATCGAGCATAATATTGACATGGATATTTCCATCGCCTGCATGGCCAAATGCTGGAACAGGGAGGCCGTATTCATGCCCAAGTTGATCCAGGTAGTCAAACAGCTCAACCATTCGGCTTCGGGGGACGACAATATCTTCACTAATTTTATGAGGTCTCAATCTGAGAAGAGAGGATGAAACATTTCTTCGGGCCTCCCATAATCTATCTGCTTCTTTGCTATTCGAGGCCGATTGAAATTCGACGACCCCATTCTGGTTACAAACCTCTTGGATCCTTCTGGTATCCTGATCTACAAGATCCTCATTGCCGTCCAATTCTATAAGAAGCATAGCACAGGCTTTCTGAGGTATGGAGCGATTCATTTCGTCCCTGATACAGTCGAGACATATCCTGTCCATGAATTCAAGGATGGTAGGGATAATTTTGTTCCGAATGATGTTATAAACGGTTCTGATGGCCGAAGATACATCTGGGAAAAATGCTATCATGGTTTTTTGGGCAGCAGGTTTAGGAACAAGGCGAAGGCTGATTGCAGTAATGACAGCGAGTGTGCCCTCTGATCCTACGATAAGGCGGGTTAAATCATAACCTGCAACCCCTTTCATTGTCTCAACACCAGTTTTTATGACCTCTCCAGTAGGGAGTACAATGGTCAGTCCCAGAACATAGTCTCTTGTTACGCCGTACTTTAAGGCCCTTAAGCCTCCAGCACACTCGGCCACATTGCCTCCGATGGTAGATATATCTATACTGGCAGGATAAGGTGGGTAAAATAAATCAACCCTCTCAACAGCCTTTTGAAGACGGCCTGTAATAACACCTGGCTCTACTTTTGCAATAAGATTGCCCTGATCAATGGTTAGTATACGGTTAAAACGGCTCATGCCCATTACAAGACCTCCTCTTACAGGCAAGGCTCCGCCGCTCATACCAGTTCCAGCCCCTCTCGGGGTGACAGGAAATCCTTTTTTTGTGGCAAGCCTAAGAATGTCGGAAACTTGTTTGCTGTTCCCAGGCAGGGCCACAGCATCTGGCATAAATTCCAGCTTTGTGGCGTCAGAAGCATAGTTGGTCAAAGCATCCTGAGTTGCAATCAGGTGCTTTTGACCAACTATGTGTGATATCTCTTTGAGGGCTGCTTCTGAGATCATAGATTGATCGCTATCCGACTTCTCATGGCATGTTCAATTGTCATCCGGTCCAAATACTTTAGATCCCCTCCCATGGGAACTCCGAGAGCGATTCTGGTAGTTTTGATGTTATTGCCTCTTTCTGAAAGAAGTTTGACTATAAAGGAAGCAGTCGTTTCACCCTCTGTAGTTGGGTTTGTGGCGAGGATGACCTCCTTAATTTTCTCCTTGTCGAGTCGGCTGAGAAGTTCACCTATCTTGAGGTCTTCAGGACCAATTCCATCCAATGGAGAAAGGACCCCATGAAGTATATGATATCTGCCTTTAAAAACCCCAGATTCCTCTAAGGCAAGTTGATCCCCAGGACCTTCAACAACACAGATAGTTCCATCAGCACGATTTTCGTCGCAACAGATCGGGCAAGGGTCATCATCAGTTAGGTTGAAGCAGATGGAACATGATTTGATCTTTTCCTTAACCTCCAAAAGACTTTTGGCCAGACTTTCAGCAAGCTCCCTCTTGCTTCTCAACACGTATAATGCTACCCGCGTGGCAGATTTTTGACCGATTCCAGGTAGCTTGGAAAACTGCTCAATCAATTTTTCGAGAGATACTGGATAAATACCCATGACTACCCCTGCAAAAGCCCAGACAGGCCAGGAATATTCATCCCTTTCGTCAATTTTCCCATTTCCTCGTTCATCATGGTTTTTGCTCTGGATAATGCATCATTTATGGCCGCTATAATAAGGTCTTGTAGCATTTCTGTATCGTCAGGGTTAATTACTTCTGGATCGATGTTAACAGAAAGGACCTCCTGCCGGCCGTTGACTGCCACAGTGACCATGCCGCCACCTGCGGAAGCCTCCACAATTTCATTTCCCAATTCTTCTTGTAGCTTAGCTATTTTTGATTGAAACTGCTGGGCCTGTTTCATAAGTTGCCCAATATTGGGTATGCCTTTCATTCCTTTGCCTCCTATTTTTTCTTTATACCTTTGGAATTATGAAGCCCCGTTTTCTTAGCGGGATACTCCTCTTTGATCTTCCCCTGGAACATCTGCAGGATGTCTTGAACAGGTGCAGGAAGATCAGAATCATCTTTAGTCGCAAGCTTTGTTTGCAATAAGGGCTGTTTACCAGCCGCGATTTTTATTCGGATATCTCTCTGAAAAAAATCACGAGAATAATTGGTTAGCTGATTAAATTGATCTTTATCGTCAAAATAGCCTGAAGAAAATGACCCGGTTCCTTTGGCTATTTCAATGGTGTCTTCGGTCAGCTTCAAAATCTTCCAATCCTTAAGTATATTAAATATAACCTTATTCTCAGACGACAGAAAGGTCAAGAAGTCGTCCCAGCTTTTACCGTTTTCATTTGGCATATTACTTTTTCTTTGGTCTTTTTCACAACCTCCTGAAGCCCACTGGTTCCCCGGATCTGAAATATGGCCCGCCTTTGGTTGTTCGTTAGTGGCTAATGCACCCACTAATCTCTTTTCTAGGAACTCTATTCTCCCCAAAAGATCCCCAAAAGAAAGAAAGTCGCCGAGATGACACAAAGTCATCATAGTAGCCTCCAAAATCAATCTTGGGTGGGCAGTCAGCCTCAGAACCTGCTCCCTGTTTATCATAAAATTCAGTAAGATATGAAGCTTTTCCGATCCCACCTTTTCAGCCTGCATTCTGACTTTAGCCTTCTCGCTTTTGCTCATGTCAAGTAGATGGTCTTGATCGGAAACGAGACTGATCAGCAGATTCCTAATCTGGTCCATGAGAGCGCGGTAAAATTCCTTAATATCATAGCCGTAGTTATAAATCCTCTCAACAATCTCCAGGCATTTCTTAGCAGAGCCTTCGATAATAGCAGCTGATGTCTCAAAGACAATGTCTCTATCAATAACGCCCAGAATTTCCAAGGCATGTTTATCTTCTATCTTTTGTCCTGCAAAGGAGACTACCTGATCTAATAAGCTTTCAGCATCTCTCATACTTCCTTCGGCCTCTTTTGCGATCAGAGCCATACTAGAACTACTGATCTCAATATCCTCCTCCTTAGTTATTCTATCTAAATGGGAAACGATTTGACTGAGTGGTATCCTTTTGAAATCGAATCTCTGACATCGGGAAAGGATGGTGACAGGCATCTTGTGTGATTCAGTGGTTGCAAAAATAAATTTTACATGTGGTGGAGGTTCTTCAAGGGTCTTAAGTAGGGCATTAAAGGCATGGATAGTCAGCATATGCACTTCATCGATGATGTAAATACGGTACCTGCTCGAAGAGGGCATATATTTTACATTTTCTCTTAGTTCCCTAATTTCATCAATGCCCCGATTGGATGCTCCATCGATTTCCTGGACGTCTCCTGATGAACCATCTGTGATTTCCACACATGACACGCATTTATTGCACGGTATCCCAGGCTCTCCTTGCTTGCAATTTAAGGCCTTAGCCAGGATACGAGCAACTGAGGTTTTACCTATACCTCTTGGTCCGCTGAAAAGATAGGCATGTGCCACTCTGCCAGTCCTGACGGCATTCATCAATGTCTGGGTAACGTGCTCCTGGCCAATGACGTCCTCGAACACCTGAGGACGCCATTTCCTGGCTAAGACTTCATAAATCATTAGTTGGATCTTTCCGGAATTCCTATCCGGCTTTGAAGGGATGGTATATTAATGGCGGAGAGAGAGGGATTCGAACCCTCGGTACCACTTTTAGTAGTACACGCGATTTCCAGTCGCGCTCCTTCGGCCTGCTCGGACATCTCTCCAGGAACCCGCGTATACGGGTTAATATTTTCTACAGGCTAAATGTTATCGGATAGTAGGCAAATTTAACAGAATTATATTTCCTGGCGGAGAGGGTGGGATTCGAACCCACGTGCCCCGCTATTAACGGGGCAAATCGATTTCGAGTCGACCCCGTTATGACCACTTCGGTACCTCTCCAAAATTATCTGCTATATTTTTCTTCTACGATCTCGAAAAAACGCTTGCATTAATGCCCGGCATTCTTCTTCCATAATTCCGGATATGACTTCAATACTATGGTTGAGACGTTTGTCTGTTGCCAGATTGTACAATGAACCTGCAGCACCTGCTTTTGAATCAACAGCACCAAATACCAACCTGGCGATCCGAGCATTGATGGCTGCACCCATGCACATAAGGCACGGTTCAATGGTCACAACAAGTAGAGAGTCATTCAGTCGGTAGTTCCGGTAGGAAGACCCTGCCTCTCGCATAGCCAAGATCTCCGCATGAGCGGTAGGATCTTTAAGACCTATGGATCTATTGTGCGCTTTGGTCACAATCTGACCATCTGGGGCGACTATGATCGCGCCTACAGGCACCTCCCCTTTAGAAAAACCGATTTCACCCTCCTTCAATGCCTGTTTCATTAAATAATAAAGATCAAGCTGCATTATTATTTATTTACCACATTCATTTTCAACCCGTCAACATGATAGTTCTTATATGCACAACTACTGATGCATTCGGAATAGTGAAGATACCCTATTGTTCAAAATGTATGGCAAATCCAAAAAAGGGAGTTTTCCTTGCCGTTGCTCTTAAAGTATTGTAAATTTATTTTAGATAAGCCGTATTTTAACTCTAAAATATGAACAAAAAAGATCATTTAACAAATATCTCCTTTGATTTCGATACTTTTGATGAAGAAGAAATCAGAAGGGAAAAGGAAAAGGCCCGGCACCTGAGACGCACGCACTGGTGGTATAAAAGGACTCAGAAAGGGGTCTGTCATTATTGCCATCGTCAGGTGGGGCAGAAGCGATTAACCATGGACCACGTTGTTCCCATAAGCCGTGGTGGAAAATCCAAGAAAGGAAATATTGTCCCTGCCTGCAAAGAATGTAATAACAAAAAAAAGTATCTGTTACCTGTCGAATGGGAAGGATATCTGGAATTATTAGCAGGGAAAGCCCCTGATTCATAAAGAACGTTCCCTATAATCAATTACAATTAGCTACCAATTACGTATATGTAATTCAAGTTACAGAATTACAAATAAAATCTCATACTCTCACATAATAATCTTATTCAATCTCCAATTCATAGAAAGCATAGAAAGCAATTTAATATGTAACCAATTGATATTTATATCAATAATAAAATAATAAATTCCCTCCCCAAAAATTGGCCCATTCTGGCATACCACTTGCTCTATTAACACGGCAAAGCACACAAGAATAAAAAGGTGATATGAAAAAGCCAAACATCTTGTGATATGTGAATTTATAACCAGGTGTCTTAAATAGACAAGGATAGTTCAACAGAAAGTTTCTAATTTAATTGAGTCTTAAAGAAGTTCATGAAAGGGGACATGTATTAGTGTACCAGCAAAAATGCATTCTTGTTATAGACGATGATGATCAAATTCGTGCAATGCTCAAGGAAATGTTAGTGCGAGGTGGATATGAGGTTTTATCTGCCTCTGATGGGAATGAGGGTATAAGACTCTACCGAGAGAAACAAATCGATCTGATCATTACGGACATCCTTATGCCGGAGAAGGATGGTATAGAAATTATTATGGAGCTCCGACAAGACTTTCCAGAAGCGAAGGCCATCGCTATTTCCGGAGGCGGGCATATCGATCCGGAGAACTACCTAAATATTGCAAAAAGGGCAGGTGCTATACGCACACTCACCAAGCCCTTCGGGATGAATGAGGTGCTAAGGGTGGTTAGAGAAATTATTGATTGAGTTTCAAGCTTATTTGGCCCCCGTACCCGAGCAGCAATAAGGGTATTTCTCCGTACAGGCCTTATCAGTTTTGTAGGATTAGGAAGACAGAAGTTAATGGGGGAGTTTAAAATTAAACAACTACTTTTATTCCCTCCATAGCAATGATCCACCCAATAGCCTCGCCATTTAATCTCAAGAGCGAAATGATTAGTTTGATGTCCTGAGCTTTGAAAACAATATTAAGACCAATCTTTTTTATCCCCTGGTCCTGGACTACACGCTTGAAAGCATTTATTAGTCTTGCATTTTCCTTTTTTGGGAATAGGGATGTAACTGGGGCATTCAGCACATCTTCAATGGGCCTGTTTAACATGTTAAGGGCCAAAGAATTAGCTTTTATAGCTCTTGTGTCTTTATCAACCACAATTATCCCAACCCCTATGCTTTCGATGACTGCATGCTGGAAATTCATGCTATCAATCAATCCTGACGTAGCTTGTCTGGGGAATAGTCTCCCTGGCTTGATAATTCCTTTTTCTTCCAGATAGGAGTCGTCTTGTTGATTATCTACTCTCTCTATAAATGTTTTGATGTGGGCCGCCATTTGTTCCAGAGGCCCTTTTACAATGTAATAGTCAGCGCCTATCTTATTGATCTCATCAAATTGCTCGATTAATGCCCCTGATACAGCGATAATCTTCAGACTGGAGCCTGGGAATTTCTTTCGAGAAAATTTGATGAGGTTTAGACCATCTATCTTGGGCATGATTATGTCCGTAAAAAGGAGATCAATAGGTCCATCCTCCAGTTTTGATATCCCTTCCTTGCCATCGTAGGCCTTAATAATCTGATATCCACTTTTTTCAAGCAAATCAGAAAGAAATTCCACAAAGAAAAAATCGTTATCAACAATCAAGGCTTTTTTTGACATTTGGCTCGACCCTTAGGCTAACGATGGAAAGTTTTTATAGATATCAAATCCTAAATATTCAATCAATGCATACCCTGCGAATCTCATTTATATCAGTTAATCCATAAAAAACCTTGTGAATACCATCCTGTTTCAAGGTAGTCATTCCTTCATCTTCTGCCTGCAGGAAAATATCTTCTGTAGTTGCTTGTTTTTTTATCAATCTTTTTATCTGCGAAGTGCCCTCTAACAGCTCATATATCCCGATTCGCCCTTTATAACCGGTTTCTGAACATACCTCACACTTCCCTGGACTAAAAAGGAAGAGATCCGGGGTATATTCTATATTCGTGGCCTTGAACCTATCCTCACCGTATTCTGCAGCTATCTCTTGAAATGCCCCCTGGGAGGGATGATATTTTCTCCGGCAATTAGTGCACAATTTTCTTATCAATCTCTGGGCCAAAACGCCTAAAAAGGCATCAGAGAAATTAAGGGGATTTAGTCCCATATCCAATAGCCTGGTTACTGTTTCGGCAGCATTATTAGTATGGAGGGTGGAAAAGACAAGGTGACCGGTCAGCGATGCCTCAATTCCTATAGAGGCGGTCTCGTGATCTCGCATCTCGCCAATCATAATAACATCCGGATCAGTCCTCAAAAAAGAACGCAAAACCCTCGCGAAGTCAAGACCGATCTTTGGCTTGACCTCCACTTGTCTGAGTCCTGCCTGCGTGATCTCTACCGGATCTTCTGCTGTCCAAATCTTTATTCCAGGATTATTGATATGACTGAGGGCTGAATGAAGTGAGGTTGTTTTACCTGAGCCTGTTGGGCCAACAACTAATATGAGGCCATAGGGCTGAGAAAGGATCTTTTTCATGATCCTCAAATCCCTTTCACTTAATCCCATATCATTTAGTTTCATTACACCGGCCCCAGGCAACAGCCTTAATACTGCATCCTCATGTCCGCCAGTGGTCGGAATGGTAGCCAATCGAAGCTCAAAAGGAGGGGCGCCTTTACGCCTGAACTTAATCTTGCCGTCCTGAGGAAGACGTCTTTCGGCTATGTCAAGGCCTGCCATTATCTTTAGCCTTGAGATAATACCTTTTGCCATGGAATTAGGTACTTGGACAAACTCATGGCATACACCATCTAATCGGAAACGGATGTCGGTATTTTTCGAAACAGTCGATGGCTCTATATGGATATCCGAAGCGTTTTTTTGGTATGCATTTATAATAACTTGATCCACAAACTTTATAGTCTGACTTGACGTTTCATCAAGGATATCCTCAAGGAGATTCTCTTCCTCTTCTTCAAAAGAGATATCAGGAATTATGTCCAGCTTTTTAATCATGTCATCAATGGACTCTTCTATCTTCTTATCAAAAAAAAGGGATATGAATTCTTCTATGTCCTCTTTAATTCCCACCGAGTAAATGATCTTTTTGGTCTTCGTAAGCCCTCTGATATGCCCGGTCTTCCTAAGGTCATTAGGGTTATCAATAAGTATTTCAATTCTATTTTTACCCCAGACCAGCGGAACCCAGAGATCATGAAGTAAAAAAGACTTTTTCAATTTGCCTATGAGTTCAAAGGGAACAGGAAAATTGGGGTCAAAACTCTTAAAGGGACACATATAAAAAAGCGAGAGTGATTTGCCGACATCTTCTTTCCTCAACTTGAAATTTTCAATTAGTACAAACTCCACGCTTTTTTTTGTCTTTTTCGAAATTGCTAATGCCTCCTTCAGCTGTTCGAAAGTTACAATACCCCTATTAAGGAGATAATCATATCTTGAAGCCGGAGATAGCTTAGAGATTAGCTGATTAATTCTATCCTCGATCTGCTTATTTTTTGGATCAATCTTTGCTGCAGCCTTATATAAATCGAGGGCAAGGTCTTTATGGCCTCTTCTTTGCATCTCCAGCCCAAGCGAGAACTTTATCTGGACTATTTTCCTATCGCTTAAATCCTGGCTACCGATAGTCTCTTCTATTCGTGCTATGAATTTAGAAGGTGAATGAGTATTTGAAAGACATTCCATAAGACCGGAGATTATCTCTGTGGGAGGACAGTTAGTCGCAAACAGCGTTTCATACTCCTCAACGGCCTCTTTTATTAGCCCTAATTCTCTCAAAGATGAGGTTCTTGATAGTATTTCGGACACACTATTTGGATTTGATAGGGTTTTTTTCATTATTAATATTTTTTAGGATAAGTAGTTCTTCTTTTCAGAACGTTATGGGAAGAGCTAATCAAAAGTCTATTTTTCGGAAGGAAATATAGAAAGGAATAGCAATGTGTGTCAAGGAAAAAGGGTCAACATATGCTTTTAGAAACCTCTCCATTTAATAACTGTTAGTACTTCAGCATTACAGTTCCGTAATTCAAATTACGGAATTGTAAGTCAAATCTCATACTCTCACATAATAATCTTATTCAACCTCCAATTCATAGAAAGCAATTTAATATGTAACCAATTGATATCTTTATCAATAATGAAATAATAAATTCCCTTCCCAATAATTGGTCCATTCTGGCACACAAGAATAAAAAGGTGATATGAAAAAGCCAAACCCATCGTGAGGTGGGGACGGAAAGCCAAGGGTCTTGATGAAGATAGCCGGGTTGCCCAAAAGATCAAAAGGAGAAAAAATGGGCAAGCTATCAAAAATATTAGGACTTTCAATTTTTGCCATTCTTTTTTTCGCTGGAACTTCCTTTGCAGCCTATCTTGATGGTTATACCAACATTACTATTTATGATGGGTATGGTTCAGGTACGGGATGGTATGGAGAACAGGAAGACCAGGAGGTAGAATCTGGTGCCGTTACCGGCCAGGACTGGGATCTGGAAGGATTTTTTCAATCGGGTTCGCTATTAGCCTTGGTGGGAGGTTGGGACTTTGTTAATGGCATTAATTATGGAAGAACGAATTATGGGTCCGGTGACATATTTTTTGAAACGAATGATAGTAATTCAGGTTATGACTTTGTCTTGGATATGGATTTTTATTCCGAGACATATAATGTGTATGATATAAGCGGAAGTTATACATATGAATCAACTTCAGGAGGTCCAGGTCCTGTAACAGGACTACCATGGCGTTATAGTAGCGGAGGAACGCTACTGTCGAGTGGAAATAGTTTTACTTATTACCCAGGTCTATCTGATAGTGAGATGGGTGGTGGCGTAACTGGTGGAGTTCATAATGCCGTATTCGTTGATCTTGCCTTTCTTGACCCAGAAACTGAGTTTACCTCCTATTTTACCGTGAAATGCGGAAACGATATTGTTGATGGCAGTGGTACAGCACCTATCCCCGAACCTGCCACAATGCTCCTTTTTGGCACTGGCTTAATAGGACTTGCAGGAGTCGGAAGGAAGAAGTTAATGGGGAGGTTAAAAGGTTAAATAACTGCTTATCGTCAGGTATAAAAGGCAGGGTTA
Source organism: uncultured Desulfobacteraceae bacterium (assembly GCA_964423495.1). Classification (GTDB taxonomy): domain Bacteria; phylum Desulfobacterota; class DSM-4660; order Desulfatiglandales; family Desulfatiglandaceae; genus CAYRFN01. Next base: position 22,022 of record CAYRFN010000003.1, read on the forward strand.
TAAATGCCCCTGCCTTTTTTAGTAGTTCGAATAATATAAAATAATCTTCCATTCTTTATCTTTTGTTTAATTCTACTTTTGTTCCAATAATATCCTCTGGATTTATACCTATACAATCACAGGCCCTGCCTTGATTGACTGCGATTTCCAGATAATCAGAACTACCGATCAGGACCAATATCTCACCAGTCTTTACTTCACTATAAGTATTATGCAACCCTTTGATGATAAGTTCTCCAACTTTTGTGGCCGGTGGATCGGGTCCCAAGAACTGCTCCATGTCTTTCCGGTGGATATTGGTAATGAGATTACCAAAACGATCTATCCTCATTACTTGCCCGGATAGGAGATCCCCTTTTTGTTCAGGTTTGGGTAAATGAAGAGGCATTGGATCGCCTATTATTGATCCAATTTTTCTGGGATCAATTCCGAGGGACAGGTGGGCTGCCACAGGGGCAAAGATATCCCGTCCATGAAAGGTGTCGCTGATTTTAGAGAGGAAATATTTGGTTTCAGTTAAATGGATAACTTCGGCCTGATGATGTATTTTTATAGTGGGCCAGAGCACGCCATTATCGGGACCCAGAAAAAAATATTTTTTCGTCTTGAGAAGGATAGGCCGTCTATCACTGCCAACTCCGGGGTCAATCACCACCACATGGATGGTACCTTTGGGGAAGAAAGGAAAGGTTTCCTGGAGAATACCTGAGGCCTGATATAAGGATCCCGGTTTAACATGGTGGCTGATGTCGATGATCTTAGCAGCAGGATTTATGCTAAGGATCACGCCTTTCATAATGCCAACATAAGGATCGTTAAGTCCAAAGTCGGTAAGCAAGGTAATAATGCCGGAGACATTCACGCCTGGTTCTCCACGTTTTTTCATTACTTGACCACCAATGCTCATTAATGTAATTATATGAAGTGGTTCTCTCAAGTCAAGCAATTGAAAATGCTTCCTCACAAAACTTGGTGGGTATTCGTATTACCTGGACGTGAAGGATTATCAAAGGATTCTATGTTCTGGGGCACACCAGTGTACAGGCATACCTCTTGGATGGGTCGGAATCGACCCAATTTGAGGCCTAAGATCTATAATGCCCTGGGCATTAGTGGTGCTTTTTAGCGACAGGCAGGCATGAAGACAGATACCATTACCGCTGAGAACAAACTTTCCAAGGCCCTTTTTCTTAATTTAACGCGTTATAGTATCCTAGTTATGGTATCCTATATATTACATATGATACTTTTGTTGACGGAAATATTTAGTAAAAAATGGATTGAGCCCCTTGACATTTGATCGCTTATTGTTAACTTTTTAAGGTTAGATCCTAAAGGGCTATTTATCCAAATGCGTATGATCTCAATGAATCAGAGTTAAGGCATATATATTTAATAAGGAGGTGAAACCTGGTCTTTTCGCAAATTATATTTGGTTTGTTTTAAGATTTAAGATTATTTAATATTTGGAGGAGATATCTAAGATGAAAGTTAAACCATTGCATGACCGTGTAATCGTAAAAAGAGTGAAAGAGGAAGAAAAAACAAAAGGTGGTATCATTATTCCTGATACAGCAAAAGAAAAACCTGTAGAAGGTAAGGTTGTGGCTGCAGGCGACGGTAAGATTATGGAGAACGGCAAGAAGTTGCCCCTCGAAGTCAAGAAAGGTGATCGGGTCCTGTTTGGAAAGTATGCGGGAACAGAGATCAACATTGATGGAGAGGAACACCTGATAATGAAAGAAGATGATATTATTGCTATCGTAGGATAAGAATTTTCTGATATTGTTCGATTGGCTACAATAGAAAAATCGAAGGAGGATGTTTGATATGGCAAAAGAGATTAAGTACAATGTGAAGGCCAGGGAATCAATACTGAAAGGAATTGACACCCTTGCCGATGCAGTCAAGGTCACACTGGGGCCGAAGGGAAGGAACGTTATTTTGGAAAAGTCCTTTGGATCACCCACTATAACCAAAGATGGCGTGACAGTGGCAAAGGAAATCGAGTTGGATGATCATTTTGAAAATATGGGTGCCCAGATGGTTAAGGAGGTTGCTTCCAAGACATCGGATGTCGCTGGAGACGGGACCACCACAGCCACCGTTTTAGCTCAATCTATTTACAGAGAAGGTTCCAAATTAGTGGCTGCCGGCGTAAATCCGATGGCTATCAAGAGAGGGATAGAGAAGGCTGTGGAAGTTGCTGTTAAGGAATTGGCGAAACTCTCAAAGCCTACCAAAGACCAAGAAGAAATCGCTCAGGTTGGCTCCATCTCAGCAAACAATGACCTGACTATTGGGAATATTATTGCCGAGTCCATGAACAAGGTGGGTAAGGAAGGCGTAATAACTGTGGAGGAAGCCAAGAGCATGGAGACAACCCTTGAGGTGGTTGAAGGTATGCAGTTTGATCGTGGCTACCTTTCCCCTTACTTTGTAACAAATCCAGAGAAGATGGAAGTAAACCTATCCGAACCTTACATTTTACTTCATGAGAAAAAAATAAGTAACATGAAGGATTTAATTCCCATTCTGGAGCAGATTGCCAAAATGGGAAAACCGCTTCTGATCATTGCCGAGGACGTGGAAGGAGAGGCGCTTGCCACGCTGGTTGTTAACAAACTGAGAGGGACTCTTAACTGTACAGCCGTTAAGGCCCCCGGTTTTGGTGATCGGAGAAAGGCGATGTTGGAGGATATTGCAGTTCTTACTGGTGGAAAGGTGATGTCAGAAGACCTGGGATTGAAACTGGAAAACATTACTCTAACTGACCTCGGTACAGCCAAAACGATCAATATTGATAAAGATAACACAACGATTATCGATGGTGGTGGTAGTAGAAGCGAACTGCAGGGCAGAGTCAAACAGATTCGGGCACAGATCGAAGAAACCACCTCTGACTATGATCGCGAGAAACTCCAGGAAAGGCTTGCTAAATTGATTGGTGGAGTCGCTGTAATCAACGTGGGTGCAGCCACTGAAACTGAAATGAAAGAGAAGAAGGCTAGGGTAGAGGATGCGTTAAATGCCACGAGGGCCGCTGTTGAAGAAGGTGTTGTCCCTGGCGGTGGTGTTGCTTTCTTAAGAGTAATTCCGGCCCTTGCCAAGCTAAAGTTAGATGGAGAAGAACAGACCGGAGTCAATATCGTTATGAGGGCTCTGGAAGAGCCGATTAGGCAGATTTCAAACAATGCTGGGGCCGAGGGTTCTGTAGTTGTGGAAAAGGTTAAAGAGGCAAAAGGGGCCTTTGGTTATAATGCAGAAACGTGCGAGTTTGAAGACCTATTGAAATCAGGCATTATTGATCCTACAAAGGTCACAAGATTCGCCCTCCAGAATGCCGCATCGGTTTCGTCCTTGCTCCTGACAACCGAAGCCATGATAGCGGAAAAGCCAAAAGATAAAGAGGAGATGCCTCATATGCCTCCTGGCGGTGGAATGGGCGGAATGGGCGGAATGATGTAAAGGGTTCTTTCCCAAGCTCACGAAAAGTGTGGCAGAAATATTCTGCAATTAAAACCGATAAGAAGATTGTGTCCGGAAAGCAAAATCATTATATTTCCGGATACAATCTTTCCCTCCTTAATAAAACCATCCTCGAAATTTTCAATCAAAGATATTGCCAAAACCTCTAAAATAAAATTAATAGTCATTAGCATGAATTTTTGATATAAAAAATACGAGTGCATAGAGGTTTTTTCAGGAACCGAGAAGATCCGACAAAAGATTTTTATGGGAAAGAATAATCAAGTCATATTGGTGACAGGGGCGGCGGGGTTCATTGGATTTCATCTATCTAAAAAACTGCTCGAGATGGGAGAGAGAGTTATTGGGATTGATAATCTTAACAGCTATTATGATGTAAATCTTAAGAAAGCTCGGCTGGAGATCCTGAAATCCGAAAAAAAATTCAGGTTTTATAAAGAAGATATTCAAAACTTTGATGTACTAAATGATATTTTCATAAAACATCAGGTGAAAATTATATGTAATTTAGCTGCTCAAGCAGGTGTCAGACATTCTTTAAAAGATCCATTTTCCTATCAAAAAAGTAATCTGGAAGGGTTCTTAAACTTGCTTGAGATAGCGAGAAAATATAAAGCCAAAAATTTTGTCTATGCTTCATCCTCCTCTATATATGGGAGCAATAAAAAGATCCCTTTCAGTGTGGATGACAGGGTGGATACTCCCATTTCCCTTTATGGTGCAACCAAAAAGGCTAACGAGTTGATTGCCCATGCCTATAGCCATTTGTATCAGATTCCTTGCACAGGGCTTAGATACTTTACGGTTTACGGTCCATGGGGCCGTCCGGACATGGCCTTATTTCTATTTACTGATGCAATCCTAAAAAAAATGCCTATAAACGTATATAACTATGGGCGTATGAAAAGAGATTTCACATATATTGATGATATTGTTGAAGGTACGATCTCAGCACTCAAAAGACCGGTGCCTTATGAGATATTTAACCTTGGCAATTCAAATTCAGTGGACCTTTTAGACTTCATCCGCATCTTAGAAGAGGAATTAGGACAAAAGGCCCAGAAAAACATGTTGCCGATGCAGCCTGGGGATGTGGAGGAGACTACAGCAGATATCCAGAAATCAAGAAAACGGCTTGGGTTTAACCCCCAAACACCTCTTAGAGAAGGTATTAAAAATTTTGTGGCATGGTATCGCCAATATTACCTTTTATAAAAAAGCCTTAGGTTTTTAATACTCGTCAATTTATTCCTATTCAATTCTTTCAAAAAATTTCCATACCTTTGCATTGGCTGGGTCAATTTCCAGGATTTATTTGTCTCCTGGAGATAATAGCATCCATAAGCCCAACAGGATAAAATGAGTACCAGCCCCTATTTTAAAATAATTTGCCGGAATTAATCTGCTAACTAAACAACAAAAGTCAATGGCCAGCAAGGAGGTCTATATTTAATCCTTATGCACAATTTGAGAAATTCGCCAATTTTAATATCATCTTTACAGAATATATGTAAAATTTGGGTTTAAAAGAATCAGCGGAAAGCGTTTGACAAGGAAAGGTTTCATTTTTAAAAGACAGATAGCAATGTGTGCATACTAGTCGCAAATCACCACAAGGGTATTAAGAGATGAGTATTCGTTATAAGTTTGATCGAATGGAGTTTTCTGGATCACTGGGCGACCTGGGGACTCTCCTCCCTTTGGTTATAGGGATGATACTTATCAATGGACTAAATCCGTCAGGTCTGTTTTTCTCTATAGGTTTTTACTACATCCTTTCGGGCATTTATTATGGTGTCACGGTTCCGGTCCAACCCATGAAGATCATTGGGGCTTATGCCATTGCAACGGCAATGAGTCAATCCCAGATTTTGGCCTCAGGGGCTCTAATGGGCTTAGTGCTTCTGATCATGGGTACGACCGGCGTTATCACGGTCATAGGTAGGCACACACCGAAAGCGGTAGTCAGAGGCGTTCAGCTGTCTACAGGTTCCCTCCTAATGGCTGAAGGGGTCAAATTTATGACTGGCACTTCAAAATTTCAGTTACTCCGCCAGATGTCTGAACCTTATCTTACACTCCAAAGCTTTGGCCCTATTCCTATTGGTATAGTGATTGGTGTTGCTGGCGGTATTTTAACACTCCTTTTGTTAGAGAACAAAAAGACCCCAGCAGGTCTTATAGTCGTGTTAGGCGGCATTGCCGTCGGATTGGTCCTTGGTACACATGAAGGTCTCGATAAATTGAAGATTTGCATCAACCTGCCAAAAATATTGCCTTTTGGATTGCCCTCAAGCACTGATTTAACGTTTGCTCTTTTCGCCCTGGTGCTCCCGCAGATCCCCATGACAGTTGGAAATGCCGTGATTGCTTACACCGATCTTTCGCGAGAATACTTTGACAAGGATTCAAGAAAAATTACCTATCGGAGCACGTGTATCAGCATGGCCTTGGCCAATTTCCTTGGCTTTTTTCTGGGCAGTATTCCACTTTGTCACGGAGCTGGAGGATTGGCTGCCCATTACCGGTTTGGGGCACGTACTGCTGGTTCCAATATTATTATTGGATCGATTTTTGTCGCACTTGCCTTTTTTCTGGGGAACCATGCGCTTTCGGTTGTGAATCTACTCCCAATGTCTATCCTGGGCGTGTTGTTAATTTTTGCTGGAAGCCAGCTCGCGCTAACCGTAATCGATATAAGGGAGCGAAAGGAATTTTTTGTAGCTTTAATGATTTTGGGAATCACCTTAGCCTCAAATCTTGCTATTGGTTTTGTTGTGGGTCTTGCTGCCGCTTACGCCTTGAAATCAGATAAACTGATGGTCTGACAAGGAAATGTTATTGTTCTATTCTTGATCTATAAGAAATATTATTTAAGCAGAATGCAAAAACAGGGTAATTTTAGGCATGACCATTTTTCTAATGACAAACGGGGACTTTTATTGAACTGAAAAAAGTGAGGTTTCCTATGGTGAAAATCAGTGTCAGAGCATAGAACATTGTCAGCCAAGGCCGGCAGATCGGTTACATTGGTAGGAGCCTTAGTCAATGCCATTCTAATTTTGCTCAAATTGTTTGCCGGAATACTCGGTCATAGCCAGGCCCTTATAGCGGATGCTGTCCATTCCATTTCTGATCTATTTACTGACGTTGTAGTACTCCTCGGGCTGAGGGTCGGCCGAAAGGCTCCGGATGAGGAACATCCTTTTGGTCATGCCCGCATCGAGACCTTGGCATCTGCCATTGTGGGGATGGCTCTGATTGGCACGGCTTTGTATCTTGGGATAGAGTCTGCCCTAAATATCTATCGCCACACTGAATACCATCCCACAAATCTGGCCCTGTTTGGGGCCGGCGTATCCATCGCCCTAAAAGAGGCGCTTTATCATTACACGGTATACGTTGGACGGCGCCTAAAAAACCAGCTGATTATAGCCAATGCCTGGCATCACCGCTCCGATTCCCTTTCCTCTGTGGCGGTTTTTGCTGGTGTCATGGGAGCGCTAATCAAGCCTTCTTGGCATATACTGGACTCTTTTGCTGCTCTTTTGGTTTCATTTTTTATCGTAAAAGTCGGCCTGGAAATCCTCAAGAATAGCCTACGCGAATTTACTGATACCGCGCCTCCACCGGAAATTATGAAAAAGATCAGCAACTGCACCCGGAGTGTGGATGGGGTAAAGGAAATGCACGATCTTAGGGTTCGAGTCTCTGGAGGGCTTTATCAAATGGAGACCCATATTGTTGTGGATGGTAATCTTACTGTTACTGAAGGTCACAGAATCGCAAAGGAGGTGGAGAGGTGTCTCGAAGAAAAAGTTGAGGATCTGGACCGGGTTATTGTGCATGTTGACCCGGTTATTGAAGAAAAAAAGCCATGATAGCATTTTAACAAATGACTGTTTATCTGCAATCTTGCAATTCCTGATTCAGCTTTCTAAGTAAATCCTCTATCTTTCTTTTAGAGATATCCGGCTTTTCTCCCTGTTCCAACCAGGGATGGGATCTCCAACTGTTGGGTCTTCCTCTAAAATCTGGATTATGCTGGAGAGGTCGTCTTTGACCCTGCGAAATTTCTTTTTCAGGATTTTTATGGACTTCTGGAAGGTTTCGGTTAAATAGGCTTCATAGCTCATTCCAGACTTCCTTCCAAAGCTTGATTCTATCTAAGTCAACGTCATCTAATCCTTTTTTGACCAATTTTTTAAATTCTTCTGATTGAGAAAGTATTTTCGTCTCCTTGTGGTCTTCAACTTCATCCAGAATAGCAAGGATCTTTTTATACCTCTCTATAGGAAGAATAACAGCAGTGGGATTGCCTTTCTCGTCGACTATATATTGTTTATTAGCCGAATTACCCATCGGACAATTCTCCTTTCAAGATAAACTGAACCGAAAGCACAAAAGCTCTTATTGGGAGATCACCGGCCCTTTTCCCATCATCCTATCTCCCGAAGGGATGCCTAACAATGGAAAAATACTCCGAAAACACTAAAAAAGCAAGGAGAATTGGGAGAATTGCCTGTTATCCGCCCGCGCTTACCCATATTAATCCGTCTACATGATTCCCTAAACTTACCAGACTCATAGCAAAGGCGGGCCGTTGTTCCAGAGGTGATGCAATCATCCACGAACAGGATGGATCTTTTCCGGATATTCCAGGATTCAAGGGCAGATCTAGCTCAGGACATCGCTCGGGTCCAGAGATCCAGGACCTTCCTTCCATTTTGAAATCGCCTCGACACGGATTTGCCCACAACCCTTCGGCCACAATAGAAGAGTGGGGCATACCTCAGCTCTGATAGGGGGCCGGGCGATATGGGCAAGCTTCTTCCCATCGTTTGGACAGCGGCATTCGTACATCATAAGCGACCAGGGATAAGGGATTGGTGATTAGTGAAACAAAGACTGGGGAGGGAATATAAATTACGGGAAGGAAAAAAGCTTGGTCTTAAAGCGGTTTTTGTGCGGTCTTTTTGTGGTGAAAAATGGCAAAGCAAAGAGAAAATCGGTCAAGTCCAGACGAAGAGAGAGTTTTTAGTTCTTAAGCAGTCATCAGGTGAGCATTTTGCTGCAATAGGCAATGAGAATCCAAGAAATGTGGTTGCGAGGTATTATGATCTTTACTCTCACTCTAACCTACGCTGGGTTTATGGGAAATATAGGCCAGATTACCACCCGAAGCCATAGGGCCACCAAGGATATCACCATCGCCTCACATATCACCCGCCTTCCGGCAATAATACATCACCAAGGCCAATTCAGGTAAATTCCACCTATGTTACAAAATGTCCTTATTGCAAAAAATTTAAAGGTCGCAATCCCTTCTCAATTCAGGTCAATTTCCACATCTTCAGAAGGTCGCTCTATTACATGACAAAAAAATTCGTCGCAATCCCTTCTCAATTCAGGTCAATTTCCACAAGCGGCCCAACAATCTGCTGAAAAATCGAATTGTTAGCAAGCCATTAGTGCGAACCGCCACAAGATTTCTACACATCATTTATAACCACCTCCTTTTTTCTAAGCTGCACTTGCTTTAACCTCTTGATATAATATTAAAATTAGTTTTTCCACATACCTCGGAACCGTTCATCTGTTTATATATTGTAATATCAGCTATTTATCATATGCATTTATCTTGATGGGGAGTTTCGCGGATTTAAAGCACATAAAACTCTTCATCCGGGTCGACAAAAAATCCCTGCCCGATGATTTCCACTGTGCCTGCGCATTTCTCGCATAACGGGAAGTATTTCACCCCGTCCTCTGATGCCTCAATCAATTCCTCAATCCGGGCTTTCATTTCAAGAAACAGCTTGCCATCAACATCTACCTCAAATATGGACTTCTGCACACGGATTCCATAATCCTTGACCACCTTTGCCACTTTGTTCAGACGTCGGGGATCTGCAATATCGTATGCCACAATCATATTCATTTTTACATCACCGCATAGTCAAGCTGTGTCAGCTTGATTCCCAGACCCGATAGTTCCACCCTGTTCATACAGCGAGAACAGATCTTGTAGATCCGGACGGAGTCGCTTGCAAGATCCAGGGTGTCTTTGCAATAACGCCGGATTCTCTTGATAGCAACATCATCGATATCGCATTCAAAGACTGATTTCTGGGTGTTGAGCCCGAATTCTTTTAAATATTTATGGGTCTTTCTCAAACGTTTTGGATCAGTAATATCATATGTAATAAGCACAATCATTTCAGCAATAACGGTTGATAAACATCAACCTCTCCTTCAATTACCTTGCGGTAATGCCCTGCCTGAAAAATAATTGCATCCCCATATGAGAGACGCCGTTCCGCCGGGGGATAGAAAAACGATGTTGTAAGTTTTTTTTCAAATGCGTCAATAACTCGCTTGAACGCCCCGGAAACGAGTTTAACCGGGTATTTTCCGGTCACCTGGGCCGGCTGCGCCGGGGTTTCATCCATTCGCTGTTCAGGGAGATCAAATTCCTCGGATGCCGCATCGTTCATGGATATCAATCCTATGGGATCAGCGGTGATATCAGGGGTTCTATCCTTTTCCGAGTCGCCCGATGTCGTTTCCACCGGCACTTCCTTTATGAAATCCTCCTTTTGCAGAATTTTCAGATTGAAAAGCGACAGGGTCAATGTATCCGCAATAATGGTGCGGAATTCTTCCATGAGATCCAGCACAAGAGAATAACGCCCATAATCGATTGTGTGAAGAAAACCAGGGTAGGGGTCCAGGCCGGCCACGCACACGGCAGAGTAAACCCTGTTCATCAGGAAGGTGTACAACAGGGAAAGGACTGCATTAACAGGGTCAGTGGGAGGCCTTCTCACCCTTTTTGAGAACCCCATGTCTTCGACAAAACCAAAGGGGAACCCCTTAAAGAAAATTGCGCTGCCGCGACCTTCATATCCGCGTACACTGTCGATATTGTCCGTCTGACTCAGTTTTGACATAAGGCTCTGGATCTCACCGGCCCGGCTGCCTACCTCCTGCCTTTTTCTGCTCCGCTTGATCCGCATCAGGAGCGTTGCCATATTGGAGAGCTTTCCCGCAACAATTTCCTTTGCGCGGCGGAGACCAAAGTCAGTGTCATCCAGCAGATGGTACTGTTTTTTGTGAAGGAAAACGTTTTTAGACTCAACCGGCGCCAGCCGCCCGAGGTAACGGCCGTACCGGGTAAGAAAGACGGTATCAATGTTGCTGCGCATCAAGTGGCACAGGGCATTATGCGTGATTTCAATATTGCCGAAAAGCAGTAGCTGATCCAGCTTGTAGATAAACAGTGTGTTGTATATCCCGTCGCCTTTCCTCACCAGCAGGTGTCTGCCCTCCTTGATGATCCGGGCGCCCTGGGTCTTTACATAGGCAATCATAAAACGCCTCCCTCAAGTTTTTCCATGAGGATACGAAAGGACATCAGAAAAATAAAGTCTTGCAACGTTGCGATATTCAATTGTCAAAGAGCGGACGTTAACAGACGACATAGCTCTGTCCGTCAAATTATTTAAAGGTGTTTTCTTTAAACCATTCCTCAGGATCGGTAATTTGCAGAAGGGGGACAATCTGAGTGTTAAACTGATTTCCCCTATCTACTAAATGCCGCTTGACACATCCCCTTGCATCCAGCACTTTTTCCGAAGTTGTCGCTAAAATGCCTTTTGGCGTCAAACCGAAATTTTGCCGGAGGGCGCCAAGCTTATATAGAAAGTCGTTAATTGTTCCTCCAATTTCATTTTCGTTGCCTTCCGGCGCTCCCAGAGATTTACACTCAAGAACGTAAAGAATATTTTTATAGGTAAACAGAACGTCATACTCGTTTTGATTGCCGTTAATCTTACAGTTAACGCCCATGCATATATCCGAAGCATCTTTTGGCATGATCGATTCAATGGCCAGGAAAATCCTTTCCTCAAGCCAGCCTCCTCTCAGATAATTCCAATCAGAGGCATTAATTCTTTTCGATATATTGGCCGCAGTATATATAAAGCCAAGTTTATCGATAAGGGTTTTTTCAACCGATTTTTCAACGCTATAAGGGATCGAAAAATCAAATCCTGCTTTAAGATATTTTTTTTTGAGAGAGCGAAGTTTTTTGCCGAACCTTTGCATTAGCGGTTCCAGCTCTCTGTAATGCTCAAACAAAAAATAAGTGATATCACTTCTACCATGAGCAATATGCTTTGATTCTTCGAGATTATTCCGGTTTTCTATGGAAACGTTGTATGCGGTCAGATATGCCTCTACAGAAAGTCTTGTCGATATGGAAATAAAATCATTTGGCCGATGCACCGGGAAATACATGTTTTTCGGAATGGGCATGTAAACCATTTCGGCGCCATAGCTTTTAAAAATCTCATAAGCAGCAAGAGACATTAGTTTTGTTCCACCGGTTAAATTAACAATAAATCTATATTCCCTCCTGTTAGCTTTAATCCACTCAATGACCTTTTCATAGAAGTCGGGAATAGAATCTTCCGGTACAATGAGTTTGTCATTACGGTTGAAATAATCCATCTGAAGCACCGACAAACAATTAAGAATAGCGAGGGGCTTGATCTTCTTTTCCATCGAGTCAGTGCTTATGAAGAGGAGATTATCAGGATGTAAGGCTGTGGCTATTAAAATATTGGGGATAGTCTGGTCGCTTATCAGGGAAACCAGGCAGGTCTTCATCTTTCATATCTCCTGAAAATTTGATGCTGAAATTGGTGGGTCAATTTAACCGAGCCGTCCTGCAGAACTTCTTCCTCCGTCTCACGGCGGGTCGTGGAATATATGGGAACAAGCCCGAGTTTGAAGGCATAATTCACCATGATATAACACGCGCCGAAATCCCCCTGGATCAGCGCAAAATCATCCTCAGAGGCGTTTGCCTTGAGCCATGTTTGAATCGGTTCCAGGTAGTCTTCTATCTCCAAAAGTTCCGGAGGGATATTCCTCCAGATGGTTTTCATGTCCCTCTGCATGTCCACAAACCGGTCTACGCCCAGGGAGTCAACCGCGTCCTTTCGCTGGTTATCCGTAAAGGTATGGTTAAATATGAGAAAAAGAGATGTTGTCATTTTTCTACTGTTCGTGAGCAGTCACGCTGGTTTGCCTTCCTCATCCAGGGCTTTCTTCAGAAGTGGAATCAAGGGAGGCAGGTCGTTAGAAATAGTTTCCCAGAGGATTTTTAAATCCACCCCAAAATACTCGTGAATAACAACATTACGAATATCGCCCATATCCCTCCATGGAATTTCAGCGTATTTCATTTGCACTTCAGCCGGAGTAAGGCGCGCCGCTTCACCTATTACAGCGATACTGTAAAGCACGGCCTTTTGTGTTTTTGTATCTGTAATAAATGCCTCATAAGCCATTCCTTTTATAAATTGTTCTATATCATCAATGGCTTCCAGGATATCTTCAATTCGTAATTTCCAATTTCTAATCGGCATATATCGCCTCGTTCAAGATTTTGTCCTTCAGTTGTCTTTTAAGTGCATTGTGCGTTACCAAATCAACTTGTGTCCCAAGTATCTCTTCAAGACGACGCCGAAGCCGGACAAAAGCAATCAACCCGATTTTATACCGGTCCTGATTGAACTCCACCAAGATGTCCACATCGCTTTTCGCACTATCCTCCCCCCTGGCCACAGAACCAAAAACTGCAATAGTTTTTACGCCATGCAAACTGAGTTCTTTTTTATGTTCACTCAGGATTTTTAGTACCTGCTTTTTTTTCACTATTTACCTCCAGTGTTAGGATATTAAATCAATATATTTTTCTTCAGCACAACAGCTTAGTCAAGAAGCTGTTCCAACTTGATCCTCGCCTTGCTTTTTTTGAAGGTTTTTCCCATGTGGTCCTTAACAGTAAGTGCGAATTGGCTGTTTCTTTTTTTATATAATCTCACCAAGAATTTTTTAACTTTCAGGACCTTTAAGCGTTGTTTCTTCGAACCCTTATCCCACTTGCCATGGATCTCCCAGTATTTTTTTAAAGCAAGCGCCAATGCCTTCCTGTTTTTTTCTGAAAACTCATCAATCCTGTTATATATCTCAACAACACGGTTCTCCAAAACCGATGGATCACCAATCTCAGCGATCTCTCTCCCCTCAGGTATCTTGGCAGTTCACTATGGCTTTTTCTCTTTCACCTTATATTTCTTTTTCAGAGCTGTCAGATCTACCGGGCCGGTCTTTTTCTTTGTTTCACCAGCAGGCCTTCTTCTGTGTGTTCCGGTGCTTGCAGAAATGTGAGGCCGTTTGACCATCGCCTTTTCAATTTTTTCACCATCCAGCCCAATAAACCTGAATTTTATCCAACCCATTGGAAACCTACCGTCTGCCAGGTTGCGAGTGGTACCAAATTTTTCGGGTCTGCTGCGGCCTCCTCTCCCGCGAACCATAATTTTTCGATAGCGGCTGATACTCTTTGATTCTGCCTGGGTAAAACGGCCCACACGAATGAGGCACTCATCCGGAGCCAATTTGCTGGCGACCTCAATGAGTCTTTGAGACACTTCAATAAACGGTGAATTCACGTAGAAGTGTTCGTGTTCCTCCTGTAAGTTTTTCAGGTAGAACTTCTTGCATGCTGCAAGAACAAACTCGGGCTCCAGAAACATGGAAATCGCCTGCTTCGAAAATCTGCCCATCCTTATGGCTTTACCCCTAAACCCTTCAAAAATGCGCAATGAAGTGCGAAAGGATAGTTTGCTCCCGTCCAGATCTGACCTTGTGGATTCAAACCTAAGACCCAGGTCGGTCAGGTCTGTGCGGCTCGGAGAGTAATTAAACACATGATAAATGATGGTACTCTCAGACCCGAGATCGACATCTTCCAACTTGAGGGCCTTGAAAGGGTCCTCCTCTATGGAACGATATCCCAGAACGCGAGCTTCCATTGCACTGGGGTTCCTCAAGGTATTTCCTTCAAGGGTTATATTTCTGTCCTCAAGGACTGTATCAATCACCGCCGTTCGAATTGCACCCTTCAAGGAAGATCCAGGAATAGTAGGGCTGAAGCGATGGCCATTCCTAAAAAAGGGCTCAAAAACCAATTGGTTGCGAGGATCCTCTATCTTTGCCGAATACTCCTTAGCCACGGATTCCGAGACTGCAATACCTGCCAGCGCATCTCTGTCCGGATCGAGTCGTGTGTTTAGGAATTTTAGAATTTCCACCAAATTGTTCTTTTATATGAGTTTTAGGAACTCAGATCTCTCTCCTTCAGAAAAACGCTGAACCACGCTTGACATCTCAAAATGATGTAGCCGGTTCCCCCTCACAAAAGAACAAAAGGGGTCAAGTTCTTTTCCCCACCCCACATGCACAGGAGATAGAAACGTCCCCTTCAATTGGATATCCTTCATGATGCCGTCATTCATCTTCTTCAACCCCCAAGTTGATAAAATAAGGAAGCAGGTATGTCTGTTGACGCACGTTGCGGAGTTCAGGATGGATAGGCCCCACGCTCTGACCGTAAAAGGGCTTTGTCTCCTTGACCCTGAAAATAGCACCGGGTTTCAGCATCACAAGAGGTGTTTTTGGAAAGGCTATACCTCCCTGTGAATATGGCCCACCTAACTTCCCGTACTTGGTCTCAAGTGAGTAATACCCGTCAGAGAGGCTTTCATCAGGGACAAAGTGAGAAAGAGCCATAATTGCATTGCCTTGTTCCGGCAAACGGAATTCGGTCACCTCTTGAACAAGAAACTGCCCCCTACCCGTACTTCTGTCCTTACCATAGCCCCATCTGCCCATAAGCGAGAAGATCTCCTCCACATCTTTCTCAACCCATCCAAGGAATGTTCTGACATAGATGTCAAATGAAAGATCCCGCGTTCTGTTTTCCAAAGTGTGAAAAAACCCGCCCCCTTCTTTTTCTACCATACCTGTCAGCCGGTTGATCGTATTGTGGGGGACAAGGGTTGTCTGTTTAGGAACTTCCCCTGCCTTTACCTTGCCGCCCTTTTTGATCTCACTGCTCAAGAGCGATCTGGCCAGGCTTATTGGAGTCAGGTCCTTGGCAATTTCCTCAAGCTCAATGTCGTCGATCCACTCGGCTTTTCGAATCCGCTTCATGAGGGAAAGGAAGGATAGGAAATCCTCTTTGTCTCCATCGGGGAAAAACTCTCTGAAAAGGGACGTGCCCACCCCTTCAGTTACAGGGGTAAGGCACGGGTACGGAAAAGAATCCTCCGGGAACCCATCGGATACAACTATGACTGGAGATATGTCATAATCATTAAGGATATCCTCGACCAGAGCAATTTCTCCATTCTGGTACCGGTAAACCCAACACAAATGTCCAAAGATGGTGTCTGAATGGAGTGGGGTCCCAGAATCGCTCACAAAGAGAATTTTAACCCTAAAGGTTTTCATGCCGCCCTCCCAAAAATTAACTCGGGTTCAGGAAGCGATATGCTTGTCTCACGCCCACCCTCTGTTTTGGTCAGGTTTTCAAAGGCAATACGTCCATATCCACGACTCCCGGAACCGCCAAGGGCATCCATTTCTACAAGACGAAGGGCAATCAAAACTTTATCGAAAAAACGATGGTCCGTTTCAGAATCACCGTCTATTTCCATCAACTTATAGCTCATCTCGAAATCAAAAATAGCACCGGCGGGAACCCTCTCAGCCTTGCGGAGACCGCCCATTCCAGCTTTTCCTTCCAGCCGGTTGATCCAGTTTTCAACCTTTTCCTCAGTAAGGGACAATCCTCCGTCCAGTGTCTCTCTTTTCCAATCTTCATTTAGAAAGGCATCTCGGACGATTAGCCGCGTGGGGCCGAAGTGCCAATCCTTCTCAGTAGTTCCAAATATGCGGCACACAGGGCAATCCTTACTGCTGCAAGTGTGAACTCTGCCATCTGGCCTTACCTTCTGTTCAAGCCATTCGGTAAAGGACCTCATCTTGCCTTTAAGAGAGGAACCAGGAATGTAAGGCTCTCCATTAGGGTGCTTAATGACTGGCATATCAATGCCGCCAATTTCGATATCGTCTTTGCTGCCTCCTATGTGGAGACCGGTCCTTAGCTTGATCTGTCCCTTGATGGTTATTATTTCTTTTAAAAGCATTGTGTGGCCTCCTTTCAACTTTTCTTATTCGGCGAATAGTAATAAAAATATCCATATACGGCCTCAAAGAATTTACAAAATACGTCAAAGTCCCTGAGAGACTTGATGGCCAATGTATTTTTCTCGATGAAATTTTTGAATTCATCTGTCACAGCCTCTCGCCCTCTGGCATAGGTAACCTTGGCATTCATCATCATGATCTCCGGGAGCTTTCGCCTGAAGGCCTCTTTTCGCTCTTTTTCCTGAAACTGATCCAAGTAGCGCTGAATTGATTTGATGTCGTCAAAAAACCTCCGCATCTGAGTGTTTCCAATTTCAACAAAGCCTTTTCCTGTTGGC
Source organism: uncultured Desulfobacteraceae bacterium (assembly GCA_964423495.1). GTDB lineage: Bacteria > Desulfobacterota > DSM-4660 > Desulfatiglandales > Desulfatiglandaceae > CAYRFN01. Next base: position 38,917 of record CAYRFN010000003.1, read on the forward strand.
CTCTTGTCCTTTTTCCCCACTAGGTCCTTTGCTACCTGCTCAGCCGTAGAGGAAAATAGCTCGGGCCTTACCTCCCCTTTCTGATCATAATAGCTCATATTTTGCTCCATTATCCTCCCTCCCTTCTTATGCTATCCTCGGTTCAAATAAAGAGCCCATTGAATGGCAAGGTGAAGCGGTTCATCTCCCTCGACACAATCCCCATAGATTTGAATTAGGGTATTTTGAACCTCTGAAGGCATCTTCTCCTTTGCCAGTCTACCCAATTTGTAACGAAATAGCGAAGTATAAGCTCCGCATTTGAGAACCCGGTCTTCTACGAACCTTTTTTTCATCTCTTTGAGTGTGAGAAAATTATAAACCGTGCCACTGCCCACCTTGGACTCGGGATCGTTGATCAATTTTTCCAACTCGTCTTTTAGTTTCACGATGCTGGGAAATTGAGACCAAGAAAAAACCTCGCCCCAAAGGTGAAGGCTGTCTTTTGCCTCGCTTTCCATCTTGGCCTTGTCCAACCCCTCTTCGGCAACACTGGCCATGTAATTAACAGGATGCCTGCTTTTCATCAGGTTAAGTGATCCACACAAGGTGATGTCTGGATTTTGGCAAGTATATTTTCGAAATTCTTCGTAGATTCTGTTTGCCAAAAGAAATGTCTTGGTCCAAGGGCCTATGAGGAATAGATCATCTCCTCCGGAAAACACTGTATAAGTATCTGCAAATTCATCTTCCGCAGCCAGAAGGTGCGGGAGATATATTGTGAAAAATCTGTCCAGCATTCTACTGAAAGTCGCATATCGGCCCAAGGTGAGACGATTGCCTTCTGCCCCTTCACTGCCGCGCAGTCCATACCCGAAAAGAAACCCGAGGTTGTCAACATCAGCTTTAAACGTTGCCAGATAGGGTCGGCCCTGATAACCATTCCCGCCTGTCTTCGGTCTAAGAGATGAAAGAGAAATGTGGTGAAAGGTCTTTGGCCCTCCATGGAGAATGCCAGCCTCCGCCTCTTTGATCTGCTCATCTGTACTGAATTGTCGGTCTGTTAAAACTTTATCCGCGCTGGCCCCTTTACGGAATACCGGGATGTAATTTGCAATAGCTTTTCGTGGATGTCCAAAATTACTATCCCGTGATACATCCCAAATCAGACTCCAAGAAGTGTCTTCAGGGGGATCCTTGGAAAGCATGAAGTAGCCGCCTGGTGTCTGGGCGGTACCTTCTGGAGCTTTATGCCCTGCAGTATAGGCGAGGAAATCACCTGAAACCACCTGACTCCCCAGAGTTGCGAGCTTGTCACACCACGTGCAGTGATAACTATCACTGTCCATGTCAATTAAAACTGTGGCTTGATTCTTTCCACACACAGGGCACAGGCCTTTTTCAGGATGGTAATTATCCCAAAATGTATCAAGAAGGTGACTCTCCTTCTTTCCAACGGCGGTGGACAGCTTCCTGAGTTTTGCATCCTGGGCCTTTTGATTCAATGCACTAAGGAATAATGCAAACTGATTCATCTGCAAATCAGCCCCTGTAGCAGGCAACCAGGAAAGATTCACGGTCAATTCCCCTTGGAAATGGTCAAGGCAAAATTTGTCCATCTCCCTTTGCAGTTCGTTTAATTTCTGGTCATAACTTTCGAGGTTAGGTGCCAAAATAATGGCCCGGCCACCTGCATCTACCATACGGTTGACCGAATAGAGTCCCAATTCGGAGCAGAGCAGGCGGAAAGCACCTTCCATTAGAAGATTTATGTAGAAGGACCTGGCTCTGAGCATCCTGGCTGCTCCTTTGGCCGCATCTACTGTTATATCAAATATATATTTCTGTATCCCGCTTAGATCCAGATTGATGAATAGATACTTCTTCTGTTTGCGGTCCTTGATAAACTTTTCTTCAAGGCTCCCGGTTTTTTTGTGGTATTGAAAAAGTGTGTGGGCCAGGGCGGAAGTGGTCATCAGGTGATCAAAAAGCGAAATATCACTCCAAACATTTCGACCAAGGCTGTAGGTTGCCGATGGAACAGCCCAGAAATGATGCTCGAGAAGTGAAATAATGGCCTCCAGATAGTTTGAAAATGATTTCAATTTGGATACATCTTCAAAAGACATCTCAAAACGATCCCAAAGATCTTTGTATTCGGCGGATGCCGCAGATAAATCATCTGGAAGGATCGCCTCTGATTGCTCGGGAAACATGGCCAGCGGATCCATACAAACAAGGGGATAGCGGTAACAAAACCCATCAAAACGATTTCTTGCAAGGCAAATTTCCTCAAACACCGGGGACAACCTCTCCCGGATGTAGTTCCCTGAGGCGGGTCGAGAACTAGTCGCCTCTTCATATTGTTTTCTGTCCATTCCAGAACTGATCCAGTCCGCCTCCGTCACGATCCAGTCATAGACAGTTGAAGGGTTATGGTGTCGCGCAGAAATGACAAACAGATTTTAGTCTTCCCTGTCAAATTCTGCTAATGATGGAAGTAGCCCTCGGCCTTGCGCTTTTGACAGAAAAAGATACGTAAATAGGGCATGGTAATGGGTATAATGGTTGTCTCTGCGCGGAAGAAAATTCTGGTAATCGTATTCCTTTGCCCCAAACTCCTCTGGTTTGATCCCTGTTCTCTGAAGAACCTTTCCAATGTCGTGAAATAAGCCTGCAAGAAGTATTTCCTGGTCCTGGGTTAGTTTCATTTCAGCCCCCTTGATCGTTGTTTGAGCTTGTGGAAGCATATTATTTTAAAAAGTCCTTTTATTAAACCATTGCAACGTTGCTGTTTTCTCTCCTTAGTAACAACAAAATTCAATCTCGAAGGATTAAATTCGGCTTTTTCTCATATCAATACCCGGCCAGCCAGCAGGCAAAGGCCGGATCGACTATTTTCCAGACATTGTTGTATTTCTCGATTAAATCCAGTTTTTCCAGTTTGTTGCGGGCGTATTGAATTCCGCCGGCAGATAGCTTGTGGCGAATCATATAATCTGTAGAGAGAATTTTTGAAACGGGATGAACTGCAAGCGCTTTCAACAGGGCGATCTGGGGCCCGGTGAGGCCCTGAACAACAGCCTCGTAGCCATACCTCTCAGAAGCCAGCATGTTATTAAAACCGGTCTGAATATCATCTTCCGAGACAGTGTCTTCGGAAATTTCGAATATATTATATGCCAGGGCCTGCGCATAGTAAGGATACTGCGATACCTTTTCCGAAATTTTTTCAGCGATACGGATCGGACAGCTTTTTCCGCCTTCCTTAAATCTATCAACCAAAAATGAAAGGAGTTCCTTATCAGGCAGAGGACTTAAGGGATACATTATTGCGCTTTGATAAAACGGCCGGTTTTTTCTGTTGAACATATCAAGAAGAATCCTTCGGCGGCTGCCCACAAAAAAAAAGGATGCCTGTTGCTCCTGAATGTGTTTTCTCAGCACCCCTTCTATTGGTGAATTCTTCAGTTCACAGATTTCCTGGAATTCATCAAAGACGATATGGGCGTTTATCGATTCCCTGCGGATAAATACACCCAGTTCTTCCATTACATTATCAATGAGATCTATACCGGGCATAACTGATGAAGCGGGCTCAACGGAAAATGAAAAACCGCTTTCAGGGGAGGGCTTAAAGACCGGACGAAAGGTCTTAAATGTTTTTAGAAAACGAACGCCTTTGTCCAAGAGTGATTCACGTTCATGCAAGACAGAATATATACTTTGGGAAATACGCCGGGCGATTTCATTTTCAGATGTTGCCATAAAAAAGTCGACATAAACCGTAAAAAAGCCCTTGTCGGACAGGTCGGACTGAAGTCTTCTTGTTAGCGAAGTTTTGCCGTAGCGTCTGGGCGAAAATAAAACAACATTTGCTTTATTGTCTGCATGAGAACATAGTTGCTGAAGCTCAAGGGTACGGTTGCAAAAAGGAAAAAAAGGCGGAATAACCCGCAATATGAATGGATTAGCCATATAACTCCATTTTGATAATTTTCAATAATTGATTTTCAATAATTGAAATTACTTAATGTGTCAAGGGTCTTTCACAAAACAGGCACTGAACCTGAACCGGGGCCGCCAAACCAACAGCTTATAAATATGTATAGGCACTCGATCTATTTCAGAATGGTCAATCCCAAAAACTTGAAATCGTCATCGAAATTGAATATGACCGGGAAATGCTTCAGGTCCTTTTTCCTCAGCTCAAAGGCAAAGTTGCCATATGGCGGTTTGGCGCCTTTTTTCTTTGGCTTTTCGAGATCGATATCAATCGTATGCTCTCCAATGGTGTATTCGACGCCCCTCTCCTTCAAGGTGACGTTTCTTTCAGCGGCGATATTAATATCGAGATCTCCTTTGAAAAGCCTGGATTTGTATGAATTGTGGACATCAACCTCTAAGTGAGCTCCATGAAATTGAATGGAGTCTTTTAATATCCGGGCATCTCTTTTGGTGGCGTAAGTCTTTTTGGAGTTGGGCCTTGCCCTCCGGCCGATTTTTTTAGGGCCTTTGGCCGTCAGCAGTATGTGGCTTTCGTCAACCCCTTTCACTTTTCCGCAAATCCTGCACACCTCTTTTTTATCCCTGGTTTTTTTATACCCATCCCGGTGCTCACACTGCAAGCCCATGAATTCCCATGCCTGACCAAGTTGTTGATATATGTCGGCAAAGATTTCACGTTCCTTTTCCGGCGCGCCTTCCTTGTTGAGATAATTGTCGCAGATAAAATCCATGCTTTTAAAGAGGCGTTTGAACTCTTTCTTTAACCGGGCCTTTTCCTTTTCTTTCGGCATAGCGCGGACCTCGTCTCAATATAAAAAACCCCATTCTTCCTTTAACGGTCCATAAGGATTTGTGTCAATCAGTACACAATCTCGATCTTCCCCTTATCCATCATAATCCCGTATCGTGTATTGGGCCTGGTGCCCTCTGAGGCGATCTCGAGTTTTTTCAGGGCATGGGGGCCAAACCTGTTCATGAGATCGTTTTTTATCTTTCCTTTGTACATGTTGAAGTTTTCCGAGATCAGGCCGGTTATGCCCGTGTCGCTCATCTCATCCAGAGGTCGCCCCCTGGATATCTTCCTGTAATAATCCGTAATCTGCCCCTGTTTTTCAAAAACAGACTGGATATCAAGAAAACAGTCCGTGCAATTGCCGCAGTTGTTATCCACTTTCGGACATTCCTTCTTCTGCATGGCAAAAAAGGCGTAAAGGGCCAAGCGGGCCGGCATCAGATCCAATTCCAGGTTCTTGTAAATGATCTTTCGAGAAATAAGGTTTATGGTCAACTGGGAGGACTCCTCCCGGATTAAAGAAAGCATGAGCGTTCCCGGGTCTTTGGGTTCATTGAGAAATTCGGGGGAGAGGTGATCACGAATAGAGACAAAAGGGATGGGGACCAGGACCACCCGGGCGTATTTGGCATCCTTGTAATAGGCCTGTCCGTTCCCGTCCTTTAGTTCAATTTGTATCGTTTCCTTTGGGGGGTAATAAAAATCCCGGTTGCTCTCAAATTCCGGAGAGACCAGGACATGGTAAAGACGGTCCCGGGATCTTCCGTACATTTGAGCGGCAAGGGTCAGGCAGGAACTCATGGTCTTGCGGCCTCCGGCAATCGAAAAAAAGACGCTGGCATCAGGGTCGCAGGTAAATCGGAAGGCGAGTTCGAGACATTTTTTTAGCAGGCGCTCGTTATCCGATTCGTTGATAATGTCCGGAATTTCAACTCCGTACTCATCAGTGATCACATGGACATTGTCATGGGAAAAATCAATATCGGATGAAGGAAAGCCGTATTCATCAAGATACCGGAAATAATATCCATCTTTTCCTCCTAACAACCCTGAATAGATCATGTCCTTCCCATGCCTTGTGGTAATCACATGAATGGAGTCCACCCTCCGCTGGTTCTGATGGAGGGCAAAAAGGGTCTCTGTGATCACCTGAGGGCTCAGCCCGGTGACGGCCAGAAGGATGTTTTTCATGGCGCCCTCTCCGCATGAATTTGGCCAAGCCCGAAGGACGTCTGTTTGCCCACATGGACCTTTGAGCAGAGATCAATGAGAGGCATGAATTCTCCGAGCTTCCCGGCGTAGGTAACGGAACCTACCATGCCGCCCATGAGCATGGCCTTGTCCTGCCGGAAGGAATAACGCTTCCAGTCGTACCATCTCAGTTTGTCTTTTGCGATATGGACCTCTTCGGCCCTTCTGACCATCCCGCGGTAATCAAGGTCCGGTTCACCTTTGCCATAACAATTAAAAAGCGAAGAGACCCTTCTCAGCATGGCCCTTATCAGGACATGGAAGGGCAGATCCGCTTTGAACCTGTTTTCGAATTTAAGCCGGAGAGGGGTTAGAATTCGAACCGTGAGCTGAAAATCCCCGTCATGTGAACCTTCGCTTTCTTTAAGGTGCACGTCCTGAAAGGCGTTTTCGAGGATGATCTTCTGATCTGCTCCTGAAAAAATGATTCGATCTGCTGCCTTGACCTCTTCAAGTGCAAAACGTCCCCTTTTCCCGTTCAGCTTGCGGCCTATGCCGATATGCCCCATCTGCTCAAAGGCATAAATGAAATAAGGAAGGTTGTGATTGGCCTCACCAAATAGTAGCAAGTGAAAATCAAAGGAAGACCCTTCCGCAAACTGTGTGTCAGTGGTTAGGGCCGGTTCAATGACAAAGGGGTGAGGTGGTGAGACGATTCTTGGGTCATCAGACGACTCCACCGATACTGGCGTCTCAAACACCAAGGCATAGACACACCTCTGCTTTAACAGGCACTGATCACACTCTTGCATTTTTAGGGCACAGACGACCCTTTTAAGGGCACGTCCAAACACACCTCTAAAGGTAGAACCCTTGTAGTAAGGTAAAATTGTTTCATCTATTAGACGACAAAAAAACTGATATTTTCCATAAAGCATTGTTAAACTCTATTTCTGATCAGCTCTTTACACAATATCACTGGCTCTGTACTTACAGAACATCTGGGTGCTCGTAAAACATTGCAACATTGCATTTCCACAAACTTGATAAAGTGTCATATCTGTGTTTATTCTGAAAACTTAAGGAAAATTAACTAAATTCAGTTAATTAGTCAAGAAGATTTGCCAGCCGTTTTCAACATTACATGGAAGTGACAGGTAGTCTTATGTGTAGCTTAGAAGACAAGCGCTGACCTAGGCTTTATGATGCTGTTGAAGAAAAAAGAACTCGAGATATTAATGGCGTGTATCAGGGACCGGGCTGGGGTCTCCCGAAAAGTGGCAATGATGAGAATGGGACACAAGACCGAATCCGTTTACAACCGTTACAATATCGGAACTGAAGCAGACCTAAAAAATGCCGCTCATCAATTAGAGAGATACAGAAACGGATCAGAAAATAATGTTAAAGCAGGTACACTAACCCCGGAACAACAGCTTTTAATGATCAGCTATTTTTTTGATCTCAGAAAAACGCCACGGGCACAATTCCGGGCACAATCCATGATTACAAAGAAAAAAGGTTAATCGTCATATTGGCTAACCCTTTCTTTTTCCTATCTTTTTATGGTGCCGAGACGCAGAATCGAACTGCGGACACGGGGATTTTCAGTCCTAAAATGGCAATCGTGAAAACTCAAGAATATCAACTAACTATTTAAAATAACAATTATTTTTTTGATATTTATATTGGAAAATGTTTGGGTATATTAGGAAAAAGTTGATACCACAGGCACAAAACAGGCACAATTTGAAGGGTTACCCAAGCGGGGATTTGAACCCCGGTCCCCCTGAACCCCATTTAGGATGGGTTTCCGCGAAATTATTTCATAACCTATTAAAATAGCTATACTTTTTCTTCCGTCCGTTTTCAAGATTCTTTTTCGCGTGCTGTGCATGGTGAGAATAATATCAAATACTTAGCATGCTGTCGGCTGGATGGTAGCACACCGGGAAAAATCAGCGCTGGCCAGAAACTGATCGAACAGAGCTGTGAAAAACAGGGTATTTAACAGGATCAGCTGATCATTCATTCGGATCGTGGTCCAAGCATGACATCGAAGCCGGTGGCATTGTTGCTGGCAGATCTGGGAGTTACCAAGAGCCATTCAAGGCCCTACGTCAGCAATGATAACCCCTATTCAGAATCACAGTTCAAAACCATGAAGTACCGGCGTGATTTTCCGGAAAGGTTCGGTTGCGTTGAAGATTCCAGATCCTTTTGTCAGGACTTCTTCGGCTGGTATAACACAGAGCATTATCATTCTGGCATTGGTTATCTGACACCGGAGAATGTCCATTACGGACGGGCTGAACAAATTATCAAAGAGCGTGAAAATGTATTGAAAATGGCCTTTGAAAAATATCTAAAACGGTTCAAGGGAAAGGTTCCTAAGCCGATGGCATTACCAAAGGCTGTCTGGATTAACAAACCGTCACCGAATGAAAGTGATTCGGTGATACACTAAATTATTGATGGAGGCGTCTCATTTTCATTGACACATTCCGATTGTCCACCTTGTATAGTGGTTTCTAAGCAAACGATTTTAGCTTTGGTATCCGTTTGATCCTCTTCCTGACCACTATCTTAAAATTCCTTGGAACATCAGCCAATAGGGACATGGACTGTTCAGCACCATCATTGTAACATCCGATAATTTTGTCCTCAATGGCCAGGGCCATATTCGCGGCGTCACCAAGGCCTGTGTTCTCAGGGAGGTCAGTTTCAAAGGTGTAGTTATCCGATTCAAGTTGAAATGCATAACAGCCCTCGATAGCATCTGTGATCACCGACTGGTATGCCATTTGAACCTGCTTGTTATATTTCCTGTTCTCCTTCGCGAAAGAAAGGAACTCCTCGCCATTTTCAGGAAACCTCCTCGCCAGGTCTTCATAAAATTTTGCCGCTTTCTCTTCGAGCTCCCTGATAAAGCTTAAAGCCTCAGAAGCCGTACTTAGTTTCATGATCATTCCCCTTTTATAACCATCTTTGGATACAAACCTTACTTTCCGTGAAAAAACGGACGGCTTCTTTCCCCTGAGTATGCAATATCCCTAAGAAAGAACCGGCCATGCCGCTAAAAGGATAGAAGGCCATAGGCGCAACGATTCCGATATTAATTCCCACATTTCCACTAATTACGTCGTATTGAAATTGACGAGCATATTTACCATTTGAGGTAAATATGGCATGGCCATTGTGGTATGGGCTTTCATTGCATATCTCTATTGCTTCCTCGAGGGTTTTAGTCCGCATGACACCCATGGTTGGGCCAAAGATCTCTTCACGAACGATCCTCATTTTTCTGGAGACATTTTCCATGATTGTTGCCCCTAAAAAGCAATTGTCAGGATAATCGCCTACAATTTTTTCTGCTTTTCTGCCATCCACTCTCAGGGTTGCTCCCTCTTTCATGCCAATCTCTATGTAGTTCAGTATGCTTTCCTTCTTGCTTGTGTCCCGCACCGGGCCCATCTGAACCGACTCATCAAGACCGTATCCAATAACAATTGACTTTACTCTGTCTGTGAGTTTTTCCATAAAATCGTTGTAGAAGGCATTGTCGTCACCCACAATTATTAGGGTTTGGCCGGCCAGGCATCTCTGACCCGTGTTCCCAAAAAATGATGTCATGAGACCTGGTATGGTTGCATCTACGTTGCAGTCGGGCATGATCACGATGATATTTGCGGCCCCGCCCTGGGCAATGCATCTCTTTCCTGTGTTTCCGCAATTGGGATAAATCACACCTTCCATGACAGGTGTGGACCCCACAAATGTTATGCCCTCAATATCCGGATGCTCTAACATGCCGGTAACCACAGTCCTCCCTCCGTGTACCATATTCCATACCCCTGGAGGAAAACCAGCTTCCTCAGCCAATTCAGTGATTTTGGTTTGACTGAAGGGCACTTCACTTGAGGGTTTTATGATAACCGTGTTGCCAGTGGCCACAGCATAGGGAGCAGACCAGAGAGGAATCATAAATGGGAAATTAAATGGGCCTATTATCCCGAAAGCGCCTAAAGGCACTCGTATGAGGTACTCATCAATACCTGATGCAATATCCTCTGAACTATCCCCCATCATGAGAGTGGGAATCCCGCAGGCCACTTCAACATTTTCAATGCCGCGTCTTGTTTCCCCCCTGGACTCGTCTATGCATTTTCCATGTTCCTGTGTCTGGATCCTACTCACTTCCTCAAAATTTTCCTCGAGTAATTCTCGCAATCTGAAAAGATACCGGCACCGTGTAACTGCAGGAGTTCTTCTCCAATCATAGAAGGCTTCTTGGGCCGCTTGTACAGCACTATCTATTTCCTCCCTGGTTGAGATACCAACCTTCCCGATGGTTTCATAGGTAGCGGGATTGACAACATCTATTATTTCACCTTTTGACTCAACCCATTCTCCATCAATATAGTTTTTTATCATGGGTACGCCTTTGATTGGTTCTTCGAGTATGGCCATGGTTTATTTAAACTCCTTCCTTAATTTCATTATGATTTATGTTTTATCTTTAAAAGAAATTAAATACAATTCTCCGCTTCCGACTTGCTTAAAAATCGTCCCTTGTTCAAGGAGCTTTCTCGCCATTTCTTTCCCGATAAGCTCTTGAAGTTCTTTCACTAAGATAGGATTGCTGTGGCTTTTAGCTGGATCAATTTCTCTGGAGGTGCTTTGATATCTGTAATCAGGGTGTTCCAGCATTGATGGATCGAAGGCAGGGGTCCCTGCTAACTCAGCCATATATTTACCTACATATATAATGTCTTTGGTGACCTCTCTTCTGGCTCCCACGCCGTCTTTCTGTATCAAACAGTCCAACGTAAGGCGATGGCCCTGTTTTACGTTGTTAAAGAATTCAGGCCCCAGGTTTAAGTGAAGCTTAATATCTCTTAATATGTTGTCAATAAAGTCCATTATCAGAATGAGAATTGGATTTTCGGACAACCGTACTAAATAGCGATGAAAGCCAATTCCTAAGGAAGTATCGGTCACTTTTCCACTAAGATTTTCTTCGATCATAGTCTCGAGATTATCTATATCATCAGGTGTTATACATGAAGCGGCGAACTCTGCTACGGGGGGCTCCATAATATAGCGGATCATAGTAATATCTTTAATGGAGATTGACTTGAAATAGAGAAAATTGATGATGCTGTTTATTGTGGTCTTCATGTCAACTTCAGCAATAAAAACGCCACCATTTATTCCTTTTCTAATTTGTATTAGTCCCATGAATTCGAGGACCCTAAGGCCCTCTCGCATTGTTGCCTTGCTCACATTGAACTGGTTGAGGAGTTCTTTTTCTGAGGCAAGCCTATCTCCAGGTTTGAGCTTGCCAGAAAGTATGGCATCTCTAATCTGTGTGATGATGTTCTCTGAAACCTTTTCTGTTTTATCTGCTGCTCTAAACATTATTTTCAGCTATTAAAAAAGAATGGCAACACTATCTTAAATTAAACAGGAATTTGAAGAAAATTAGTTGAAATGATAAAATTATTAATTTTGCCAACATCCACAAAGATTTTAATTAGTTACTTTATCAAGTTAAACTTATAATGATCTATAATTATTGAATTATTCTTTATATAACATAATAAAAAGAAGAAAATGTCAAGAAAAATATTATAATATTTATTATATTTTTTTATAGGAGCTAATTACTTGAAATATATAATATTTTATTAAAATAATAAAATATTATAATATTTTTCTTGACAAATAGAATTTTGTTTTTATATATTCTTTTTCAAGATATCCAAACTTAAATCTTAGATGTTCCAGGCACTGTTTTTCAGAATTTCTGGGAAGAAGCGGCAAGGGAAGGCAGCCACAAACGAAAAATAAGCAATGAAGACTTGCATAAGGATACTATCCTGAAAATTGAGGTTATTGAAACAAAAAAAGCTCCACAACCAATGGCAGCATATTCTCAGGCATTTAAGGCCGGCAACCTTGTTTTCGTATCGGGGCAATTGGCTGATGATCCTGAGACAGGAGAGTTGGTTAAAGCGAGATTCTCCGATTCGCCTATCAGGGTACAGACCGAACGAGTCTTAAGAAATATCAAAGCGATATTAGAAGAAGCTGGAACAGATATGGATCACATCGTTTCGTGTACGATTTTTCTACGCGACTTGAAGGACTTCTATAAATACAACGAGACTTTCAAGTCCTTTTTCAAGATCCCACCTCCACGTGCAACGGTTAACATTGCAGGCCTGTTACCCAGCGAGGAGGCCTTGATAGAAATTCAATCGATTGCGGTTATGCCGGAATAGTTTGTCGCAATCCGCTGAGAACTAATCGATAAAGACTTATGAAAGTATAAACGTTTGGTTGGCAAAACTATAACTGGGAGTGGAAAGGAGGATGAAAATGAAAAGTACTGATGTAAGGAATATGTGTTTAGTTGTTCTGTGTTTTTTTGTGTTCATGGGTGTTTCGCATGCAGGGAGCCAGGAACCAATAAAGATTGGATTTTTTGCTCCGATTACAGGGCCCGTTTCGCTGGCCGGGAATATGGCTAAAGATGGGGCTATTTTTGCGGTAGAGGAAATAAACAGCAAGGGTGGTATAAATGGAAGAAAAGTAAAGCTGGTGATTTATGATGATAGGTTAAAAAAGATGGAAGCCGTATCTATCGCCTACAGACTTACAGAGCGCGATAAGGTTGTTGCAGTTATAGATGGGTCATACAGTGGGCCAAGTATGGCTGCGGCGCCAATTTATAATGAAAAGAAGATTCCTATGTTAGTCGCCTACGCAAGCGCATTCGAAATAGTTAAAGATAAGCCTTATGTATTCAGGTGGGGAACTTTGGCGGATGTACAGGGATCGCTTGGTGCCGAATTTGCGATGAGAGTTTTGAAACCCAAAAGAATAGCAGTGCTGAAGCAGGATAATGAATTCGGAAGAGGCATTGCCAGGGGATTGCTGGAAAAATTTAAGGAGTTAGGTGGAAACGTTGTTTATGAAAAATTCCACGATTTCCGCGAAAAAGACTTTAGGCCATATTTGACAGCCATTAAGGCAGCAGATGTGGATCTTATTTGGGATACTGGATATGGCACGCCACTGACACAGATTGCTAGACAGGGGACGGAGATGGGGATCTTCCCAAAGGCCAACTTCGTGGGACCTTGTAATATGCAAGAAATGGTGTGGTTCAATACCGTGGGGGAGGCTGGCGAAGGAAAGATCGGGATGTTGGAGTTCATCACTGGAATTGAAGTACCAAAAATGCAGGATTTCCTAAAACGGTGGCAAGAGAGATACGGGACCAAAATTGTGGGGCATGAAGGAGGTTTGACGTATGATGCTGCGCTTCTGCTTTTTGACGCCATCAAAAGGGGAGGAACAAATCCTGACGCAATAAGAAAGGCTTTACTGGAAACAAAGAACTACGAAGACACACATGGTAATTTGATCTCATATACTCCGATGCGGGAAGTGTTCCGTCCAATGGCTGTGGGAAGATACGACTCGAAGGAAAGAATATACAACCTAATTGAATGGGCGGATAACCCCAAGCTAATCGATCCTGCCCCATGGGCGAAGTTTTACGAGTAATTGGTGTAATGATTTAGGAGGCCAAGTACCTATCGGGAATAGGTACTTGCCTCCATTTTTCGAGATTGGGGGAACAGATGCTGAGCATGCTGGTAGAGCAGATGATCAATGGAATCATCCAAGGAATGATCTATGCGATGGTTGCCATCGGGTTAACAATGATCTATGGAATCATGCGAATATTGCATATTGCGCATGCCTCGATATACCTCATCGGTGCATACCTAGGTTGCGTATTCTTCGCTATCACAAAGAATTTCTTGGCAGCTATTATTTTCTCAATGGTGATTTCAGGTTTTCTGGGGATTGTGATCGAATACTTCATCTACAGAAGAATTGTTGAAAAATCAAGAACTGCCGTCCTGATAGCAAGTATTGGCTTACTAATTTTCCTGACGGACATGGTTAGAATAGTTGCAGGACCTTTGGAACGGGCCTTTCCCGTAAAGATAAAGTTTTCGCTCCCTGTCTTGGACACTCTTGGCCTAACAGGAGTGAAAATAATGATTTTGTCGGTTACCATAGTGGTGATTTTTCTCTTTTGGCTATTGATAAAGAAAACGAAGATTGGGTTTGCCATAAGGGCTCTGGCTCAGAACAAAGAGATGGCAAGTGCGATGGGTGTTAATGTGGAAGCTTTTACATCGATGGTTTACTTCATTAGTTCGGCAATGGCTGCAGTGGCAGGGATCTTGGTTGGAGTTTACTATAACTTTGTCGCACCTTTTATGGGAGATGTGGTTGCTTATAAGGCGTTGGCAATTATTGCTATCGGCGGGTTTGGAAGTATTCTGGGCACAATAATAGGTGGTCTTTTTCTGGGGCTTGCTGAAACCTTCATGATTTCTTACGGAGGTGTCGAATTTTCTCGCGAAGGATTGGCGATGGTATTTTTGATACTAATAATTCTCTTTAGGCCTTACGGAATCTTGGGTAGGGAAGGTACATAGTGTAAGAGAATTTGTACGCATTGGAAAAAGGTTTCTTATGTTCTTCAGCGACTTTTATCTCACCGTAATGGTCTACATGGGTATAAATATCATCCTGGCCCTCGGACTGAATACAATCATGGGCTTCGCAGGACAAGTACATTTGGGGTCGGGGACATACGCTGCTGTGGGTGCCTATACAACAGCCTTTCTTCTTAGGCACGTAGGTGTTTCATTTTGGGTGGCTTTGCCCATAAGCGTCTTTTGGGGCGGCGTAATGGGAGGTTTGACTGGACTACCAGCTCTTCGTGTCCGCGAAGATTTCCTCGCTATAACCACAATTGCCCTAGTTTTCGTTTTTGAAATAGTGATGAGCTATCTCCCTTGGTTTGGGGGACCTGTAGGAATTGATAATGTTGCTCGGCCAGTGCTATTTGGCACTATGTTTACCAACGATCACTTTTTAGTGTTAGTACTAATTCTGGTGTTAGTGTGTGTCTGGATCAATATAAGAATTATACGCTCTTGGTTAGGTATTGGATGGGAATGCATAAGGGAAGGTGAGGAGGCCGCTTCAATTCTAGGAATAGATGTTCCGAAATACAAG
The DNA here is from genome assembly GCA_964423495.1 of uncultured Desulfobacteraceae bacterium. GTDB lineage: Bacteria > Desulfobacterota > DSM-4660 > Desulfatiglandales > Desulfatiglandaceae > CAYRFN01. The sequence goes on from CAYRFN010000003.1 coordinate 54,002, forward strand.
ATACTTGCATTTATTATCGGCGGATGTTTCCTGGGTCTAGGCGGGTCACTTTATACAAGCTTTTTCAGACACATAGCCCCGGCCGATTTCGGTTTTATGTCTTCGATTGAAATCTTGACAATGGTGATGTTGGGTGGCATCGGTACAATTCGTGGGGCGATCATAGGACCAATTTTGCTCGTGGCATTCCCTGAGCTTTTCAGGTTTATTCAGGATTACAGGAACGTGGTTTATGGGGGTATTTTGGTTTCCATAATGATGTTTCAACCTACCGGGATTCTGGGGAATGAGAGCTACCTGTGGAAAGGCATCAGAAATCTCAAGCTAAAACAAAATTTGAAAACCCTTGCCTCGAGAGAGAGCAAAAAATGATTCCCTATTTTCAAACTAAAAATTTGTGTGTTTCTTTTGGTGGTTTGATGGCGCTGAATAATGTGAACATTGAAGTGAAACCGCAAGAAATCTTAGGGATACTCGGTCCAAATGGAGCCGGCAAGACAACCTTGTTCAACACAATCTCTCGTGCTGTTAAACTTACAAGTGGTGAGATTTTCTTCAAAGGGAAAAAGATAAGCGACCTGAAACAACATAAAATAGCTCAATTGGGAATTGGAAGAACTTTTCAAATTGTAAAGCCTTTTTCAGAATTGTCTGTGATTAACAACGTTGTCGCTATGCTGGGGATACGAGATTACGGTTCTATTTGGCGTTCTTTCAAAAAATATGGCACGAAGGAAAACCTTGAAAAGGCACGTGAGCTCCTTCGTGTGACCGGGCTAAAAGACCACGAAAATGATATAGCTAAGAACATACCAATGGGAATGTTACGCCGGATGGAAATTGCACGAGCACTCGCATTAAATCCCTCAATGTTATTACTGGACGAAAGTTTCTCCGGACTGAGCTATGAGGAGACGAATCGTCTCATGGAGTTGATTCGCAAAATCCGAGACGGAGGGAAAACCATTATTCTCATCGAACATAATATGAAAGTCGCTTTGAGTCTGTCTGATAGAATTGACGTATTGGACTATGGAAGCCCAATTGCGAGTGGAACACCAGACGAAATCGTAACTGACGAGAGAGTTATAAAGGCTTATCTAGGTGAGGAAGAGAAAGTTGTTAGAAGTTAGAAATCTAAACGTATCTTACGGCAAGGTTAAGGTTATAAAGAGCGTCTCACTGGGAGTTGAAGACAAGCAGACGTTTGCATTGATCGGGGCTAACGGGGCTGGCAAAACGACTATGATAAGGGCTATCATGGGATTAAAAAGTGTGGAGAGCGGCGAGGTAAGGTTTCTTGGAGAAGACATAACGAACATGAAACCATTTATGAGAGCCAGAATGGGTATTGCCATGGTGCCTGAAGGCAGGCAATTATTCTACGATTATACTGTAAAAGAGAATCTGATGATTGGGGCATTCCATAGAACCAATAGGAACGAAGTCTCTCAAACTCTCGAGGAAGTACTACAGATGTTTCCAATACTAAAAGAAAGGGAGAGCCAACGCGCCAGGACGTTGAGTGGAGGAGAGGGGCAGATGTTGTCGATTGCAAGGGCGTTGATGGCGGATCCGAAATTGATCTTAATGGATGAACCCTCAATGGGAATCATGCCGACGATTGTAGGCTTAATCTTCGAAATAATTAGAAGATTGAGAGAAGAAGGTAAAACTATCTTTATAGTAGAACAAAATGTGGTCAAAGCCCTTGATGTTGCCCAAACAGGAGCGCTGTTGGAGCTGGGCCAAATTGTTCTAAGTGGAAACACGCAAGAAATCTCATCCAATCCCAAAATAAAAGAATCGTATCTGGGAGAGTGAAGGTGGTGAAGATAAAAAGCGATTCGAAATAATACTGATAACCTTGAGGGAAAGCTGAATAGTTGGAAATGAGGTTTTTCAAAGTTCAGCGAGTGCCGCTGTATATGCATTTTCTAGAATTAGATCTATTTTACATAACTATTTTTACTTATGTTGGGATCAACATAATACTTGCTTTGGGACTCAACGTCATCATTGGGTCAATTGGGCAAATTCATCTGGGGTGGGGCGCGTATGCTGGCCTCGGTGCTTACATAACTGCTTATCTTCTGAAATCCGTGGGGACTTCTTTCTGGTTCGCTCTGCCATTGAGTATCGTAGGAGGGGCCTTATTTGGTTTTTTGACGGGGCTTCCTGCACTCCGTGTTCGAGGCGATTTCCTAGCGATTCTTAGCATAGCAATCGTTTTTATCTTTGAGGCACTAATGAGATATCTCCCATGGTTCGGAGGTCCAATGGGGATAGATGGTGTTCCAAGGCCAATGCTTCTTGGAACACAGGTCTCGGAGGTAGGATTTTGTCTATTGGTTTGGTTCTTTGTTGCAATAATTATTTTGTTAACTTCGTTTATAGGGAGATCTTGGGTTGGGCTAGCATGGGAATGCGTGAGGATAGACGAAGAGACAACAAATACTATGGGTATTAATACCGCGAGATACAAGCTTCTGGCATTCACGGTAGGAGGTGCTTTTGCGGGTCTAGGCGGATCCCTGTACACGAGTTTTTTCAGACATATTTGTCCTCATGATTTTAGTTTCATTACCTCTCTAGGGGTTTTTGCCATGGTGGTAGTCGGGGGTGCAGGAACAATTCTAGGTCCCATAGTGGGGGCCTCTGTGTTTACGTTATTGCCTGAAATCTTTCGGTTCGCCAAGGATTACAGAAACTTGGTTTACGGACTGGTATTGGTTTCAGTTATTATGTACTACCCCAGTGGCTGTTTAGGCAAGGAAAGTCACATTCGTGATTATTTCTCTGGGTGGCTTGCTCGAGTGAAATGAAAAGATACCTTAATCCTATGAATGGAAGCAGTATAGTAATGCAGAATTCCAAGCCTTCAGAAAGGAGATATTATTAAAATGGCAATTTTGGAAACACCGGTAAAAGGTGTCAAAGAGGTTTGAACAGGATCAAGACCTTTTCCTTGGTTTTGCCAAAGAGAATACCAAATATGTCACCCAGATTGAAAGGGCGTACTATGGTGTGATCACCGATGCCATCGAAGGATGTTTTGCCTTTGATCTCAACCCAGAGGATAATCAGGTTAAGACGGCCCCTTCCAAGGATGCCAGTTATTCCGATGCATTAAAAGAGGCAATGGCGATAGAGGAGAAGATTCTAAAATTCTATCAAATAGCAGCGGAGCAGTCGAAATATTTTATGGCAGATGTTCCGAGATCTTTTACTCTGGTCGCTAAAAAGAGAAGTGAACGGGTCCCTAAGTTAAAAGCAGTTCTCAACAACGAAAAATTCGATAAAAAGGAAGATCATAAAATTCTATTCCGATGCAGCAGAGCAGTCTAAATAGGATGGTGGATGTACCAGCTCTTAAAACGTTGGCTAATAGGAAGAGGTCCCATCGTCAATCTACCTTAAACCACTTCTTGACAACAGAGATACTTCAGAACAGTTGTGCTCCCAAACAAAATGTTTGGAACATACTGTTGAGTTAGAAATTAATTTCGCAACTTATCTGGAGCAGGGAGTGGGCAGGTAGACAGTCTCAACTTTTCCAACGGTAGACATAAATAAGGAGGTGAGAAATGATCACGTATCCAGCTTTTAAAGTGGCGGCGGTTCATGTGGCGCCCGTGTTTCTCGATCTGAGTGCCACCGTGGATAAGACGTGCGCTCTTATCGAGGAGGCCGCCCGTAAAGGGGCCGAACTCGTGGCGTTTCCCGAAGTGTATATTCCGGCCTATCCTGTTTGGTCCGGGCTGCGTTCACCAATCTATAACCATGATTTATTTCGCCGCTTGGCAGCCAATTCAATGTTGGTGCCAAGCTCGGAGCTAACGCGCATATGCTTCACAGTTCGTAAATGTGGTGTTTACGTGTCCCTAGGTTTCAACGAGGGAACGAAAGCAAGCGTCGGGTGCATTTGGAACTCTAATGTCCTCATTGGGGAGGATGGTTCTATCTTAAATCATCATCGGAAGTTGGTCCCCACTTTCTATGAGAAACTCAGCTGGGCCAACGGAGATGGCGCCGGGCTGCGTGTCTGTGAAACCAGATTGGGCCGGGTTGGAATGTTGATCTGCGGTGAAAACACAAATCCGCTTGCGCGCTTTACACAGATGGCGCAGGGGGAACAAGTACACATTTCCACATGGCCCCCCATTTTTCCGTATAGGGATCCACAGGCCGGTGAAAACTACCCGCTTGAGACCTCTATCCATATCCGGGTCAAGTCCTATTCATTTGAGGCTAAGTGCTTCAACATCGCTGTCGCGAGCTTCATGGATGAAGCTATGCGGCAGGAACTCGAAAATCTGGACAAGGAGGCAGGGCGTCTTCTCAACGCTAGCCCGAGAGGTGTTTCCATGATTACAGGACCGAATGGCGAGATTGTCGCGGGACCGGTATCTGACAAGGAGGATGTTCTCTATGCCGACATCGATCTTGCTGCATGCGTAGAGCCGAAGCAGGTTCACGACATAGTCGGCTATTACAATCGGTTCGATGTATTCAAGCTTACGGTCGACAGGTCTGCAAACAGGCCTATCACTTTCCAGATCGTCGAAGGCACTGAGCACCTTTCGGATTACTCGCCGGAGCTGGTGCCTGAAGACCAGGAAGAAGTGCTATCGAGCACACAACCCCAAACTAAATAAGGAGGAAGATATGCCTCTTAGTGTTGAATTGCCAAGAATCCGTCAATTGCTCAATTTGGCACCTGATTTCGGGATCCAGATGTCGGAAGCTGAAGCAGCATCATATCGTGCTCTTATTAGGGGGCCGATGAGATCCTATCGACGGGTCGACGAACTGACTGAATTTACCCTCCCGGTGAAGTACCCCTGTGACCCTGGCTATCGCCCCACGTAGCACAAACGACAGCCTACGTAGCATTGCTACGGGAATTCTCCTGAGCGTTGGGCGTAAGTCACGAATGGCGACAATATCTGCGAAACGCTCTGGCCGATGCGAGTTCAGCTGGCCCGAAACGTACGGAGTGTCAACATGATTATAGACATACATTGCCACTATGTTCCCGAAAGATATTTTGAGTTCATTGAGAATGAAAAGAGCTTCGACGTCCGTCGCACGTCGACCCATGGGGAGGAGATCGAGGTTAAGGTCGGTTCACTGAAATTCGGTCTGAATAAAGTGTTTTTCGACACAAAGCGGCAAACCGATCGTATGCAAGTACTGAGCATTGATCAGACCATCCTGTCGCTAGCAACGCCGCTAATCAGCTACTCAGTACCGGGCGACATAGCAGTTCAAGCGGCTCGGATCTTCAACGACGAGATAGCGGACCTCAAGACCCGGTGCCCTAAGCACTTCAACGGCTGGGCCTTTCTTCCCATGCAGAGTCCAAGTATGGCAGCTCGGGAGCTACGACGTGCCGTAATAGAACTCGGTCTTCGTGGCGGGCATATTGCATCCAATATCAACGACCGTTATCTTGACAAGCCAGAATATGGCCCGGTCTTTGAGGAGGCAGCAGACCTAGACGTGCCGCTCTTCGTTCATCCCACCAATCCGCCCGGCCGCGAACGTATGGAAGCTTACGAGCTTGCAGTGGTCAGTGGTTACCTCTTCGATACCACGCTTAACATCTTCAACATGGTCTTCGGCGGACTGCTCGATCGATACCCAACTATAAAGCTCTGCTGTGCCCATGCGGGTGGATTCGCTCTATTATTGCGCGGCAGAATGCAACGAGAGGTTGATACAAACCCCGAGCTCGCAAGAACCATCAATCGCCCTGTCGGCGAATATCTCAAGAAGCTGTATTACGATACGGTGTGCTTTGAGAAGGGGTATCTGAAGTATGCGGTGGATGTGGTGGGTGCTGACCGCTTTGTTCTCGGGAGCGACGGGCCATTTCCGCTCGGTGAGCCTGATCCGGTAAATTTCATCCAGCAAGCATTTGGAGATAATCAGGTTGGCCGGGGAATCTTGCATCGAAACGCAGCCGTAATGTTCGGTTCCGTTGATAGCGTCGGTCCGCCTGTGGGGTAAACGATTTTCACGTTCTTGTGATTAGGTCAACAAAAATTGCTGAAAGGGCCGTTCGATTTTGTTCTACCAGGACTGTTCGTCGAGAGTCCTCAAGTGTAATGTTTACAGGGGAGCAGTAACGGGTATTGCGCGAGACGGGTCTTGGTTACCTGGGCCGCGATTGCGACGCCACGGGTGCTAACCAATTTGAGGCTCCTAAGTTAGAGTCTTTGCGAGGTGTTACAATGGAAACTGTCCGGATCCGTAAAATCGTTGTCAGCATAGAGGAGACCCATCGGGAAATGAACCGGAAGATCGTCCCGCCGACACGCAAGGCAACGGCGGCGGCGGTGATCTACAATCCTTTTTCTGGTAGCTATGTAAAGGACCTTGAGACATTGATGGTTTTTGGTGCGGAGTTAGGCCGTTTATTAGGTGAGAAAGCGCTCTCCGCTCTTGGCGTCAAGCCCGAGAAGGTCCAAAGCTACGGTAAGGCGGCAATAGTCGGCGAGGCGGGCGAATTGGAACATGCGGCCGCAATCCTTCACCCTCGTCTGGGCAAACCGTTGCGGAAGGTCGTCGAAAAAGGAGCTTCCATTATTCCCTCGGCTAAGAAACGAGGCGGGCCCGGGACCCCAATTGACGTCCCTCTCCATAACAAGGACAACGAGTGGAGCTTCGCACATTTCGATGCGGTTCAGGCTTTCGTATCGGACGCCCCGGCAGCAGACGAAATCGTTGTTATTATTGCCCTTGCCGACAGCGGTAGACCTCTATCCCGTATTGCCCCCGTAACAAATGGCACCATTCGAGGGGGCGACTCTCAGAGGTGATCCCCGACGGGTGACGTCCCCCCCGAAAGTAGTCTAGGATATCAGAGAGGATTTTCGCATCGTGGGACGAAGCGAGGAGGGAGTCGCAATGGCACGAAGGGGGCGTTTCTGACCTGGGTAGTTAGGTCGCTCGGGATTTTGGAGCAGACCCATTATCGCTGGTGTCCCTGTCAACGGCGGTGGGACACGGGGCTGACGCAGTGGCGTAATATGGGCCTTTCGAACACGCCCTCGGCTTGGAGAAAGGTACCGTGTGCCTCGGCGGAACGGATTGCTAAGTAATTAAAAAACTAAGGAAAAGGAGGCTACATGATCTACGAAATGCGAACATGCCAAGTCCAACTTCATAAAGGAGCGGAATTCCTTAAAGTGTATCAGGACAATGCGCTTCCAATAATTACCAAATACGCTAGGCTAGGCTGGTAGGCTGCTGGGAGAAGGAGACCGGAACACTAAATTCGATCGTTTTCCTGTGGGCATATGATGACTTCAATCACCGGATAGCACAACGGGCAAAGCTGTGGCAAAGTCCCGAATGGCTTGAAGTTGTTCCCACTTTTCGGCCCTATCTGGTGCACCAGGAAAGTGTTTTGCTACTGCCGGCCACGTTCTCGCCACTGAAATGATCAGACCGCTGCATCTAGGCGTGGCAACGCTGGTGACAAAGTGACAAAGTGACGTGACAAGGAAGCATCTCCAAATCTGTGTGAAAACAAGAATGCTTAACTTATGCTATGATCGGGGTAACAAATGATCGCAGGGGCTGAGAGATGAAGGAAATAAGGACATCTTTAAGGATAGCATTGAAGTATACGGATGTCGATGTCCAACTTGGTTAGTAAATTAAGTTATTGAAAATAAATACGATTTGTTTATCACTGTTATAATTTTTTTTGACAATCATATGGGCAACATTAAAGATTTGGAAACAACTCTGGAAGGCATTAGTAGTAACATAAATAAAGAAGGGAGGATCTAAAAATGGCCGAGAAAATTTCGAAATGGGAACGCGAAAGAAAAGCACCGACGGGAACAGAGATATGGGGGAAGGATGGCACTCCAGAAACGGTAAAGGAGATCGAAAGGACCAGGGACCAAAGATATAGGGTGATGAGTGGCACATGTTCGTTGTGTGACCATGACTGTTGTCACTTTAAGGCTACGGTCGACACTAAAGAACATAAATTAGTAAAGGTTCAAGATATGCCGGGAAGTTTCTTGACCCCCCATAGGGGAATCCCCGAGTGTGAAAAGGTGATGACTACCCCGAGTCACGCTTACCATGAGATGCGACCTAAATATCCATTGAAGAGGGTTGGTAGGCGTGGTGATGGTGAGTGGGAGCAAATTTCATGGGAGCAGGCATATGATGAAATATCTGAGAAATTGAAGGAATTAAGAGAGAAATATGGTCCTCAAACACTTCATGTGCAGGTATCCGGCGGTACTCTTCTATGGGAGGCATATAGATTTTCTTTTGCATTCGGTTCTGGCAATGTAGACTTTGGCCCGAGAAACTGTGAGTGCCCGGAGCTTGCTATGCAAATGATAACCTTAGGAGGTTTCGTAGGCTCCACGCCAGATACACCGGAAGATACAAAATTAATGGTCTTATGGGCTACTGGGCATTCGGTATCGAGCCTTATAAAGTGGGAAGTTGAATTGAAATGCCCTAAGTGGATAGTTATTAATCCAATCGAGTCGACAAAGGAGGCAACACTAATAAGGGACGGGGAAAAGGATGGCATGTGGTTGCAGATAAGACCCGGAGCGGATGGTGCATTGGCATTGGCCTGGCTGAATGTCATCATTAACGAGGAACTCTATGATAAAGATTTTGTTGAAAAATGGACGTATGGTTTTGATGCTTTAAAGAAACGTGTGCAACAATATACACCGGAATGGGCGGAGCCGCTAACCTGGATACCGAAGGAGAAGATTGTGGAGTCGGCAAGGTTATACGCAACAACTAAGCCCGCGGCCCTACTTTGGGGAACATGTCCGGGTCATAATGGGAATATAACTCAAACTGAATTCGCCAGATGTTGTTTGCGCGCGATAACCGGAAACGTTTTTGCTAAGGGTGGTGATAGATGGGGACGCAATCCGATGACAAGGATTTACCTCACATTGCTTTCCCATGCAAGGTTTATGACTCCAGAGGAAAGAAAAAATACGTTAGGCTATAACAAGTACCCCGTGGGGTTGAAGGCTTACGAGTTACTTCCGCTTCAGGAAGGTCTGCCTTTTTTCACCCCTACGTTTGGAGAGGCGGTCAGGGCTGCCCGAACTAGTCTACCATATCCTGTCAAGGCTATGATAACTGCCTCTAATCTGTTACTAAGTTCTCCAAACAGCTACCAGAATCTTGAAGCTCTCCTCTCGTTAGAATTACACGTACATATGACTGCTTGGTGGGAACCGACTGCCGCTATCGCTGATTATGTGCTGCCTGCCACATATTCTCTTGAGAGGCCCGATGTTACCTTCCTGGAGCATGGTCAAGTAATCCCAGCAGGGGACAGGCTATTTCCGAAAACTGTACCAGGGAAGTTTGATCGCCGAGACGACTACGATTTTTATCGTGAGCTTGCCATTAGACTTGGATTCGGGCATGTCTTCCCTTGGGAGAACAACGAAGAGGTTATGGATGATGTTTTTTGTCGTAGCGGGATTGGGCAGTCATGGGACGAATTTAAATCTAAAACACTATGGTATGATAATCCTCCCGATTTCAAACATTACCAAAAAACTAAGATGTACACACCCACAGGCAAAGCTGAACTTTACTCGACCATATTTGAGAAGCTAGGGATTGACCCATTGCCGCACTGGCAAGACGCTCCAGAATCACCTTACAGTACTCCGGCACTTGCAAAAGAGTATCCACTTATCATTACCACCGGTGGGAAAATAAAGAGTAAAAATAACAGTTGGGGCCATCAAGTAAAGGAATTGAGGGACCTTCACCCGGATCCGATAGTGCACGTCCACCCAGACACGGCAAAGAAGCATGACATCAAGGATGGAGACTGGATATGGATAGAATCTGCAAGAGGCAGAGTTAAAATGAAATGTGTGTATGAAGATTTGATTGATCCCAGGGTGATTCGGGCTGACAACTGCATGTGGTATGAAACGGCAGATCCTAAATGGCCATCGCTGTATGGCTGCTTCGTGTCAAATATTAATGCTATCGCCCCATGTCCTGATTTAGGCGAGTGTGAGCCATACATGGGGGTTGCTATCGACAATACCTATTTAGTGAAGATATACAAAGTCAAAAGCGAAGATGAACAACCATACTGCAGCAGACCAGAGCTCATGGAACGTCTGGAAAAAATTAGGTAAAAAGGAGAATAATTATCTCGGAGTTGGAAAAATGCAGAAAAAAAAGAGCTCATTATTAATTTGGTATCATTTGTTTAGTCTTAATCGTTACGGTCATTGGAGGTTACGCCCCGGAGGCATCTCAGTTACGGGGCACTGCTTTTTCTACCCGCGATTATTATCGTTGGGGTCCTGATAGTGTTTTTCCCTAACATCGCGCTTTGGTTTCCGTATCTCATTTATGGACAATGAAAGAAGAGTCTAGGATTAGCTTGGAGCAGACAGCGACGAGCTATTGACTTTAGTTGGTAAGGACAAAATGACCCTACTGTCATGTCAACGATACTCTGTCATTTCGAGGGAGTCTTCACGACTGAGAAATCTTAGATTTCTCCCTGCGGTCGAAATGACATTTCTTGATTGACACGACACTAGTCAAACTACTGATGTTTTGGAAAGGGCCAATTAGAATATAAAAGGCTAAGTCTCGTAGCTAGGTTACTCGTTAATTATCCTAGAAATACAGGAGGTGATTTAAATGGGAGATGAAGCACTAAATAAGATTATTAAGAGTATTATCGATGGTGACAAAGGAACTGCAGTAAATGCGACTAAAGAAGCGCTAAGGATAGGAATTCATCCTGATGAGATCATAAGAAGCCTAAAAAAAGCAATGGATGAAATGACTACAATGACAGAGTTCTTCCTGCCTCCACGCTACGCATCATCAGAGACGGCGTCCTTAGTGATAGACATAATCAGGCCTCATTTCGCTCATGCTGAGAAACGAAACGATGCTAGCAAAATAGTAATAGGTACCGTGGAGGGGGATACTCATGACCTTGGGAAGAATTTAGTGAAGTTAATGCTTGAAGCCGCTGGATATGACGTGTATGACCTTGGTAGAAGTGTGCCTAAATACCAATATTTGTATAAAATAAATGAAGTGAAAGCTGATATCTGTGCATTATCTGCTACAATGACCCCATGTCTATACAAAATGAGGGAAACAATCAACGTAATCGTTAAAAACGAGACTAAGGTCAAACTCCTGGTTGGAGGACGAGCTGTAACTCTATCGGACGCGAAGACATTAGGTGCAGATGCATATGGGCAAGACGAAACAGATGCGGTCAAAGTTGTAACTGAACTTCTAGGAGGCGGCCTGTGTAAGAACTCGCTGGAGTAGGATAGAAATAAAGAGGGGAAAGACCAGATGTCGGGACAATTGGATGCGCCTATTGGTTTGAGCAGAGAGAGGAGACGAGGGCTTTCATCTGAGGATAAGTACCAGATTTTTCTTAAGCCCAGCCGGGGACATGTAAATTGAACCACTGCAGGCTTTTGCTTTGATACTTTGTCTTAGAACAGACCATCAGAGGAGACTATGAGCAAAAGAAAGGTTGTAATCGTTTTCAACCCTTATGCGAAAAGGATCGAAGTCGATGTTGGAAGCAGTTTACTTGATGCTGCAAGATTAGCTGGTATCAAAATTGAATCCCTGTGTGGCGGAAAAACAAAATGCGGAAAATGTAAAGTCAAAATCTCTCAAGGTGCTGAAAATGTCAACGAACTTACTGTGGTTGAAAAGGATCTAGTTGATAGTGAACTACTTGCTGATGGTTTTAGACTTGGCTGTGCTGCCAAGATTGAAAGTTCGGAAAGATTCTTTGGCTCGGTTGAAGAAGGAAGCCATGTAATAGTTGAAATTGCACCAGAGAATCAAGAAAGAGCCCAAAAAATACTATCAGAAATTAGTGAAGTAAGTGGTGGATTTACTCCACTTCCACTTGTACGCAATCATCTCGTAAATGTTCCAGAGCCAACTTTGGAAGATCCGACCCCCGATTTTGAAAGATTAGCAGGTTTTCTCAATAGGGAATATGGACTCGTTGACTTAGAAATAGGTCACGATTTGCTTAAGGAATTGCCAGACATTGTTAGAGAAAATGAATGGAGCATGGCGGTAACAGTTTGGGATAATAAACATATCCTTTCGATAGAGAAAAAGAGAAATTTAGCAAGAACCTATGGAGTTGTCGTTGACATAGGGACAACGACTGTAGTTGGATATTTAGTTGATTTGAGCGCTGGAAAAGTAATAGCTACTGAAGCTATATTAAATCCTCAGATATTATATGGGGCAGATATAATGACAAGAATGAACTATTGTATCGAAAATTCAAATGGACTTAATGAACTTCATAATGTCATTATCGAGGCTCTAAATAATATCATAGGAAAATTATGTACAAAAACTGAAACTCGATTAAAAGATGTATTCGAAGCCAGCATTGCAGGAAACTCAGTAATGCAACATATATTCCTTGAGCTAAGTCCAAAGTTTATGGCTTTATCTCCATATCCGCCCGTGATCAAAAAGGGTATTAACCTAAAAGCCAGCGACCTCGGCCTCAAAATCAATCCAAGGGCTAATGTCTATGTCCTTCCTATTATAGCTGGTTATGTTGGCGGTGATAATATAGGTGTAATACTATCAACTAATTTATATAAAGAGCCAGAATTGACATTGGCGCTCGATATTGGGACCAATGGAGAGGTTGTGTTAGGTAATAGAGATTATATCGAAGTTTGTTCATGCGCCGCTGGACCTGCGCTCGAGGGCGCATCTTTAAAACACGGCATGCAAGCAACGACTGGTGCGATAGAAAAGGTACACATATATGATGACACTTTAGATGTTGAATATGAAACAATTGACGATGTCCCACCAAGGGGGATATGTGGTTCAGGCCTAATAGATTTAATAGCCGAGATGCTCAAGTCCAGAGTGATATTGAAGACGGGTGCGATCAATCTCGATTTGAAGAACCTTAGGGTAAGAGAAAGGGACAAGCTTCCGGAATTTGTAATAGAATGGTCCGACAAAACAAAAAATAGCGTAGGGGATATAGTAATAACACAAAGAGATATTGGTGAAATCCAACTTGCAAAAGCTAGCCTCTACGCTGGAGCCTCGGTGCTAATGAAGAGAAGGGGTATTGAAGAGAAAGACATAGATCGTATCATTCTGGCGGGAGCCTTTGGAAATTATACTAGTAAAGAGAGCTCGAAGATTATCGGTCTTTATCCAGACATACCCTTAAACAAGGTTAAGACCATAGGGAATGGAGCTGGTGCGGGGGCAATATGCGCCCTCCTTTCACGAGAAAAGAGAGAAGACGCTCAAATGATATCCGAAAGCGCACGTTACATAGAGCTGACGGTTACATCAGGATTTGAAGAGGAACTTATGTCAGCTATGTACTTACCCCACCAGGATCTTAGTAGATTTCCATCTCTGGAGAGCCGATTATTCAAGTAAGGTGGGCAAGTCAACTGTGATTCAGACACTAACGAAACCGCGGTTGGGGAATTCCGCCGGACCTCGAGACCCCGACATAGATCGGTATTTGTGTCAAGGGGATCCGAAAATTTACCCTTTGTGGGATTTAAAAATTTATCCCCCTTTGGTTAATGATGATCAGTTTCAGAGGCCTTAAGCAGGCCGGCCTTTACCTTCTCCTTCAGGCGATAGGAGTCGCCCTTGATGTTAATGGTTGTGGAATGATGGAGGATGCTAGGATGGCTGTGGCGATGACCGGATCTCCGAAGATCTCGTTCCACTGACTGAAGCTTCGATTTGAAGTGAGAATGAGGGCTCCCTTCTCATATCGCCTGGAGATGAGCTGGAAAAAGAGATGGGCGCGCCGCGCGCCATGGCGATCGATTGGTATGTAGCCGATCTCATCGATAATGAGCAATCTGGGTTGGCAATAAAACTTCAGCCGTTCTTCGATACTGTTTTCCGAATAGGCTTTGGTAAGGGAGGCCACCAGGGGCATGGCTTGTATGAAGTAGGTGCGATAGCTCTCGGTAACCGCCTTGATCCCTAGGGCCACGGCGAGGTGGGTTTTTCCCACGCCGGGAGGGCCCAATAAGAGGACATTTTCCCCGTTGGGGGTAAACCGGCAGGCAGCCAGTTCCTTCATTCTCTTTTTGTCTATAGAAGGCTGAAAGTTAAAGTCGAAACTCTCCAGGGTCTTGACGAAGGGAAACTTGGCCAGGGAAGTGCGCATGGCCACGTTTTTTTCCTTTTTGGCAGAGACTTCCTGGCTGAGGAGTTGGTCGAGAAAGTCGCTGTAGGAGAGGCTATTCTTGGAGGCCTCTTCCAGGCTGCCTTCTAATAGCTCGCCGATTCTGTAGAGTTTCAGATCTTTGAGGTTGTCCTGAATCCGGGCAAGTTGGGATACACTCATAGGGCGCCTCCTTTAATGAGGGTCTCGTAGAAGGCAAGATCACGGACCTGGACCTCCTGTTCCACAAGGGGGCCGTGATCCAAATGAAGCATGCGGAGAGAGGGGAGATCCTCCCGATAGAAGATGCCGTAGTAATGCTCTTTGTCAATCTGGATTTGATAGCGGCCCGGGCGCGGGGGCCGGCGTATCCATCGCCCTAAAAGAGGCGCTTTATCATTACACGGTATACG
>CAYRFN010000004.1:0-66647 GCA_964423495.1 uncultured Desulfobacteraceae bacterium
CCCGCAATCTGGGCAGACGCAATCGCCTGCGGGTCCCAGGCCACGGCCTCCCCCCATGCCTCTTCCCCGACCGGATTGATCCTGACCCCTTCCTCTACCTCCACCCATTCCCTGTCCTTTTGGTGCCATATCGTTCACCTCCCAAGAAAGGTTTGTTTTGATTGGTGGTGTGTTCGACCATTGATAGCCCCGTAAAAAGTTCTTTTCGGAATTTTTACGAGTGCCACAAGTTGTTTTATATGTCAATGATAATCGTGTGTGCCCATGACCACTTTGACCCCGGTCTTTCCCTCCAGGACCTTGGCCAGTTCTTCGGCATTCGTGTAGGGACACGCCGGTGTGGTATTGACAAGGCAGGATCTGAGGTGAATCACATCAGGTTTCATGTCTGACAGTCCTTCTTCTTGGTCCCATTTTAGTTTTAATGATCGCAAACATTCTCTTCGGTGACCAGGATATCCGAAAGGTATTGATTGACCAAGGACTCCGGAGGATCCATGGGGGCCCCGGTGATGACTTTGATGCCGTTTTGATTGAACAAACCCTGAGCACTGGACCCCATTCCGCCGGCAATGACAACATTGGCCCCCAACTCATGGAGCCATTTGGGCAAAACGCCGGGCTCGTGAGGAGGGGGTGTGTGCATGGATTGACCCTTGATCTTGCCGTGTGCAGTTTCAATCAGGGCAAACTGGTTGCAATGCCCGAAATGGGAGCAAAGCTTCCCTTCTGATACAGGGACTGCAAAAATAACCTTATCTCTGAGGTCTGCCTCTTTCTCGTCTTCTTTCATAAGAGCGCGTTGCCCTTCGGTCGTGAGTTCTACAATCTGATCCACCATCTTGTTGAACTCACGGGTGAAAGCCAGTTGCTCATTCTTTAGGCTTGCCACACTCCCCATATCCCCTTCTTTAACGACGTTAGGTTCGAAGGGCAGGGACGCTAAGAGCTTCAAATTTGTTTGTTTTGCCAGCAGTTGGCCTCCTCGTGCCTTAAAGAGTTCAATATTCTTGCCACAGTGCGGACACTCAAGGCCGCTCATGTTTTCCACTATACCCAAGATTTCCATCTTGACTTGACGGCAAAAGTTGATGGACTTTCTCACGTCAGCCAGTGAGATCTCCTGGGGAGTCGTGACGATCAAGGCCTTGGCATCCGGAATGGTCTGCGCAACCGTCAAGGGTTCGTCACCGGTCCCGGGGGGAGAGTCAATGATCAGGTAATCGAGATCTGACCACTCAATATCTGAGATGAACTGTCTTATAACACCGATCTTGAGAGGTCCTCTCCAGATGGTGGCCACGTCCTTGTTTTCGCCCAGGAGGGGTTCAATAGAGATAACCTGCATGTTAGGCAGATAATTGACTGGAACCGCTTTTCCAGGATGAAAAGATGGCTGTAAGGTCCCTCTGAGGCCCAGCATTCTCGGGATGCTTGGCCCATGAAGGTCCACGTCCATCAGTCCCACCTTATATCCTCTTTTGGCTAAGGTTACAGAGAGATAAGCCGCCACACTGCTTTTCCCCACGCCCCCTTTACCACTCATGACCAATATCTTGTGCTTAATATGCTTTAGTGTGTCGCGGATCTCAGCATCCTGCATCTCATGCTGGTCTTTCTGGCTATTCAATCCGCAGCTTTGATTTGTCTGTGTCATGTTGATTTGACCTCCCATGTCTCAAATATCTCCATATTGCATTATGTCTCCAATGTCTTTACGTGCGATCCTCGGATTTCTCTCGTCTGTTTTTCCTACGCAACCTTGATAACCAATGATGCCTCAACAATAACCGTTCCGCCCTGTGTCCTGCGCCTCATGCCACTCGGCAACCGGGAAAGATCTGATTGATAAAAAAGAGCCGATGCGATGTCTAAGTCATCATAACCCGGCTAGTAAGATCTATTTCTGTGAAAACCCGGCATTGAGAATCTCGAATGGGAGAGGTTCCCATGGAGATAGGCATCCAGGACATCCTCGGGGTGGCCGGAAATCCCGGGGATAAGGTCTATGCCGGATGCCTCCAACATCTTTGAAAAGGACGTTGATACGGCGCCACATATCAGAGTATGGATGCCGAGCCCTCGAATGCGAAGACATCTGTGAGATAATTCCCGCTCCTTAAGGTATGTCTCAAAACGGGACATCTCTTCATGGTCAACGACTTCCACGATCAACAGCCTCGAGGCCGCATCCAAGACAGGGGATATTTTATCTTCCCAGATCGGAATAGCTATCTTCATTGATGACAAACCGCCATTCGATTTGACGTCGAAGTCATACGGGTTTAATGGTTCTTTTCTAATTTCCTGATCCGCTCTGCAATGTCTTGCATCTGCTCTTTCAAGAGCTTCAATTCCTGGTCGTCGCTCAAGGGTTCCGCATCAGGCCGGCTTGGAGCATTCTGCCCGGACATACCCATGCCTCGGCCCATGCCCATGCCGCCACCCATACCCATACCACGGCCCGAACCCATACCGTAATGATCCGTCACATTGGCTTCGCTTGCGGCCCTCAATTCACCCCGTTTATACCTCTCTACGGCGTCTCTTACGGTTCCTGCCTGGCCGACAAACAGTTCTACCCCTGCAGCTGAAAGGGTGCGCATGGCATTTGGCCCACAATTCCCGGTGATGACGGCCTTGGCGCCTGTGGAGGCCACGAACTGTGCCGATTGAATTCCTGCACCACCGCCCAAGGCGATATTTTCATTGTCAAAGGACTCAAAACCCATATCGTCAGTCTCAATGATCACGAAAAAAGCACATCGGCCGAAACGAGGGTCGACTTGAGAATCCAAATCCTTTCCAGAGGAACTTACTGCCACTTTCATCTATTAGCCCTCCTCTTATAATGGAGTCGCATGCCGATGTCCCTAAATAATAGGGAATGAGCAAGGACCATCTGAAACTTTATACAGCAGTTTTCGTGCCAATTTCTGAAAAATGGCAAAATAATATAACCATCTAATATGATTAAGTAATTTATAATTTCAGAAGAGTTTGGTTTTTCAGGTAAAGACCTATCGTTTCAAATACGCAATGATTGAAAGTGCATAAGATTGCAAATATACAATATCTTTGCTTGGCCTATTCTGATGTTGCCTCTTTTTGAGCCAGATTCTTGCCAGCAGAACGGTTGGATGTAGCTTCAGGGCAACAGGAATCAGAACGCCGGTTTGTGGATTCACTTTCTACTTGGCATCATCTTTGCTATATTGTCGGTGGCAGAGGTAAATATCAGTCTTATGGTCTTACTGCGGAGAAGGGGATCAGGGAGATTCATGCTTGAACATCTCACATGGATAGGGACTGCCGCCGTCGTTATATCAGTGACGGTCGGAATATGGTTCCTTGTCAGCTATTGGCTGACGCCTCATGTAAAGACGCCCAATGGCAAGGCTCGAATCACGGGCCGCTGCGGGGATACCATGGAAATTAGCCTGAAATTTGACAGGGATCAAGTTGTCAATAGCGCCTATTGGACGGACGGATGCACTTTTAGCCTGAACTGTGTATCTGCTGCCGCGGAGCTTGTTAAGGGGAAGGGCCCTGATGAGATCGTAGACATGGATGCCCGTTTCATCCAGGAGGCCATAGGTGGCCTGCCAAGGGATCATATGCACTGCGCCGAACTTGCAGCCGAGACCCTACAGGCTGCGTTAGAAGACTATATATTGAAAACCCCGTAAAAAATCTTTTTCGGACCTTTCGCTCGGCGAAGGGGGCTGGATTAATTAGCGATATCACAGTAATTATGGAATGATTTGTAATTGGTTTCAGGTGATTCTTGTCCTGCCGTCCCTTTTGGGGAGTTCAAGATGTAGCCGCTTTATCTTCCGCCAGAGGGTCGTGGTATGGATATTCAGTTGGGCCGCAGTAGTGGCCCTGTTCCAATGGTTCTTCCTTAAGGCCTCATAGACAAAGCTTCTTTCCATTTCATCCCACGAAGCGTCCTTTTCGCGAGCTCCTGTGAGGGTTTTCCCTCGGAGGGCATCTGATCTTTCGCAAAGGTAGTCAGGGAGGTGATCCCTGCCGATCACATCGTTTTTGCAGACCACAATGGCGTGTTCGATAATGTTTTCCAGTTCGCGTATATTCCCCGGGAATTCGTGGGACATCAGGATAGGCAACACTTCAGGTGATAGGCCGTGGATCTCCTTGCCGCTGAGGCGGCAGAATTTCCGGATAAAGTGTTCAGTCAGCAAAGGAATATCTTCTTTTCGGTCTCTAAGGGGTGGAAGGACCAGTTTCACGACGTGGATGCGATAATACAGATCCGCGCGAAATTTGCCCTGTTTCACAAGCGCTTCCAGGTTCTTGTTGGTGGCCGCCACAAACCTCACATCCGCCTTTTCGGGCTTTGTGCCCCCGAGGGGTTCATAGACCCTATCCTGAAATACGCGGAGAAGCCGAACCTGAAGGGCCGGAGAGACATCTCCGATCTCATCGAGAAAGAGCGTCCCCCCTTGGGCAATGGCCAGGCGTCCCTGCTTGTCCTTTTTGGCATCCGTGAAGGCCCCGGCTTTATACCCGAATAGTTCGGATTCCAGGAGCGTATCAGGCAGAGAGCCGCAGTTGACGGTGATCATGGGGCCATCTCTCCTGGAACTGAGGGAATGGATGGCCTTTGCAAAGAGTTCTTTTCCCGTACCGCTTTCTCCTTGGAGCAAGACGGTAGAATCACTTTCAGACACCTGCTCCAGCAACCCGAAAAGACGCTGCATTTCTTTGCTCTTGCTGATGATGTCTAAAAAGGAATGCCGCTCGTATAGTTCCTTTCGCAGGGCTTCAACGACACTGAGATCCCGGAAGGTCTCTACGCCCCCTATGACATTACCCTTTGAATCTTTTAAAAGGGCGGTTGAAATGCTGACAGGAACACGTTCTCCTTCTGAGTTGAGAATATAGATGGATTGATTGACGACGGGAGATCCGGTTTCCATGGTGTGACGCAAAGAACAGAGTTTTTCGCAGATACTCGCCTTGAATACCTCCCAGCAAAGATGGCCAATGGCCTCCTTTTTTTTTATGCCGGTTATTTTTTCTGCTGCCCGGTTAAAGGAGGTGATCTTCCAATCTGAATCAACGGTAAAGACTCCATCGGCAATACTGTCAAGGATGATCTGTGTTTGGTTTTTTGGCGGTTGATTCATTAAAAAATCTCATGCCTTTAGAGGTAGAAGTTTGGCACTTTTAAATGGTTTAATTCTACAGGTCTCCGGAATAAAAAAAGCAGGCATAAGGCGCCCTGACTATCCGGGATCTACGATAAGACAGACGGTATTCCGATTTATCGGGGAGCCTTAAGTCCCGATTTGTCTGGGCGCCTTTCTTTTAGTTTTTCGGCCCAGAATAGAGTTTGAAACCGCATATGTTGTGGCCTGTTTGCACATGTGGCCTGTTTGCGCTTGACGAGCAGGCTTAATTACTCTATACTCTTTTACCGAAAAAACAAGTTCTTCATCTTATCTCACCAATAGGAGAGCATAGATGACTCCCTTTAGTTTTGAATGGCAATGGAATATTGAATATATTCTCTTTTTCGGGCTCTTATATACCGCTCTTACCATTGTAGGGTGCGGCCTTACATTTGTTCTCATTAAGACCGTGCTTCAAGTCCTGGGATTCATACGAGAACGTCATTTATAGGGAAGGAGCCCAACCCTCTGCCAAGCATACGAGTTGGTAAAAAGACATGTATCTACTCAATAAGTTGGCGTAATAGCGTTGGGGCTTCTAATATCCTTCATCCAGATCAACACCATCCCTTTCATATTGTGCGTCCCTCAGCTCATTAGCCTTATTTATCTCATCTTTACTCCAGGGCTCAACAACAAGTGAATCGGCTACCAGCTCCCAAAGATACTTTGTCTCTATATCCAATTCATACTCTTTGGTCAAATCCTTCATGATCTGATCACGACAGTTATGGCAGGGAGCAACGACCATCTTGGCTCTGGTACCCATAATCTGCTTCGCCTTGACCCGGCCATAAGAGATCCTTTCAGCCGCATAGGGCATGGCCCACGCACCGCCTCCTGCTCCACAGCAGTAATTGTTCATCCTATTGGGGTACATCTCCACAAAATTTTCACAACACTGTTGAGTGATCCATCTCGGTTCTTCAAAATAACCGTGGCCGAAGGCCTTCTGGCTCTTCCGTCCGTAGTTGCATGGGTCATGGATAGTAGTCAACTCCTTATGGATGGACCTGTCAACTTTGACCCTCCCTGTTTCAATGTATTCTTTTAAAAGGTCATGGACTGAGACCACCTTGTATTTTTCAAAAACTTCAGGAAACCATGTTTGCAGACCAAGCCTGGTCGCATAGTATGCGTGTCCTCATTCGGGTAAGAGGAGCGTCTTGCAGTCCAATCGCTCCATATGCTCCACAATCCTGCCCACAAGTGTTTTCATGGATTCGTCATCACCGGAAAAAAGACCCCAATTGACCCCTTCCCAGTTTTCCGACGGCACTGTCCAGTCCTCTTTGGCGGCATAGAATATCTTCCACCAGAATTTCATGTCATCAGGCTCCCCGAATGGCTCCTTTGAGTTGATGGTCACAAGGATATTGGCCCCTTTTTTGTCAACAGGCACATAAAATCCGGGGAAACCCTCATCTTCATCCATCTCTTTGGCGAGATCTGCGAGAAGAAAGAGGAAATCATCCTTTGGTATCCCGAGGTTGTTCCCCCTCTCCAGATCCATGACCACACCCTTATGGATGGGGCCGGGTACCTTATCCCTTTCCCTCAGAGTCCTGGCTCGACGAAACGTCTTCAGGAGTTCCACTCCCTGCGGGCAAGCATATTCACATCGACCGCATAGTGTGCATATCCATGGGAACCTGGAGTCGATCAGCTCCTGATCCAGCCCGAGCGCAGCCATGCGAATCGCCTTTCTTGGATCAAGATTATCCACCCCGGTGATGGGGCAACCGCTTGCGCAGGTCCCGCATGTGAAGCAGATATCGGCCCATTCCGGGGCCACTCTAAGTCTGCTCTTTTTTGGGTTTAATACTAATTGCTCCATTAATTAGCCTCCTCTATTGGATAGCCTTGTATCTCTTGAGTTCGTTTCCGGAAATTCATACCTGATATAGCTTGCTCCGAAAGGCCTTAGTCAGGGCAAGATTGAGACTCAGTTTTAGCTCCTCCTCTGGCAGGTCAAAGGCCAACCCCATAAGCTGTGGAAGATAAAGTATGGATATACCCAAGTCCTCCCCTTGCGTCTTAGAGATCTTCCCCTGAAACGCCTCCAAGTTCATCTGGCACATAGGACAGACAGTGACAATACAATCAGCCCCCTGCGCCGCCTTGAGGATCGCACCTGTGAGTTCCAAGGCCACATTCTTCTTTGTGGTCATTAATGCAGCACCGCAACATTTTGATCCTACTCCCCAGGGATGTACTTCAGCTCCAAGGGCCTGAATTAAAGGTTCCATCGAGCGGGGCTCTTGGGGATCATCAAAATCACAATACGGCCGAAGGGCCTGGCACCCATAATAGGGGGCGATCGTTAGGCCAGAGAGATTTCGTTTGACCAAAGGTCGGACGTCTTCAGGATGAAAATCAGTAGCCAACACGTCCAGGAGATGGCGCACCTTGATCCCGCCCTTGTACTGCAGGCCTTCTTCTTTAAGGGCCTCATTGATCTTGTCCAAAAGCCCTTCTTCACGGTGTACGTGATCTTCAACACGCCTTAGATTTAAATAACAGGCACTGCAGGGGATCATGATATCAGCTTCTGTATCCATGCCTTCGGCCAGGGCCAGATTTCGAGCGGCAAGGACCATAGAGAGAAGATAACTGCTTGCCTCTGCTGCACTGGAACCACAACATGTCCAATCATCCAATTCAACCAATTCCGCACCAAGGGCTCTCATGGCAGCTCTGGTTGAGAGATCGTATTCCTGAGCTGTAGCCTCCAAAGTGCAGCCCGGGTAGTAGATGTATTTCACGACGTCGCCTCCAGTTCTTCCACCTTCCGGAAGAGCCTGTCAAATCTTCCCTCAAAGTATCTCACTTTTCCCTGTTCATCTTTTACCGGTACCAATACGGGTAGTTGAATGGGTATCTTTCTTTTGCTTAAAAGTTTTAGGCCCATTGAAAGAAAACCCAAAGGGAAAAATGGGTTTTTCATGGATAGAAAGTAGCGATTGATAGACTCCATTTCTCTCATTCGACCATAGCGTTGTACCGTATCCATAATGGCTCGATAGAAGTAGGTGCTTTGCTTATGCCTTTTAATACCTCTTGCTACTGCCAACCGCTTGAGACCCGTCATTGTCTCTGTCAACGGAAGTCCGCGCGGGCAACGAAGTGTGCAGTAATAACAAGCCGAGCATAAATAAAAGGTTTTACTATTAAGTATCTCCTCTGTCTCCCCTATCTGGACCAGCCTCCATAAGTGACGGGGGGTAAGGTCCATGGCAAAGGAATTGGCGCAAGAACCTGTACAGGTCCCGCATTGCATACAGGCCTGAATCTTTTCTTGAATATCGGCGATGAGATCTGACTCATTGGGGGGAGTGAAATAATCTGGTTGTTTTTCGCCCATCGGGTTTCCTCTCCTTCTTCTATTCAGCCAGCAAAAATGTTATCCAAGGCTGCATCAATGACCTCAAATAGATGTTGGTCCCGATAGCCCCGTAATACCGATGCGCTATTGGGGCAGACTGCAGCGCAGGAACCGCAGCCTTGACACATGAGTTCATCGACGACAATTTTGTCTTCTTCCTCGTCCCTATATCTGGCGCCGTAAGGACATGTGTCGATACATCGCTCACAAAGGGAGCAGAGGCTGTGGCGGACTTCCGCCACTATACCCCCTGCGGCCAGGCGATCATTGGCCAGGATCCTCAGGGCCCGCTGAGCTGCTGCATCTGCCATGGCCATAGACTCGGTGATGGAGCGGGGTGAGTGGGCTATACCGGCCATGAACACGCCCTCCTTCATGAAGTCCACAGGGCGCCATTTGGATTCAGCTTCCTGAAAGAAACCATCTTGATTGAGATCCACTCCGAAAACCGTTGCGAGTGTTCTAACGTCGTGGGGAACGATCCCTGTGCTGAGAACTAACAAGTCTGGTCGGATCTCCAGGCTCCGACCCAGGATCGGGTCAACAGCAGAAATGAGAGGCTGAGCCTTTTTAACGCTCACCTGAGGCTTCTCCCTCACATCGTACTGGATAAAGATAACGCCTGCCTTGCGTGCCTGGGTATAATAGGCCTCCAGGAAACCATAGGTCATGATGTCCCGGTAAAAGATGTAGACGTCGATCTCCGGATTCTGCTCCTTAAGATAAAGGGCATTTTTCAAGGCAGAGGCACAACAGATACGGCTACAGTAATTGCGCGGTTCTTCCCTGGAATCCACGCATTGAATCATGGCCACGGCTGAGAGGTCTTTGGGGTCCAGGTTGCCTGCGGCAAGTTTATCCTCCAGTTCGTGCTGGGTGAGGATGGCCTCGCTTTTCCCGTACCCGAAGCTTTCTGTCTTGGCCTCTGCCCCCCCGGTGGCCAGGATGGTGACCCCGTGCTCGATGGTCTCCCCCACACCGTCCTGTTTTTCAATGGTGGTTAGGAAACGGCCCACATGTCCATGGGAATGAATCACTTTGGCATTATTATAGGTCTGGATTAAGGGGTGTTTTTGTATCTTGGAGATGGTCTCCTCCAGGAGCTCTTGCGGGGAATCTCCCTGGATGGTTCGGTGTAGGGACCTCAGATTGCCTCCCAGCTCTTCTGCTTGCTCAACCAAATGGACTTCAAAGCCATGGTCGGCAATAGCAAGTGCCGCACTCATCCCCGCAATGCCACCCCCGACCACGAGGGCCTTTTGTACAATTCGCCGGAAGGGCGTGGATGAGGGGTCCATCCCTTTTACCTTGGTGATACCTGTCAAGATAATGGACTTGATATCCTGAATCACCCGTTCTTTGTTCACTTCATGGCCTGGAAATGCGCAAGTGCGGATGTCGACCACATCTATGAGCGACGGACTAAGCTGCACGCTCTCACCGAGTTCCCGCACTCTTTTGGTATACACATAGGGCATGCAGGCAGCCACCAGGATCCGATTGGCCCCGTTTTCCTTCATGGACTCTTTGAATGCATCCCAGCCTTCCTGCGTGCAGAAGCGATCTATGGCATGAACCTCAGTCACACAGGGTTGATCTTGTATCCACGCTTTTAGGGCATCTACGCTCACGGCCTCTGCCAGGGTGCCTTCACACGTACACAGGGCGACCGAGACCTGTGGCGGCTCCTTTGAGACATCGCGAAACACGGGCTCAGAGCCCGGCTCCACGGCCAGACCGCCTCCTTTTAGGTGGATCAGCTTGGATGCCGCAAGGGAGGCAGAGTTTGCTTGTATCACGGACTCCGAGATGTCCCTGAGTCCTGAAAACGAGCCTCCTGCCACAATACCTTCCTGTGTGGTTCGGCTCAGGGAGAAGGGCTCGAGCTCGCAGAATCCCCACGAATTCAGCCCCATGCCGGTCATTTCCGCGATTTCCTTGGTGCCTGAAGGCGGCCTTTGACCAGCAGCAAGCACCACCAGATCAAAGGCCTCTTCTTGTCTGTTGCCGTCGAGATCTGCATACCAGATGATAAGATCCTCATCCGGGCCGGGCTCAACCGTATGCGCCCTATTCCTCAAGAACCGGACACCACACTCTTTTTCCGCACGATCCCGGTAACGCTGGAAGTCCTTTCCAAAGGTCCGCATATCCATGTAGAATATGGATGTCTCCACCCTTCCGCCACTTCTCTCTTTCGCCAGAAGGGCCTCCTTGATGGAGAACATGCAGCAAGCCGAGGAGCAAAAGTCGGCCTCAGATTTCGGATCGCGAGACCCAACACACTGAAGCCAGGCCACCCTTTGAATCTCTTTTCCATCACTGGGTCTTAGCAGTCTTCCTTGATTGGGCCCGCTGCCGCTGAGTAGTCGTTCGAACTCGATACTGGTCACCACATTGGGCAGCTCGCCGTAGCCATAGGTGTTTTCGCCTTGAGTCGGGTCATAGGACTCAAAACCTGCAGCTAAGATCACGGAGCCCACTTCGATCCGATGTTCCCCGGCCCGTTCGATCTTCTGGTATAGCCGTAGGATCAGGGGAACCAGGGTATCGGGGTCAAAAGGCTTCATCAGGTAATCCAGGGCGCCCATCTTCATGGCTTCCACGGCGGTCTCCACGGTGGCATAGGCCGTCATCATCACCACAGGGAGTTCCGGCCGGAGCTCTTTGCACCGTTTGAGGACTTCCACACCATCCATGCCGGGCATCTTGATGTCCAGGAGCAGGAGGTGGTAGATCTCTTTGGTGACCTTGTCTAAGGTCTCCGTGCCGGATTCGGCCATATCGACCTGAAAGCCTTCCTCTTCCAGCCATTCTTTGAGGGAGTCCCGGACGACCAACTCATCATCCACCACCAGGACACGAAACTCTCGACGGGCCTCCAGACCGAAATCAATCGCCTTGGTGGGGCAGGCCTTTTCACATTCGCCACAGTTTGTGCAGGAGGCCATGTCCACAACGTAGGTGTTCGGAATATTGTGGGGGACAGGCAGATAGACCGCCTTCCTCTTGGTAAATCCTTCATTAAAGGCATCCGGGACCTCCACGGGACAGACCCTGGAGCACTCTCCGCAACCGATGCAGCGCGTCGGGTCTACAAGGGTCGGTTTTTGTTGGAGTGTGACCTGGAATTTACCCGGTTCGCCTTCCAGGGCCGTCAATTCAGTAGAGAGCATGATGTCGATGTTTTCGTGAAACAGGCCCTTTCGCAGGCAATACTGCGAGGAGGCGTCCCTCTCCACCAACGGGAGCATCTTGCACATGCCGCAATGATCTGTGGGGAACTGATAGTCCAACTGAGTCAAGATACCGCCCAGATTGGGAGCTCGGTCTATCAGCGTGACATGGTAGCCGGTTTCTGCCAAATCAAGGGCAGAACGTATACCGCTGATGCCGCTCCCTACGACTAAGGCTGATCCGATCTTCTTCTTCATAAAACAACCTCCGGTTGTCCCTGGGAACAGTTCTCATATCGATTAACGATAGCGCAGAGACAACTGAGTCTAATCCTTTCCTCCGGTCACATCCCGGAACTCTTCTTCTCGAAAAACTGATAAAGGGGGTTCATCCTCTACGCTTCTGCCCGCTTCGTAGTCAAATGCCTTTTGCGTGAAGCTGGCAACGGTTCGAAAGATTTCCATGACCGGAATATTGTTGGGACAGGCGTTGGAGCACTGGCCACAGCCGATGCAGGCGGTGCTCATATGGGCCAATCGGGTGATGTGGTAAAACACTGTGTCCGTAGGCATCTTAATGATACCTTTGCGGCTGGCCCAGCGCAGGTACTGAGAAGGCTCATGGTTAAACACATCCGTGACAAACACGCACTCCTTACAGTAACAGACAGGGCAGGCCACCCGACAGTTATAGCAGTTCACGCAGTTGGCCAGATAGCTCGTGAGTTTTTCGATATCTGCTGTGGCTTCGCTTGTCTCCTCGAACATCTTATCCCTATATGCGACGCGCTCAGCCACAAGGGCATCCATGGCCTGTTTACGGCCTTCCGGCTCAACGGTTTTCGGAAGGCCAAGTTTTTCAAGTAGTGCCTCCCCCTTTGGCGTGTTGGCCTTTAGCATGAGTTGATTGTCGGTATCCACACCCAACAGCCCGATCAGCAGGTCCGCATTCTCCGGAATCGGGTGCTCACAGGCCTTGCAGGCCGGAGACAGATCAAAGTCTTCATGGGTCGTCCCCTTTCCGGATGAGACATTTTGAAAAAAACGGCGTGTGGATTCCGCACCGTCTTCTCCGGCAAACCGGGGATAATGGATGTTGCTGTAAGCCCCGAGGCAATCTATTCCCAGCAGGACCATATTGTCCATGCTTCCCTGTTTGAGCTTCACCAGTTCGATGAAGGCCCTGATCTCGCAAGGGCGCAGCACCACGGCCACTGTCTCATCAATGGGTCTGCGGGTGAGCCTGGAAACCACCTTTGCCGCGTTGATGGGGAAAACGGGCGCAAGGGGATCAGCCCCGTTTAACTTTTCAGGGTCTGTCACCAGTGTAGGCATCACCGTATTCTTCATAGGAAGATGCTGGGAAACCATCAAGGCGGCTATCTCCCCGTTCTGGAGAACTCCCTTAAAAAAGTCTTTCAAAGAGGCAAGGAGGTCCTGCTCTTTCACTTCAATCTTTCTTATGCTGGCCATGTGTCTCCTCCAAAAAACAGCTTATCCCCCTTTCGCCGCTCTTCCCATCTTGGCTGGAGAAGAGACGAGGGGTCTGTTACAGAATCATCTTTTCCCTGACTTCATTGGGACCAAGGGCCTTGATTTCGTCCACCATTTCCTTGATGGTAGCGGCAAAATCCACACCCTCACTCGCCCCAATCCAGGTCAGCTTTAATCTTCGATCGTCAAAACCGAATCTGGGCAGGATCTCTTTGAGCAACTTGACCCTCCGCCGTGCCTTGAAGTTGCCATTGATGTAATGGCAGTCCCCCGGATGACAGCCGCTGATGAGCACGGCGTCTGCTCCTTCCAGAAAAGCCTTAATCACATACTTGGGATCCACCATACCGGTACACATCATGCGGATCAGTCGTACGTTGGTTGGATATGTCAACCTTGAAGTCCCTGCCAGATCAGCGGCCGTGTAAGTGCACCAGTTACAGACAAAGGCGATGATGGTTGGTTCGTAATCTGCCATATATTTTTCCTCCAACAATTTTTTCAATTTTCAATCGAAAATCTTCAATCTACAATCAATAATCCTCTAAATGCCCACCGCAGCCACCGCATCCATGATACCTTCAAGCTCCGCAAAAACTTGTTTTTCGTTAAAATGTTTGATCTGCGCGGCACCGCTGGGACAAAATCCGGAACAACTCCCGCATCCCTTACAAAGGGCTTCATTGACAACTGATACCCCTCTTCGCTCATCAAACTCAATGGCCGAGTATGCGCATAGATCGATACAGGTCTGACAGCCGGCACAGACATCCGGGTCAATCCAGGAAATGGTTGGGGAGACCTCCACCTCCCCCCGTGTGGCGAGCTCCAGGGCCTTGGCGGCTGCGCCTGAGGCCTGGGATACCGTATCCGGGATATCCTTGGGGCCCTGGCAGGCCCCTGCCAGGAAGACCCCGTCGGTGGCGGTATTCAAGGGCCCCAGCTTGGGGTGCTCCTCCAAGAAGAACCCATCCGCACCCTGATTGACGCCGAAGATCCTGCCGACATCAAGGGTATCCTTGCGTGCCTCCATGGCAGAACACAGGATCACCATATCCACCGGAGTTCGATATCGCCTGCCCAGAAGCGTGTCTTCGCCAATAACGATGAGTTTGCCTTCTTCTTCAGGGGTCAGGGCCTGGTTCGTGATTTCAGCAGGTTTACCCCTGACAAAGTTGATTCCCTCTTCCTGGCATCTCATGTAGAACTCCTCATACCCTTTGCCAAAGCAGCGCATGTCAATGTAATAGTCGTAGATCTTGGCGTGATGTCCCACCTTGTCTTTGATGATGTGGCCATACTTAAGGGCATACATGCAGCAGACACGAGAGCAGTATTCGTGAAAATTCTTGTCCCGGCTACCGATACAGTGCAGAATGGCCACACTCTCAGGCGCTCCTGTAAAGTTGCCCTTTTCGTTCCTTAGGAGGATCTTGCCGTCGGTGGGTCCTGTGGCATTATTGAGGCGCTCAAACTCGAGGCTGGTGAAGACGTTCGGATATTTTCCGTAGCCGAACTGCGTCATGGGAGTGGGGTCCATCAGGTCATAGCCTGTGGCCAAGATAATAGTCCCCACCTCAATCTCCCTCTCTTCCGGCTTCATGGCATGATCTATGGCCTTTGCCTCACAAACCCGTACACACTCCATGCATTCACTGCATGTCCCACAGTTCAGGCAACGTTGGGCTTCCCGCTTTGCCGCCTCATCCGACAAGCCCAGACTGACCTCCTCAAAGGTACGGGCCCTCTCGCTCGCCCCTCTATGGATGACTTCGCCCCGTGGTTTTCGGACAATCCCCTCCGGGATCTCCTGCCAGTCTTGACCTGGAGCTTCTTGTGCCGCCAACTCGTCGGCAAGGCGCCCAAGATCTTTTCCGCTTATGAAAAGGTCGATGGCCTCTACGGCTTTGTGGCCTGAAGAAATGGCCTCAATCACCGTTGCGGGTCCTGTGACCGCATCACCCGAGGCAAACACATGGGGGATGGAAGTCTGCATGGTATGGGGATTGACTTCCAGAGTGCCCCAACGGGTTGTCTTAAGGGCGGGTTCACTCTCAATCCATTCCAGATCAGGCCGCTGCCCTACGGCCGGTATGACCGTGTCACATTCAATGATGAATTCGGAACCCTCCACAGGCACCGGCCGCCGACGTCCGCTTGCGTCCGGCTCGCCCAACTCGGTCTTCACACATTCAAGACCCGTGCATCTTCCGTCCGTACCATGGATTCGCATGGGGGCTGTGAGATAATGGATCTTCACGCCCTCTGCCAGGGCCTCTTCAATTTCTTCTTTATAGGCCGGCATTTCTTCACGGGTTCGGCGGTAGGCGATGTGGATTTCCTCCGCACTCAGGCGAAGCGCCGTTCGAGCGGCATCAAAGGCAACATTGCCGCCTCCAATGACGACCACACGCCTGCCGGGGGGGGGTTCATGGACTCCCAGATTCACCGGCCTGAGGAAATCTACGGCATCCAAGACCCCTTGAAAGTCCTCCTCGCCCGGGATGTTCAGTTTCGTGCCACAATGGGCCCCGATGCCAAGGAAGACGGCCTTGAACCCTTGTTTCTCAAGATCGCTGAGCGTAAAATCCTTACCCAGTCTTGTTTGCTTTCGCACGTTCACACCCGACTTGACAATGTGGTCGATCTCTCGATCCAGGACCTCCAGGGGCAACCGATAATCCGGGATGCCCACCCGGAGCATACCTCCCAGCTCCGGCAGGGCCTCATAGAGGCTTATCTGATACCCTTTAAGTCGAAGATAATAAGCCACAGTCAGCCCGGCCGGTCCCGAACCCACCACGGCCACTTTTTCGGATCGCTCATCGATCTTCGGATGGTCGAGGTCACTTGGGGCTACCTTGTCGGCCACAAAGCGCTTCAACTCCCTGATGGAGAGGGCCTCATCCACCTCCTTTCTTCGGCATTCGGCTTCACAGGGATGAGGACAAACCCGACCGAGCACACCGGGCAACGGCACATGCTCCATAATCAGTTGAACGGCCTCCTTGTATTTCCCTTGGCCAATGAGCTGTACATAACCCTGGACGTTGATCCCTGCCGGACAGGTGTTCACACAGGGGGCCCGATCCTTTTTGTCAATGGCAAAAGTAATTGGTACGGCCTGGGGAAAGGGCCGGTATATGGCCTTTCTTTCGGCAATGCCCTCGTCCCATTCGCACGGTCTTGTCACAGGGCAGACATTCGCACATTCGCCGCAACCCGTGCACACCCCTTCCTTGACGTATCTGGGTTTGCGGAGGACGTTGACCTTAAAATTGCCGACAAAACCCGATATCTCCTTCACTTCACTATAGGTGAGCAGTTCGATATTTGGGCTCTGCCCCACAGAGACCATCTTTGGGGTTCCGATACAGGCCGCGCAATCCAGGGTCGGGAAGGTCTTGTCAAACTGAAGCATATGGCCGCCAATCGTGGGTTGCCTCTCCACCAGGTAGACTTTATGGTCTGCGCCGGCAATATCGAGGGCGGCCTGCATGCCTGCGATACCCCCTCCCACGACGAGGACGTCCGGATGGACATACACGCGGCGTGTGCTCAGACTTTGATGATAGTTGACCCTGCCGACGGCCGCTGCGGCCAAAGATTTTGACTTTCTGGTCGCCTCCTCCGGATCCTCAGTGACCCATGAAACCAGTTCGCGAACAGAGGCCATCTGGAGGTGATAAGGGTTCATCCCGGCCCGCTGGCAGGCCCCTTGAAAGGTCTTTTCGTGGAGTCTTGGGCTACAGGAGGCCACGACAACTCTATTCAGACCAAATGTCTTGATATCCTTTTCAATCATATCCTGGCCCGGATCTGAGCACATAAACTTATAATCTCGGGCCAGTACGACATTTTTTAACCCCCGAACAAATTCCGCTACCTCTTCGACATTGACTTTGCCTGCAATGTTGACCCCGCAATGGCAGATATAAAAACCAATCCGATTTTGCATAATGCAACCTCAATGAAACACAGGATACGAGAGACAAAAGAGCCTGAAAGTTCCCCGATCTGGCTTCGACGCCCTTTTTCTATGCATTCAAAAGGCTCTCTACGCACCGAAGCAGCTCTTCCGGCTCCGGCGGTTTTTCTATGTAGCCCTCCGGCTCAGGGACGGGCTGCCCCTTGTAAGAATCGAGTATGTTCTGGGAATGAAAAAAGGTCTTCTTTGCGATGGCCGAGAGGATAATGACCGGGACGTGCTTAAGATCATCATCTGTCTTCGCTTCCCGGTACATCTGAATGCCTCCCTGTTTTGGCATCATCACATCCAGGATGATGAGATCAGGTTTGACCTCCTTTGCCATTTTGAGACCCTCCACCCCTTGGGTAGCCACATATGTCTTGTAACCGCTGGTTTCCAAAAGGGTTGAGACGAAAACCCGCATATCCAGTTCATCATCCACCACCACGATTTTTTTTCTGCCCATTTCTTCGCCCCTTAAATATGTGATCGCCGGAGCGTACTCCCTCTCGGCCTGATGATGGACTTTCTAGGAGCCCATCATATTTAAGTCGCTTCAACCAAGCATACGATTATATGAATAGCATATGTTATGCCAGAAACCAGAAAACCTTATAATGTCAAATGGTTACGATATGCGTAATGGTTTGCGAGAAGTGGGAATGTGTTCAAATTGATGCAATAATGCAACAAAAGAAAAATGGAAAAAGAGATGAAACAGAAAATAAAACAATTATTACAACTGGTTATAAACAACAGGCCAGGTGAAACAACTCTTGCATCATCGATTGCAACATCGGCATCTACCGGCTCCAAAAGGGGATGGCTATTTTTTGGAGTGCAAGATGGGAGAAAGGACGTGCCGCCCGATAGGGCTAATGATTTTGTAAAGGAGGGTAAGGATTTGAGGTCCTATCAACATATCAGCGCGTTAGATTGTATTTTTTCATCTTTCTCCATAAGGTCGTGCGATTGATATTGAGGTTGCGGGCCGTTTTAGTGCGGTTCCATTGATGTCGTTCCAGGACCTCATAAATCCTTTGTCTTTCCTGCCCCCGGCGGGTTTCCTGCAGGGCCGCGCCATACTCTTCAAAGGACTTCCTCTGGCCGGCCTTGTCCTTTTGGAGGAAAAGGGGAAGATGTCTGGGTTCAATCACCTCGCCCTGGCATATCACGCATGCATGTTCAAGGATGTTTTCCAGTTCCCTGATGTTGCCGGGATATTCATAGTTGAGCAGTATCCCCATGGCCTCTTCAGATATTCTCTTAAGTCGGCAGTTCGTGGTGGCGCTGAGCTTCTTCATAAAGTGATCCATGAGCATGGGGAGGTCTCCCTTTCGTTCCTTTAACGGAGGAAGTTCGACTCGAATGACATTCAAGCGGTAGTAGAGGTCTTCTCGAAATTTTTTTTCCTCCACCAGCCTTTCCAGACCCTGATTGGTGGCAGCCATAATTCTCACATCGACCTTGGTCGTTTTGCGGCTGCCAAGGGGATAAAAGTCCTTGTCCTCCAGGACTCGAAGTAACTTGGCCTGAAGCGACATGGGCAAGTCTCCGATTTCATCTAAAAAGATGCTCCCCTTATCCGCCTCTTGAAACCTTCCGGGCTTATCCCGATCCGCACCGGTAAAGGCGCCTTTGACATAACCGAACATCTCTGATTCCAGAAGATTATCAGGGAGGGCTGCGCAATTCACCTTGATAAAGGGTTTGTCAGAGCGTTTGCTTGCATTGTGGGTGACCTTGGCAAGGAGATCCTTTCCTGTGCCTGTGGCCCCTTCTATGAGAAGGGTGGCATCACTGGGGGCTACAACCGACACGATCTCAAAGATCCTTTGCATCGCGGGATCCTTGCCGATCATGTCTCCAAAAGTGTATTTGTTCCTGATCTCCCGGTTTAGCTGATGAATCAGAGACAGGTCCTGAATCGTTGCCAACCCGCCGACAATGCGCCCTTGCTCATTCCTTAGGGCCATATAGTCGGCCTGTATGGGGACATTCTCTCCCTGCTTTGTTGTCAGCAGAAGCGTCCTGTTAGAACGGGGCCTTCCGTCTTCAATGGATTGCTTCAGCAGGGTCCTTCCCTTGCTCGAGTCCTCTTCTAAAATTAGGGAGCAAGATTTTCCCAATATATCCTTACGCTCGTAGCCCGAAATCGCCTCGGCAAACCTGTTGAAAAATGTGATGTGACCCCCACGGGTGGTGGTGAAAACGCCGATGCCCAAGTTGTCCAGGATAATCTTCAACCGACGCTCATCATAACGTATACGATTAATCAATTCTTCAAATGCGGAATGATCCTGGAAAATTTCGATGCAGCCTGTGAGCCTACGATTCATATCATAGAGGGGTGTGACGATCTTGGTAATAAGGCGTTTTTCCCTGTTGAGATCCAGGACTTCCACATCGAAGCTCAAAGAGGTCTGTTCCGCCTCAACCGCTTCGTGGTATTTGCATTCCCCGCGGCATAGATCATTTTGAAAAATCTGATAGCAGTACTTGCCCAGGACATCGTCTTCCTTGTATCCGGTATGCTTCTGCACCGCACGATTGAAGGAGGTGATTCGCCGGTTGGAATCGACGGTAAATACCCCAATATTGAGGTCGTCAAATAATTCCTCCAACTGATCATAGAACAGGAAGTTCTTTTTTTTATCGTCTTTTGCGGTCATTTCTTGTCCTTGTCAAGGCCCTATACTTTCTAATATCCTAAATCTATCCTATGGAGGGTTTTGGGAGTGATGTTTGCCTTTTGTACGGCTGTTGCTCTCATTTAGACGCTTTCAGGCAGCCGTGAATGGCTTCCAGAAGCTGATCGGGTTCCGGGGGTTTTTCAATATAGGTCGCGGGTTGGTCAATCGCTTCTCTGCTCTTGCTCTGTCCGCCTAGGAATTTATGAGAATGGAAGAAGCTCTTCCTTGAGATGGCGGAGAGCATAATAACAGGGATATCTCTCAGGTCTTGATCTTTTTTCAGCTCATGAAACATCATGATGCCACCCATCTTCGGCATCATGACATCCAGAATGATGAGGGAAGGCCTTTCATCACGAGCCACCGCTAACCCTGCCTCCCCATCTTCAGCAGCAAGGGGCTTGAACCCGTTCGTTTCCAACAGCGTGGTGACGTAGGTCCTCATCTCCAGTCATCATCGACTATAAGAACTTTCTTTCCGATCTCTTATCTCCCATGTGCCTCGAAAGGTTTGTGCCTGCAATTCAAATG
The DNA here is from genome assembly GCA_964423495.1 of uncultured Desulfobacteraceae bacterium. Taxonomy (GTDB): domain Bacteria; phylum Desulfobacterota; class DSM-4660; order Desulfatiglandales; family Desulfatiglandaceae; genus CAYRFN01. The sequence goes on from CAYRFN010000004.1 coordinate 20,448, forward strand.
ATGGACTTATCCCATACTCCCGGGCAAGGTAAACTGTTTTTCGGGATTTCTGATGGCGATGACGTGACAGTGGGCATATTTCGATACATTGGCCACCGTACTTCCGTGTACAATTCGGTCCAGCTCCGATTTGCCTAGGGCCCCCATGACGATCACATCAATATCGTTCTTTCTTGCATATCGAATAATTTCAACGTCCGGAGATCCACTTCTGATCACGTAGAAATAATCCTCGAAATCACCCAGCCTTTTTTCATATTCTTCTCTTAAAGCCGATTCAGCTGCCTTCTCGATCTCTTGGTTAAAGAAGGCCTCCCCGTCAGCCGCCCCTTTAGGAGGGATATGCTCGTCCACGATATGTCTGCAATAGGTGTAAGATGAATGCGGAACGTGAATAATGTGCAGCTTGGCGCTGTATTTTTTTGCCAGATCAAGTGCGTGAAGAAATGCGATATTGGCATCCTCGGATAAATCCGTACAGAATAGGATATTTTTATACTCTATCATAGCAGCTCCCTTTTAATAAATTATTTTGTTCCTTTGTGGTTCTGGGTTAAATAAACCGCAACGTCACTCTCTTCCTGGGTTCGAGGACGTTGTTCTGTTGGGCAGTCGAATGATGAACGTTGTACCTCTCTTTTCCTCTGATTGCAACTCAATAACCCCACCATGCTCATCAATGATCTTCTTTGTGATCATTAAACCCAACCCCGTTCCTCGACTCCCCTTGGTACTAAAAAACTGTTGGAATACCTTGAGCTTTGTCTCTTTATCCATGCCACAGCCATTGTCGATAACCTGATACTCCACGGCATAGCCCTCACTTTGCAAAGATCGGATGGTGACCTGTCCGTCCTTGAGCGTTCCCTCATTTGTGCAGGCATCTATGGCATTTGTGACCAAGTTCAAAAGGCATTGGTGAACCTCCTCCGGGTCGAGCCATGCCTCAGGCAGGCCTTTGTCCATGTCAAGGTTCAAAACCACGCCATGATTTCGAGCGCGGGGGAGCATGAGCTCATGGACCTCCAGCAAGGGTTGATTCGGGTCGCACAATATGTAGATTTGTTCACGGTCTTTGGCGTAATTCAACAGATCAAGAGCCATCTTTTTTATCTTGTCGATATTCCCCTTGATCATGTCCCAGCCCTGGGAGAGATAGTCTTTGTTGTCTGATTCTATACCCTTTTCCAGCACGAATGCCCCCCCCGTGAGGCCTCCGGTGATGTTCTTGATGGCGTGGGCCAGCCCTGCGACCGTCTGGCCTACAGCGGCAAGTCGCTCCGCCTCCAACAGTTTTTGGGTCTTTTCCTCAACAAGCCTTTCCAGGTTTTCTGTATGTTCTCGGATTTTGGCCTTTAAAGAAATCCTTTCATTGGCCCTTTTCAGGGCGATTTCCAGGGCATCATCATTGATGGGCTTGGTAATGAAATCAGTGGCCTCATGCTTTAGGCTCTGAATGGCCAGGTCTATCTCACCATGTCCTGTGATCATGATCACTTCTGCGTCAGGCTTTTCTTTTTTGATCCTCTGAAGCAGTTCAATACCATCCATCCCCGGCATCTTGATATCTGTCAATACAATGGGGGGGGTCTGCTCTCGGAAGATATTGAGGGCTTCTTCGCCACTTTCCGCGGTGAACACCCGATAACCACTATCGGTCAAGGATATGCCCAGTACCTTGCGGATACCCGCCTCATCATCAACTAAGAGGATCTTCTGTGCCATTAGACCTCGTGGTGAACAGGGAACATAACGATAAAACTTGAGCCTTTTCCTTCCTTGGTTTCCACCCTAATGGTTCCATCGTAGTCCTGCACGATCCCATAACTAATGGAAAGCCCCAGTCCTGTACCCTTTCCCACTTTCTTTGTGGTGAAAAAAGGCTCAAAGATCTTGTCAACCATGAATTGAGGAATCCCTTTACCCGTATCCTCTACTTCAATCTTGACCATTCTCTCCTGGATGCTAGTCTTTAAGATGATTCTTTTGCTGCCATCTTTGTTGCCCACGTTGTTAAATTTTTCTTCAATGGCATCCCTGGCATTGATCAGCAAGTTGACAAATACCTGTTCCAATCGGTTGGCGTCTGCCAGAATAAGAGGCAGGTCTTCTTCGTATTCTTTGATGACCTCAATCTCCCTGAGTTTCAATTGCTGACTGAATATTTCGTGGGCTTTGTTGAGGACGTCATTGACTTGGACCTTTTCTTTACCCACCTCTGATTTGCGGCCAAATTCCCTCATGTGGTTGATGATCTTTGCGGCCCGATCCACATGGCTCTCAATCTCTTGTGTTAGAGTCTTCAGGATATCGTCTTTAATCTTCTCTTTCTTGTCGACCTTCTTTGTCAAAAAACTGCTGGCCGTCTTAATGACGGAAAGAGGTTGATTCAGCTCATGGGCCACACCCGTGGCCATTTCTCCGAGGGTGGTCATCTTGCTGGCCTGGATGAGTTGTTGTTCCGTGATGAGCCGTTTGGTGATATCGCTTGTGGTGACCAGTAAGACGTTGCTACCAAGATGTTCAAAGGGGGAAATGTGGATATTGACAAAAACGGTTTGGCCCTCTTTATTCGTATGCCGTACCCGATTCAGAAAAACAGAGGTCTTCAACTCCGATGCATAATACTCACGCTCATTTTCCTCGAAAAGTTTCAGAAAGGATGTCTTTATCAATTCATCCTTCCTAAATCCATAGACCGGTGTGACGCTCTCGTTGCAGTCAATTATTTCCATGCTCTTTCCATCCAGGAGAAAGACGGGATTCGGCATAGAATTGAATATACTTCGATATTTCTCCTCTGATTTCTTGACCTCACTTTTCAGGTATTTCATATTGGTCACATCAAGGGACAACTCCATAGCTGCAATAATTTCTCCGTTCGCGTCCCTAATAGGAGCCGTTTTGGCCACCCAATAGGCCTTGGTTCCGTCTTTATGACTCCCGGACTCTTCGCTGTAATGGGGTTTTCCGTCTTCAAAGGTCTGCAACACTGGGCATATCTCACATCTCTCAGGTCGACCTTTGTAGGCATGATAGCAGTAATCCCCTAGCTTAGGATCGAACTGTTCTTCAAACTCAAGATTATACCGAATCAGCTTCAAATCTCTGGTCTGGACCGTGATATAACAGGGGGCAAGCTCAAAGATATTCTGATATTCCTCCCTCTGTCTGCCCAGCTCTTCGTCTTTTTCCTTTACCTGTTTGCGTATCTCGTTAATGGCTAAGGCCAGCCGGCCTATCTCATCATCCCGATCAGCTTCGATGGAACGTCCGTATTCTTCATCTTCCATATGCCTGGTCTTTGAGATGAGTCTCTTGATCGGGCGGTTGACAAGCTTCACAATAAAGAACCCGATCATGCCCGTTGTTGCAAGAAAGACGGCGAGGGCGAAACAAAAAAACCTCCATGGGTGATCGGCAAACGGCTGTTCATAACGGATAAGAAGATAGGCCCAAGCTGCGAAGCTGACCAAAGGAATGAGCCCCACCCAGAAGATGAGTCTTAAGCTAAGGCTATGATGGACTTTTTGCAAACGATTCACGTTTTCCCACCATTTTCAAAGAGTTTTCTTAACTTTATCTTTCCTTTTAATCTTATTTTGTGGATAATAAATATGTCAAGCAGGTTTTCTGTGCCGAACCGGAAGAGGTCCTGGGCAATGAGGGCTAAGAAGCGGGCAAATATACGATGAAAGAGATCCAATGGAAGGTGTTGTTTATCGATGACGAAGAAGGGCTTCGAAAGGTTATCTCCCTCACATTAGAAGATGCCGGCTATCAGGTGTTGACTGCCGCAGACGGAGAGAGCGGCATCGAGTTGTGTCAAAAAGAATCCCCCGAAATCGTTATCACAGACATTCGCATGCCCGGCATAAATGGAATTGAAGTCCTCAAAAGGATCAAAGAAAAAGATCCGGGCAAAGAAGTGATCGTGGTGACCGCCTTTGGCGAAATGGAAGTGGCCATTCATGCACTCCAGCTTGATGCCTCCGACTTTATCACCAAACCGATTCATGATGAGACCCTTTTTGTGGCGCTGGATCGTGCCAAGGAGCGTTACACAACTCGAAAGGAACTCAGTGATTATACGGCCCTGATTGAAAAGAGATGGATGGATACGGCCGAAGAGTTGGCAAGGGCCTTCAATTTTCAAGAAAACCTGATCGACAGTTCCATTGACGGCATCCTGGGCTGCGACAAAGGGGGCAAGATCGTTACTTTCAACAGACGCCTGGAACAGATGCTGGGCTACTCAAAGGATGAAGTACTGAGAAAAGTCTCCTTCAGCCAGTTGCTTCCTTTGGGAACCGCCAATCACTTTAGAGAAGACCTCTATTGCGAAGAATACGGCGGCAAAGATCGCCTCTTTCTCTATGAAACGCATCTTGTTGCCAAGTCAGGTGAGAGAATTCCGGTGCAGCTTTCGGCAACGACCCTGTTTGAGGAGGGGAGAGAAAGCGGCATGGTCAGCGTCATCCGTGACTTGAGAGAGATTCGAAGACTTGAACAGCAATTTGCGGATCAGACTCGATTGCTGCAACAGCATAAAATGATGTCATTAGGAAGACTGGCTGCCAGTGTGGTCCATGAGATCAATAACCCCCTCGCAGGTATCCTGAACTATATTCGATTGATGATCAAGATTGTCAGTCGTGGCTCCACCCTGACACCCGAAAACCTGCAAAAATTCCGAAGATATCTCAATCTCGTTGAAAGTGAGACGAGCCGCTGTTCAAAGATCATCTCCAACCTGCTTGCCTTCTCCAGGAAGTCTAAGCTGGAATTCAGCGATATAGATATGAACGAGCTGTTGGAAAAATGCATTTTGCTCAGTCAACACAAACTTGCCCTTCAGAATATAGAGATCAAGACCGCTTTGAAGCAGGGAATTACAACCGTTTCAGGGGACTTCAATCAGATTCAGCAATGCCTGATTAACCTCATCTTTAACGCCGTTGACGCCATGCCCGAAGGGGGCACCCTTACCATAGGATGCGTACACAATCAAAGTAAAGGCATCGTGGAGATAAAGGTCGAGGATACGGGATCAGGCATTTCCGAGGAAGACCTTCCTCATATTTTCGAACCATTTTACAGCACTAAGAGAGAGGGGAACGGCCTCGGTCTTGGCCTCGCAACGGTCTTCGGCATTATTGACCGCCATAAAGGGACGATCACCGTGGATAGCAAACTGGGAAAGGGCACCGTCTTTACCATCACACTTCCGGTAGGAAAGAGAAAGTCGAGATAATATAGGAAATGTTCCGGACCAGGATAGGTTCTGCAGGTGATTGACTTGGGTGGTTTAAGAGGAATATGCCACTTTTTCATATACTTCCATAGTTGAGTTGGTTGAGTTGATAAGAACGTTTTTCAGGGAAGGAGTATAGGAAGAATTGGCCTTGTGAGTCAAGCCAAATTCAACCTCATGATGTTGTGGGGGAGATTTGGGGAAATCTCTTTGCACTACAAAATCAATCCGGATTCGCTATCCCTATTTTTTCTTTGCTGGCCGGGGCGGCTTGACGATCGGCTTAAAGGCTCGGTATGGTTTTAGCTTAGACATGATTTCGCCCATCCGAGGTCCGAACTTATGCGCGGTTTCCAGGACTTCGTCGAAATGGATCTTTTTGCCCGCCAGCGTCAGGCGGGCAATCGCTTTTTCCTTTTCGGGGAACGTCACGGTGATCTCCCCGTTTCTCTCTTTCAATTCACCTTTAATGCCGCAGATGGCACATTCGACGGGCGACTTTTTTCCCACTATCATAACGTTGGAATGACAGACCGGGCAGGTGCCGGGGTCATCCCCCATCCATCGGAGCTGGTCGGCCGACTTGCCCATTGCTTCGGCAACGTGGCGACCCAGCTTGCGGGCGCGTTCCAAGGCCTTATCGTTTAGCACGACTTGACCCGGCAGGGGGGTCGCCAAGAGCTGATATTGATCAACGATTTCTATCTGCATCGGGAAGGTAAAGGCATTCATGAGCGGGAGGGTAAGGGAAACCCATTCTGCGGTGGGCGCGCCGCCAACGGCCAGGAAGCCGGCCACCCGTGGTTTAAAATATCTCTCGTCGATCTTGCTTTTGCGGCCCTCCCTTTCGGCGATCTTCTTGGCCTCCATCTGCCAGGCCACATCGTGCGATGGACCGATCCGGTCGCAAAGCACCTTAAAGTAGCCCGGGGGCGTGAGGATGTAGACCGGCGTGCTGAGAATAAGCCCGTCGCAGGAGAGCAGCATTTCATTAAAAAAAGACATGTCATCATTCTTGATAATACATTTGCCGGTCCCCCCGGTTTGCTGGTCCCGCGAGCAGCTGATGCACCCGGTACACGGTTTGATGTTGAGATCCTGGAGGCGGAGGAGTTCAACCTCTGCTCCCGCTTCTTTAGCGGCAGTCAACGCCTCTTTGAGGAGGATCTCCGAATTTCCCATCTTTCTTCCCGCGCCCAATCCAAAGAGTTTCATCTTGCCTTACCTCGCTTTCTTTTTGGCGATCCTTCAAATAGATCGTGTTGTGTGGGTTGAGTTGAGAGCAGTTCCTTTGTTTTAGAGATATATTGAAACATTTTTTTATTCGCCTCCCGGGCAATTTTGATAGGAAACATGATGAAAATATGTGTGCCGCCGGGATAGACGGCCAATTGAGCCCGGTTGCCCGCGGCCAGCCATCGGGCGTGCATGAAGAGGGTGTCGTCCAGAAGCGGGTCCAGGGTGCCCACGGTAAATAATGCAGGTGGCATGTTGTGTAACTTTGCATAGATGGGGGAGACGTCTGGATCATCTCGTTTTTCAACATCTGGAACATAATGGTCGTTAAACCAATGGATCGTGGGAGTCGAAATAATAAGGTTTCTCTCACCCCAGTTGCGTTGGCTCGGCGTCATGGAAATATCGAAGCACCCGAATACAAGGTTGGCCCCTGAAAATCCCGTGAACCCATGCCGATCGCGCATCCTCACAAGGGTGACCACCGCAAGATTGCCCCCTGCCGATTCCCCGCCTATGATGAGACTCTCGGAACCGAATTCCGACTTGGCGTTTTCCACCAGCCAGACCGCCACTGTCTCACAATCGTCTGCCGCCGCCGGGTAGGGGTCTTCCGGAGCAAGCCGATAATCCACGCTGACCACGGCCACCTTACACTTTTCGGCGGTCGCGGCGAGGGCTTCATCAAAGTAATCCGGGTGACCCATGATAAACCCGCCTCCGTGCATGTGGAGATAGATCCCACGGACCTCATCAGGTATGAAAACACGAATGGGGACATCATGACTTTTGCCCGGAACTATGCGATCCTTACCCTGTTCAAGGCGTCTGATCGGCCCCATCAAACCCTTTCCCGATTCCATTTCCTCACGAACCTCCCGGGGCGTCATTGTGTGCGTCGGCGGCATGGTCGCGAGAAGTCCCTCAAGTTTTTTGTTAAATTTTTCAGTTTCAGGATCCAGGGCATCAGGATCAAATATTCTCGAATCAAGGGTATTTAATTCAGTCATCGCAACTCCTTTTGAGTAAGATCGTTAGTTTCCACCCAGAAATGGGCGATTCACTGAAGCACAACCAGAGCATCCACCGTAAAGCGGGATGCTGGCAAATTAAGTAAATATTTAATGGGGTTTTTTATTTATTTGTTAGTGTCCCCCGAACATGGCATTTCATAGAAGGTACGTTCCTGGTACCATAGCCTTATTGCTTTTTGGGACGCATGCCGGCCAGACGTCTTACCAAATCTTTGCGGCTCTCAATGTCATATTGAGTCGTAATAGCGATTTGTTCCATAACCGGCGATCCACCCCCATGGAAGTTGCCGACATTAATGATGCCCCCTGTTGCGGAGCAAAGGACGTCACCCAGGTAACGCCAAAACTGGGCCTGGTCTTCAACGGGCATATCGGGATTTCGCTTTGTATATTTTAAGAGAAGATCTTTGATTTCGGGATTTACGAAATCATCTTCATGGGGAAACGTCGCGATTACTCCGCCGGCAATATCACATAGGATTTCCTGTTCGCGATAGACCGCTTCACCGGTTAAACACCGTCCCACGTTGCAGTAAATGGAATTGGGGATGTAGCTTCCCGGACCGTAGGGAACAAAACCGAGGCCGGGAATATAGACCTCGGGTTTACCTAAATCCGAAGCGGTATATCCGGCTGCATATCCCAGTTCGGTCGTCATGATGATCTCGGCTAATTTTTCACGCACGTGACCGGCTTTATGAACGTTATTGACTTCTGCCGCCAACGCGGCCGTGCCCAGTAATACATCTCCTATGGCGGGTTTGCATCCGGAATAACTGTGCCTGTGAAAAAGGGCAAACAACAATGCCAGGACGCCACCGTGCTGGTATTCGCCGCACAGAAAGACCCGCTCCCAAGGCACGAAACAGTCATCAAAGATCACATACGAATCGGTTGCTCCCGGCATAAAACCGCGCGGGAAATGTTTGCGCGGCCTGTAATTGTGAATGGTCACCACCTGTTTCAGTCCGTCCCAATCTCCAGGGACGGCAAATGCGACGGCATAATCCTTATCTTCCGGTCTCAACGCTCTGGTGGGAACCACCAATACTTCATCGGCTACGGAGGCTTCCGAAATATGCAGTTTGCATCCACTGACCACAATACCGTCACTTCGTTTTTCCTTCACATGCACATAGGTATCCGGATCAGGTTGGTCCGCCGGTCTTTGCATTCGGTCACCTTTGACGTCCGTTTGGGCGCAGCATCCGATCAGGTCTTCCTCTTGAAACCGAACTAGCCATTTTTTGAAGTTCGCATGGTATTCCGTCTGACCATTGTTCACCTTGTCTGCTTCGTAGGAAACGTTATATATGGCGTTGGTCGCGTCAATGCCCATGCAACGCTGGATGCAGCCCCCGACTTTAGTGCAAAGAAAACGGGTCATGTCCTGTTTCTTGTGTAAATCGGTTGTATTCTGATGCACATGGTTGAAACGATTAATGGTTTCTCCAGTAAGGTGCGATGTGGCCAGGAGTAAATCGGCATTTTCCGGTTTGGCGGCTTCATCATATGTGGTACCGATGGTGTTGATGCAGTACATTTGTAATTCATCGGCCCGGTCTATCTTCTGCCCGTCAAAGTAAATGTTGCGTTTCATTTTGCTCAAGGCTTCAATGTATTGCGCTTTTGTTCTCATATTCATTCCCCCTTAGCCTATTCTCTCTTCCTCGTCGATTGAGTTACGGTCGTTTGGCAAACCGCGGAACAACAAAACAGATCGGGCCGCGGGCTTACTCGGCAGTCACTGTTTGCGGCAGCTTGCGCGTGAGAATGTCCACCGCCTGCTCCACCATCTCTTCCAATACCTGGCGGGCCGGCTTAATGTCACTGATAATGCCGGAGATCTGTCCGGCAAGTCCCCCTACATAGTCGACCTTATTTGTCTCCACAAAACTCCAGAGAAGCGCCGATGGGATCAGTTGATAGTTGATAAGAACTTGTTTTTCGGGGAAGGAGTATAGGAAAATTGGCCTTGTGCGTCAACCAAATTCAACCTCATGATATTGTGGGGGCGATTTTCGTGCCAAGATTGATGTCTGGTGCGACGAAGGGCCCGGATGCCAAGAAGGCGATGGGGACCGCATCCTCCTCTGGGACAATGATCTGGAAAAACACTTTCATAGAGTCCCATTAACATCGGCTCAGTTCGGAGAAAAGTCTTCGATCATAGAGGAAGTATCTCCTGAAGAGCTTTGGTATGCTAAAAATGATAATGACGGAGTGGTACGGCCTTGAGTGCTTCTTCACAGAGCCATTCCCCAAATTCCACCACTCTTTTCTGGTGACAGGAAGGGTAGAAGTGGCGGCGCTTATACGAGAAGACTAAAAGATACTCATGGCCGCAGTCTTTGCATCGGACCCGGGCAAAGCCGTTATGCAGGATTCCGCAATCGAGCCCGCTCTGGCGCGACTTACTCCATTTGGACTCAACACTTGTGTTTATTTCTTCAGAAACCGTCCCTTGTAATTGACATACAAGCCAGGTCTGGGCCGGGATATACGTTCCTCCTGTTCATCCTTCCGCTTCCTGGCGCCTTCCAACTTGGCGGCCAGGTCGTCGAATTCGGCAGGCTTCATGAGATAATCAAAGGCGCCCAGTTTCATACCCTGGACAGCTGTTTCAGCGGTGCCGTGTCCGGTGAGCAGATGCTTGAGGATGCGTTAAGATTCCCTGACATTCATTATCCTAATTCGCGGTTGCTCTGCCTGGAAGTTACCCATGTTCGAGGGGATCCTCTACCCGAATTTCCTCCGTTTGCCGCCCTTCCGGCATAATCAAGCCGCCTGGCACTGTCTCCACCTCCACGCCCTTGCCGGCCCCAGGGCCCCATTTCACGCCCGCGAGTTGCGGACACAACATCCTGCGGCCAGATTTTGCTTGATCCACAAGGCGAAATCCCCTATACTTCGGGCCAAAAAAGGGGGCTTCTATCATTCAAGGTTTTGCGCTCCTTTCCCGTTCCATCACTCCCATCTTAGTTAGTTATAAAAGCATCGAAAGGTGGAACGGGGTCTTGCCGCAAGTTTCTGGAAGAGCGATTCATTTCATCGACTTAGGAAAAATGGAAGGGCTGCCAGGGGTAATTTTCAAACGCTGACTCTGGCGGCAATTACTATTGATGCCCTCATTGATACCCTGAAGGAGAAGGAAACTCCTTGGTAGTTCAGTTGACATTGTTCTATTCGCGGAGAATTGGTGTTTAACCGCTGATAAAGGAGCAGGGTATTCAGAAATAAGGCTTGTCGTGTTTCTGTCACTCCTTGCATTAATTTGATAACACCTATAGCAGTAATATCACGATACAGTATACTTTACATAAAAGTATAATATATAGGTATATCAGCAACAATTAACTTTCTTTTAACCATGGAAACCCAAAAGTTAGCACCAGCAGTAAAAGAGAAGGTCTTAACCATACAGAAGGCTGAAGTTACGGAATATATCATCTATGGGAAACTATCTGAGTCAACAAAAAATTCCCATAATAAAAGCATTCTCAAGCGCATTGCTAATGATGAACTGACGCATCATAATTTCTGGAAACAATATACCGGTGAGGGTGCCAGCCCAAATAGGTGGAAGGTGTGGTTGTACTATGTGATTTCCAGAATATTCGGCCTGACCTTTGGCATAAAATTGATGGAGGAAGGCGAAGAAAAGGCTCAGAAAACATATGCCGAGATTGCCAGGTATGTACCGGTTGCTCTGGACATTGCCCAGGATGAAAGCAGGCATGAAAAGCAGCTTATCGGTTTAATCGATGAAGAGCGGCTTAAATATACCAGTGACATCGTTCGAGGTCTGAATGTAGCACTGGTCGAACTTACCGGAACACTTGCTGGCCTGACTCTAGCCCTGCCTGAGACACGCCTGGTTATAATGACAGGCCTGATTATCGGGATTGTCATGGTGCTATCAGTGGCGAGCACGGAGTATCTGGCAACGATATCAGGGGAAGGTACCCACAGTCCCTTAAAGGCGGTCCTTTACGGTGGTCTGGCCAATATGTTCACCGTTTTATTTCTAATCTTCCCCTATCTAATCTTCTCCAATATCTATTTATCGCTGGGCCTTATGGTGTTTAATGCTATTATCGTTATCTTTCTGTTCAGTTTTTATATCTCAGTGGCGAAAGACATTTCTTTCCGAAGAAGGTTTCTGGAGATGGTGCTGATTAGTCTCGGTGTCGCCGCTCTGGCCTTTGTTATCGGACTTCTGGCCAGAACCTATTTGCATATCGAAGTATAGATGATGACCCAAGGTGGTTATCACGCTTGTGAGGACTTTTCCAACGCTACTAACATCACCCAAGGACTTCGCTTATTTCGCCTGTTTGTCTCTTCGCTTCCTTCACCAGCGTGCTTAGGAAAGCCGACTGCAGGGATTTAATTGCCATCGCTACCTTGAAAGGCGGAGATTTTTCCAGAACATTAATTACTCGACCCAGCGCCCGGTGGCTTAGTCTTTCCCGTTCAGGAAAGATGAGGTCGGCCAGCTTGCCTCGCTCTATGGCCATCACTACTTCCCGGTCAAAAACAGTCTCTGGGGTGATTATTTACCAATTATTTAGCTGTGGCTTTCGCCCGCTCTTCCTGAGACATCTCCGCAAGCCTTATAACCTCGTTTACATCAAGATCCAATCCCTTAGCAACACACGTGCCATACTCGGGGTCGGCCTTGTAGAAGACGGCTGCCTGCCGTAACTGAATCCTTTTCTGCGCGTTGCAGAGGTGCGTCGTAATGTTGCCAATGAAATGATTATATATAAAGCGTTGTAGCAAATATTAGTAGTTTTCCGCTAGGAGCTCGTAATATACCTGAGCATGCTTGCAGGCCGGGCATTCCTTAGGTGCCTCGGTACCTTCGTGGATATAGCCACAGTTGGTGCAATGCCATTTCACCATAGCTTTCTTCTTGAATACCTCTCCGTCAGCAATGTTTTTCGCCAGTTTACGGTACCGCCCTTCATGGAACTCCTCTACTTCGGCGATTTCCTTGAATGAAGTCGCTATCTCGGTAAAACCTTCTTCTCGGGCGGTCTTTTCAAAGTCGGCGTAAATCTCGCTCCATTCCAGCTTTTCGCCATCCGCGGCGGCCTCGAGGTTCGCCTTCGTATCTCCAATAATCCCCGCCGGGTAGGCAGCCGTGATTTCTACATCGCCGCCTTCGAGGTATTTGAAGAAAACCTCGGCGTGTTCCTTCTCATTCCCGGCGGTTTCCGTGAAAATATTGGCAATCTGCTCATAGCCTTCCTTGCGGGCAACACTGGCAAAAAAGGTGTAGCGGTTTCTTGCCTGAGATTCTCCGGCAAACGCTGTTAAAAGGTTCTTTTCAGTCTGTGTGCCTTTGATTGATTTATCCAAGTTATATTTCTCCTTTCTCTCCATTCTTATTTTTGTTGACAATCCTTACAGATCCCGCGAAACTCAAGTTGATGGTATGAGACCTTGAAGCCGGTTTTATCGCCACTCTTTCATCAAGCTCTTTGTTGACCGATTCTTCCAGGTCAAAGACCCGCCCACACTTTTCACATCTGAAATGATAGTGGTTCTCCGGTCCGCCTTCATATCTGCTTACGGTGCCGCTGAGATTCAATTCGGAAATCTCCCCTGCCTTTCGCAATATTTTAAGGTTACGATAGACTGTTCCCTTGCTGATGTTCGTTATTACTTTCCTGATTTCGTCATATACCCAGTCAGCCGTGGGATGCGAATCAGTATGGCGGAGAACATTAAGGATAGCTTCTCTTTGTTTAGATTCTCTTCTTATCATAGTTAGTAATGAATCCTAATATTAATTATAGCAAATCATTTCTCTAAGATGTCAAGAGGTTGTTGGTACTTTCTAACCTTAAGTTTTACTCCTCTGGGTAAGAAAAAAGATAATTTGATTTTTTGATAAGAAGTCGCTTTTCGCGCTTTTCGGGAAGGAGTATAGGAAAAATTGGCCTTGTGTGTCAACCAAACTCAACCTCATGATATTGTGGGGGCGATTTTCGTGCCAAGATTGATGGCTGGTGCGAAGAGGCCCTTGGATGCCAAGAAGGCGACTGGGGGGCTTGATTTTGTAGGAAAGGGAGAAGCGGGACACTGGCACCCCGTCCTGCGGGCGGGATCATTCACGCTGGCAATCACCGGTAATTATTTGGGTCAAAAATTTTTCTGATTCAACAGGGTGGTTTGACCGCGGTCACCGGCCATGATAACATCTTTCATTCATCCGGGTTGACAGAATATGAAAGATCCAGACGGAAACCAACACTTTAACATCGGTAAACTGCTGGCCGGCTTGGGCACGGCCCTGCTTCGAAGCATCCGAGACCCCTTTGCCATCATGGCTCCGGATTATACCGTCCTGTGGCTAAACAAGGCCATGGCGCTCATCCACGGCAGCCGGCACGAAGGTGCCGCGGGCAGGATCTGCTACGAGTTCTTTTATGCCAGAGCGCATCCTTGTGATGATTGTCCCCTGCAGGATGTTTTTACAACAGGTCGGACGACAATCACGGAACGATATATGGATTTTCCCGACGGCGTGCGCCGGTGGGGCGGGGTCAAGGCCTATCCGGTGCGCGGCGAAGACCATGCCGTCGCCGCCGCCTATGTGATTGTTTTTGATATCACCGAACGGCAAAAGGCGGCCGAGACCCAGAAGCAGTACTCCGAATACCTCTCTAAACAGCTCAATGCCCAGAGCGGCAACGAGCAAACCTTTTACCTGGACGACGGCGATATCGCATTCAAAACCAGCTTGACCTCCCGCGAAAAAGATGTGCTGCGCCTGCTCACCGAAGGATACACCAATACCCAGATATCGGACATGCTCGACATAAGCCCGCACACGGTCAAAAGCCACGTGATCAACATCTTTAACAAATTGGGCGTCAGCGACCGAACCCAGGCGGCGGTGTTGGCCATCCGTTATAAATTGATATAGTTTCGCTCTTCAATGGGAATCCTGATTTTTGATTTCCATCCGTGAATCCCCACTTCAATCCAATACCCCCCCCAAATGGGGGGTATTTTATTTTCAAGGCCGGTTAAAATGGGACCCAATCGGTTTATCCAGTCGATCGAAGATTGACCGGCCAACGCAATTCAAAAAGCTATAAGGAGGGAATCATGCAAGATAGAGAAGAACCATCCTGGTGGAATACGGAAAGGCGGATTTCGAACAGCGCCCGCAAATGTTTCTGACCTACAGGGAGCTACGGCATCGATTTATCGATATCGACAGGGGCGAAACGCCCCTAAAGCAGCCGGCCCTGGATGTGCCCCTTGAATTGGGAGAGCCATGCCGGCGCGTGGTCAAAAAATTGGGCTCTGCCTTGAACAGCCTCATTCGCTTGATTAAAAAAATTGGCCCATTGGCCTGCGGCATATCAAAGGCGAGCCTTCCCTAAGATGGCAAAGGTACTACTGGAATATACCGAGCACCCTGGCACCCTGCCCGAAAACCCCCCTTGGCGGGATGGAAAACAACGGGGAACAGTCGAATATTGTTTTTCCCGCCAGGGTTTTGAGCATTTAACCTGTCGTTATCGGTTGATAGAATAGACCTGTTGGTTTGGCCCCCCATTCCCATTGACACACCAAGCCGAATTCCCTATAGTTCATCCCCGTAAAAGAGAGTTCATATCAGAGAGATGGAGAGATCTTGCCCCTTTGTGGTCAAGGGGATGACAGATAGAATAATCCCCCCTGTTCCCCGTCTAAACTAAAATCGTGAACGCTAATCATCAGTTAATGACATTTCCCAAAATGATTTCAATATAGACGTCTTATTGTAAGGAGTGATGATTATGGACAGCCAGTTCCAAAGCAGAGAATTCATGTGCATCCAGTGCGGAATGTGCACGGGTAGCTGCCCGGAGGCAGGGTTGACCCCCCTTAACATCCGCATGCTGGTGAGGAAAAGGCAACTGAAACGAGGAATGGGGGAGTTTAATCCCTGGTACTGCACGTCATGCGGGGAGTGTTCGCTTCGATGTCCCCGGGATGTAAAGCCGTTAGAATTGATTATAGACGCAAGGTCTGCTTTGGTTGAGGAAGGAAAGATCCCCCTACAGATTCAAAAAGCCCTTGAGTACACCTTTGTTCAGAAAAACCCGTGGGGTCGGCCACAGAGCAAAAGAGGTGCCTGGTTAGATGAGCTGGATATCAAGATTCCCCACATAAGCGAAACCCGATCCGGGCGGCTGCTTTTCACCTGCTGTATCCAGGCCTATGATCCGCGCTGCATGGTCATACCCCTAAACGTGGCACGGATCCTCAATCATGGCGGTGTAGAATTCGGTGTCCTGGGGAACGAGGAGGCCTGCTGCGGCAATGAGATACGAAGGATGGGGGAACTGGGTCTTTTTGAGGAGCTTCAGGAAGACAATATCGCTATCTTAAAGAACTATGGCGTAAAGGAGATTATCGCGCTATCCCCCCATTGCATGAACAGTCTGAAAAATGAATACGGCGATCTGGGGATCAAAGTCTTCCATTATACCGAACTGGTGGCTTCCATGATAGAGGAGGGTGCGATCACCTACAGGGGCTCCTACCCTAAAAAGGTCATCTACCACGATCCCTGTTTTCTTGGAAAGCAAAACAAGGTCTTTGACGCGCCGAGGAAAATACTCAGGGCCATGGGAGGGCTTGAACTACTTGAGTTCGAAGGATCCAAAGAGAACTCCCTGTGCTGCGAAGGCGGAGGGGGTAGGATATTCTACGAGGCGGAAATTACCTATGAGAGGAATAGTGAAAAAAGGGTGCTGGAAGCTGTCGACAAGGGTGCTGAGGTGCTTGCAACCAGCTGTCCTTTCTGTGTGATGACCCTTGAAGATCCTGCAACGGAAAAGGGCCTTCCCGTAATGGAGGTCTCCGAGATCATAATGGAGGTATTATAGGGAAAGACGGGGACCAGGGGGCTTGATTTTGCAGGAAAGGGAGAAAATTGAGGAATGTGGGGTACACGTTGAAATTGAAAAAATCCATAAAAGAAATCATCGCCCAAGGCGATGAAAACGGCAATGAAATGGTCGTAAAATTTCAATTGCCGTCAGGACTCGAAATATTCGGCCTTCCCACCAGGAATTTTTACGGCGGTCACTGGGATCTAGGACCGACCTGGAATTATGCCGTCATGGCTGACAAACCGTTTCTGGTGGATTCCGGGCGCTACGGGCAGGGCAGGAACCTGATCGGCATGATGGAATCTGCCGGCATCCGGGCCGCCGACCTCGATTTCGTTCTGATCAGCCACGGCCATGAGGACCACGACGGTGGTCTGGCAGAATTGGTAAGATCTGCGCATCTCGATGTCAAGGCGCACGCCATCTATGATCTATTGATTCGTCGGTATCCTGCAGAAGCCCCCACGGGATACAAAAAGGACTTTCCGGCCAAATGCTGGCACTGCCCCATGCCCGAGTCATTTTGGTCAAAAAATTGTTTGGGATATCACCGGGTTTTACAGGATTTGAAGGTGGATAAAATTAATGACGGCGAAAATCCGTTAGGACCTCATATCCGCACTTTTCACCTGCCGGGCCACAGCCCGGACTGTTTGGCGGTCTTGCTGGGAACCGAAGCTGTCATTGTCGGCGATGTCGTTCTGCCCGACATTTCTCCCTGGCCCACACGCGAGGAGATGTTTGCAGAGATTGCCGATATAATTCATCCTTGGTATCCTAACCCCGAAACCATTTTTGGACTGCAGCGATATATCAAATCACTAAGGCAACTCGAAGACATCGGGCGGCGGCATCCCGATCTGCTCGTTCTGGCGGCGCACCGGATGTATTACGCCGGCCGTTGGAACGGCATTCAACTGGTGGAAAGGGTCGCACAATTGATCCAGCACCATATCGAGCGATGCACGGCGATTGTTGAAATCTTGAGCCAGTGCCCCGCGACCGCCGAAGAGGTTGCCCGGAAGCATTTTGAAGAAAGACTGCTCGAAGGATTCGGCAGCCTGATGGCGACCAATGAGATTATCAGCCACTGCGAGTTGCTGATAAAAAGCGGAGATCTGACTGCTGAAAGCGATAAAAGATATTCCATCACCGGAACATTAAATTATCAAAAATATATAGCGGATTTATGATCGTTGATAAGAACTTCTTTTTCGGGGAAGGAGTATAGATGGCATTTCAAGAGATATTTTTCTTGACTTCCTCTTTATTTTCAATATAATTTCAAATAATTAACCTATCAACGCAGAACCTCTGAATCCATCTTTTAGAGGTCCCCATGGCGCAACACATCAAATTCTGCTTAGTCATCTCCTTACAGGAGCTATTCTTCCAGTTGGGACTAAAACCTTCATTGCAGATCCATACACCCGGAGTCCTTTTGATCACGTACATAAGCAATACATGGAAAATTTTCTATCTATCCTAAATGTTGTACTTTGTACTTCTATAGTCAACAACTTGAAGGAGGAAAATCATTATGAAAATGATCGCCGGCTATTTTCTCAAGCCATTGTTTATGGTCTTTTCTTTTATTGCTCCCTTGTTTTTGATTGCACATACAGCGTATTGTTCGAGCGAATGGGAATTTCCTCATATTGTCTCGATCGACTTTATGATGAAAGTCACCGATCCATCTACAAATGAGGATGTTGTTATTATTGATTCAAGGCCTTCAGATCAGTTTGAGAAAGGACATATTCCCGGTTCTATTAATATTCCTTACATGAGTTTGGGAAGACTGAGCGATAGGTTACCGAAGGATAAAAACAAGCTAATTATTTTTTATTGAGCTCACTCAAAGTGATCTTGGAGTCATGAGTCCGCCTGGACGGCGGTCAAGTTAGGTGGATATAACAATGTGAAGGTGTTCAAGGATGGATGGATGAAGTGGAAAAAGGTCGTTAAATAAAAAAAAGACTTCTATTCTATCAAAATTTACGCTGAGGACCACGGGCGTAAGCCCGTGGGTATCTACTATATCTTGTTTCTAATGATCAGAAAGAATATATTATATCGAATATTGAAAACAAGTAAATTTGCCTGTTTGTCTGTTCAATATCAGGATATCAGGCAAAATCGCCTTATACGTAAATGTTGAACGGTTGTTTCAATGTGAAAGGAGGAAAGGGAAAATGAAAATAATCCCGTTGATTATGCTGGTTATTTGTTTGGCTTTTTTGAATTTGGCAAATGCTCAAAAGAAAGCCCTAATACACGAAACATCTGGAATAGATTCAAAAGTGGTTGTGACGCCGGAAACAATCCCTGAAAAATTTACTGTTGATCTGAATGGCCCCTCGAAAACAACAGATTTCGAAGTTAATGTTCCTGGTAAGTCTACTATCCACATTAAGATAAAACCAGTAGAAGGGAAGAAAGAGGCAGAAGTTATTATTAAGAAAGGTAATGATTCGTCGGAGCCGGGGCAAAAGGTAACAGTAATGAAAGGTGACAGTCCGGATGTCACATCCTCTTATCGTCCCGATGTAGTTGAACCCGTGTTCAAGACTGGCCTAAGCGCATCAGACGCAATCGAATTTGTCAGTAAATCGAAAATTTCTCCGGTTATACAATCATTTGGTGGCCAGATTTCTAAAAGCAATATCAACCTTATGATATATGAAAAAATCGGATTCAACGCTTTATCTTTACCGATATTTAAGGACGGAGAACCAACTTATTCCTTTGCTGTTGTTTATAAATTTCCATCGAAGCATGATGAAACCGTTCTGTTTCGCTTACTTGGGGACCGTCAAATTGAATTAGTTGATGGAAAGACGGGGGAAAAAGGTATATTAAGATTTACAGAAGACGGGCAATTAAAGACTGGGAGCCCTGAAACTTCTTGGCTTTTTCCTTCGTTCGTGGGTAAGGCATATGCGTTCGACTTTGGGCCCATTTTAGAATGTATTGCTACAGTTGCAGAAAAAACTCCTGATTGGGGTCCAGCTTGTGTCGGCTGTTTTATTGCTGTAAAGAAATTTAGCCCAAAGCTGATAACTGCGGCATGTTTAAACTGCTTTTATGAACTAATCGGAATGGCTGGAAGTTGTTACAAAATATTTGTACGGTAACCTGTTTCGGTAATTGCGAACGTTAGCCTTTGATATTATCTACTGGGATTAAAAAAGAGACCCTGAAATATGGGTCTCTTTCAATTGAGAAATGCCAAAGAAACTAAAATGGATATTAAATATCACTGGCGGAGTGTTTCTAATAATAGGCGTGATAGGGTTGATTGGTTTAATTTCTGTTGATGGGCTGGGCGTGGGGTCACCCAAGTCTGCTCTTGACTCACCTTGATTAAGATGGGTCCCTGGCGTTGATTTTCCTTCTTTATTAAAAGGAAGGCGTTAATCCTTTTTTCAACCGAATCGTCCAACCACCCAGTTTCAACAGATGAACTGCTGAACTGGAATGTTATGTGTAAATGGGAAGAGTATCATGAATGCTATAGAAAATAGTGGTTACCTGTCCCCAGAAATAGACGAATGGGTCAAAAAGCACAAATCTGAAAATCCTGAATGGTTCCAACTCGCAGAGGAGATCAATTCCTTTGCACAAGAACAAATGTTTCTTATTAATGTACATAATCGTGACTACCAGGAACTTCTATCTGCAACCGCATTTGTGCGATCCCATTCTTTGTTTCAAGGAGCTTTAATCCTGCTACAGCGGGGTATGATTTACGAAGCAGCCATACTTGTCAGGGCAGAAGTTGAGGTAATGTTTGTCATAACTGCTGCTGTTAAAAAAAGGAAATTTGCAAAAGAATTTATTTTGTCTGATGAAACACAGAAACTCAGGCTAATGAAAAATATTTTGCGTTCGAGTTCTGATTTACAAAATGAAATTGGCGATAATGCAACATGGGAAAAAGTCGAAAAATTGAAAGACAAGTTGAAAAGGGATGGGATAACAGAAATTCAATTTAATGATATCGCAGATATTTCAGATTACTACAATTGGTATACTGTCGTATATACAGTTTTAAGTCAGATAGGCGCGCATCCAACCCCGCGTAGTTTAGATCAGCATTTGCATATCGATAGCACGGGTGAAGTTGATTCGCTTTTATGGGGGCCGGATATCTATGGAATACCCTCTTTGTTGGGCACTGCCGTTGAATGTTTCATCATAATTCTTAACTCGGTATCAATTCTTTTTGAAATGAGTTGGGATAAAAATCTTAACATCTACCATGACAGACTAAAAAGTCTTTCAAAAACGTCAAAACCACTATTATTTGGACACAAAAGCACATAACCCGGCAGTCCACCTGACTGGTGTTCCGCTGCGCTCCACACCAGCCAGTGACTTTTTCGTTAGCTGAGGAATTAAGATATGGCTGATTACGATAAATGGAACTGTTTAGAACGGGCGCGTAATTTGCTCTCAACCAGTGGTGACGATTCCCTACGATATGCGTGCCTTGAGCTTCGGTTTTGTATCGAAGCCATTGTCTATGAGAAATTGAACACGTATTCAAGCTATGTTCCTGCAACTGTCTTTGAGAAATGGCAACCAAATCATGCCATGAAAATGCTTCTTCAATTCGAGCCGGATGCCGCAGAAGATTTTACTCTGTATATCTCACCCGAGTCAGAGCCAGGTAAACCAACGGGCAATTGGACTTGTCTCGGGCAACACAATGGTCTCAAGCCAAGTTGGATTAACAAGAATTACAACAAACTTGGAAGCTACCTTCACGTTAAAATGGGCAACAAAAACGTGCGAGAAACTACAAAAGAACTGTCTGGTATCCGTAAGGACATCGAGAGAATACTCACAGAGCTTGAACCTGCTGTAAACTCCGATATTGTCAGTACCACATTGGCTTCGAGAATCCAGTTTAAGTGTCAGGCATGCGAACAGATATCGCTGGTGAATGTTGATGTTCTTCGTAAGACGGGACGGGCCACATGCATCAACCCGCAATGCGGCGCAGAATATAATGCTTCTGCGGACACTGATGGGCGATGGCAGTTCAAATTAGCGATGATGTCCTTCAAATGCCACAAATGTGAGAAGATCAATTTTCTTGAAATCCGACATGTAAACATCGGAACAAAATTCAAATGCAATCGCTGTGGTGAAGTGCATCAGATAACAGGTGGACAATGGAAGTATGAACGATTAACCTATGCTAAGAAAACCAGCTAACCCTCTCTTCCAGCGGAGCGCAAAAAGCCGCGCCCGCTGAAGAGCCCGTAGGCATTTGCCCAGATTATCCAAAATTAAGATTGCAAGATATGACAAAAAAAGTATCCAAATTATTATTGCAGGTTGGTGATAATTATTTATTTTCAAAAAAGAGAGCTCCATGGTCAAGCAAAAAGGATAATAAGTTGGAATTGATTGGGGGTGCTTTGGGATATAATGAGTCGCCGTTTTCAGCCTTAATCCGTGAATTGAAAGAGGAGGAACAAAGTGGCATTCTCTCAAAGAAAGTGATGAGCTTGAATCCTATCCCGTCGGAGATTTATGTAGGTAATGAGCCTCATTTTATATATCAAATAACCATTTCAAATGATGAATATAATAAAATTATTTATTGTCACGATGAAAGTTATGGGTACCAACTGATACAAAGAGATATTATAGAGGATAGATCGGCGTTAGCGAAATGCATTTCGATTTTTACACCAAAAACAATCAGAATATTCCAGGCTTTGAAATTTCTATAGGAGGGCCAATCATGAGTCTAATTTCGGAAACTTTTTTAAAAAAGATAAATTGCTTTATTGATAAGGCTTCCGCCTTTATCATGATGCCATTTAGCGACTCAGAAAAGTATAGAAATGAAGAAGTATTTTCATCATTGGAACAATGTCTATTGAGAGATGATAGGTTAGAAATTAAACCGATTAAGTTGATACGGGCTGATTCAGTTTTTGATACTAAAAATATTCTATCTCGATTATGGCTTTTAATAAATAGAGAAGGAATACTTATTGCTGACTTGACCACTCGAAATCCGAATGTGATGTATGAGGTTGGGCTCTGCCATTCGATCGGTCGAGATGTAATTTTGCTATCCAATGACACGGAAGATGTTCCCATTGATTTGCGTGTCGGGACAACATATTTTTATTATAGAAGCGTGGCGGAACTAGTTGAAAAAATCCCATTTTACATTAATCAATATATAAAAGATAATACTAATATAATATTTTCTGCTGACAAAATGGCGGATAAGATTAAAGGAGATAAATTTCTTAAAGACTTATTTTATGAACTTTTTGAATTCAATGATAGATATATCAGCCAGCACATTGATGATTCGAGGCTAAAGGATAAATACACTAAGAAAAAATACGCAATAAGCTTATCCGCATTTTATTTCATATCTAAGGGTCTTTTTGAAGTTGAAGGCTTTGATGAATATGGGGCCGGAATTATTAAAATTAGTGAGTATGGGCTGGAAGTTAAATCGATTATTGATAAGTCATAATGCCTAACAAAGCTAATTCTCGTGCCAAGGTAAGCCCGAAACCTTGGGAATCCACGTAAATTGGGATGAAATTGGTTGATGTTACCCAGTGGGTGACTCCTTTTGACTTTTCATAATAATATTATAGCGAAAGGGGAAATTAATAAATGAGGAAATTAAAATGAATAAAACAAATAAAAAAGACGATAAGAGTACGTGGACCATTGGTGGAACGACACTTATAGGTATCGGTGTTGGATTAATATTTCTTAAAACCTCAGCCCTGTTGTTTGTCCGAAATAGGGTCGGGCCGTGATAAGGATATGATATATTTGGATAAAGGTTAAAAATATGGTCTTAAATAGGCCCTATATTGCCATTTTTGATGCTAAAAAACGCCATATAGGTCATGTGTAATGGCTAGGGCTCTGAAATGGCTACTTTAAAGACATAAGGAGCGAGGTACTTAATGCTTTGCTCGCTGCTGCTGACAGCCGCCTGGCAGTTGACGTTCCAGTCTTGCTCCCAGACATCTTCAGGGATACTGGCAAATAGACCGCTCTTTTTCATTTTGTCCCGAAACTTGGCTTTAAAGATCTTTGACATAGCCTTTATCGGCAAGAAGAAGTCAATCCGCGATGGATGCCAAGCGCCGTCTTTTTTAGACAGCGCCCCCCCTGGTACCTTTCACACTTTTCACTCAAAACTGAAAGGCGGAGAAACGGATATGTTGAGCCGAAGTCCGGGGTTGGCTTTTGCCTTACCGGCAAAATATTTTACAAGTCTAGGATTGCCAAGACTGTTTGTTAAACCGACTTAATCAACCGAACCGCCGTGGTACGTGATCCGTATGCCCGGTGCTGTGGGAGGAGGGGCATCGCGAGGTGTCCCCCTATCCCGATTATCGTCTCAAGCTTTTTAAAAGTTATTCCTCCATTGACATATCTGCATTAATGATATATTGTATATACGTTATAACATAATGAGAGGAGGTTTATAATGACTACTCAAATGATAGTTAGGATCGATCCTGATCTCAAAGCCAAAGTCAATAATTTTGCTAAGGTAGAAGGGAAAAGTGTGAGTAAAGTCGTCAGGGAATTGCTCGAAGAATATGTCAAAAACCGGGACATCGATTCTTATATTGATAATCTATGGGACCGTATCGGAGGTAAACTCGCGTCAAGCGGGGTTGGTCCCAAAGATGTTAAGCGTGTTATTCGTGACGTGAGGGCTAAGCATTGATCAGGGTAGTGGTTGACACAAATATTTTCATATCTTCTTTCTTTGGAGGCAATCCTCGAAAAATCATTGATTTATGGAAATCAGGCCAAATTTTTCTATGCCTTTCCCGTCCCATCATTGATGAATATGTAAATGTACTCAGACGTATGGGACTACAGAATGAGCGTGAACTGGAAGAGTTGTTGAGTCTTTTTGCACATGGCTTTCATGTCTTATTCACTACCAAAACTCCGAATTTAAACGTTGTTGAAAAAGATCCTAATGATAACAAATTCATTGAATGTGCAGTGGCATTAAATTCAAAATCCATTATTTCAGGGGACAAAGCTTTACAAGAAATAAAGGATTATATGGACATTAAAATACAGAGCCCGAAACAATTTCTAGATGATTACTCGAAACTGAAACGATAACCTCTCGCTGAACTTTTTGGGCTGCAGAAGTGCCCTTTTAAGCTCTTGATATTTGCGACAGATATTTTTTCAAATAACTTTCTTGGGTGTAGGCCGCCCAAAAGTTAGTTCGGGCGTTCGCGCTGACAACAGCATAGGAGATGAAATGACCAAAAAGGAATTCTTCAAGACAGTATCTAATGGCGAGGAAGATGTTATCCAAATATTCCTTGATGCACTATCAACAGCCAATGTGGACTACTGCGTAATTGGCGGTCTTGCAGTGAATGCCTATGCAGAGCCTGTTGTCAGCCTTGACCTTGATATTGTAGTAGCTATAAATGACATTGAAACAGCCTGCAAAGCCGTTGAAGTCCATTTTAAAATTGAACGTTTTGCACATAGTGTAAACCTTAGCAGCAACAAATCTGACTTAAGGATACAGCTCCAGATTGATCAAAGGTATCAGAATTTCATTGCCAGAGCGGCAATTCATTCTGTGCTCGGATATGAGATGAAAGTCGCAATTGTCGAGGATGTGTTACAGGGCAAGATTTGGGCATATTCAGACGAGCAACGGCGCAAGAGTAAGCGACAGAAGGATCTGGCGGACATTTTTCGTTTGATAGAGACTTATCCTCATTTGGTAGACCAATTGCCCGATTCAATACGGAAGATAGTTGAATAAATGAACAGTCGGGTACATAGGTAACAGCCGAACAACGGGATGCCACTGACCTTGTAAGGCTGACGTTCAACAATGCAGTTGATCCGTGACGTTGGCCGTATCAAAAATCATACTTGACACAATTTGCTCTGTGTATTACAATGTAAAACATGAAAACAGCCACACTCACAATTCGATTGGACGAACACCTAAACAGGTTGCTGGATGATGCCGCCAAAAAGTCAGGACGAAACCGGAGTGACATCGCCCGAGAGGCTTTACAGCGCCAGCTACGGCTTAGCCAGTTTGAGGCCGTTCGAAAACGCATCATGCCACTTGCGGAGGCTCGTGGTTTTCTGACAGACGAGGATGTTTTTTCGAAAATCTCATGAGAGTTTTCTTGGACACGAACGTAATCGTTAGTGCCACAGCTACGCGTGGACTTTGTGCGGATGTGTTCCGGGAAGTCCTATTGTCACACGAGTTGATAGTTTCAGAGCCGCTCTTGACAGAAGTGAGCCGGGTTCTTTCTGACAAGTTTGGCGCCAGCGCTGAAATGGTCGAAAGTGTCATCCGTATCCTCAAACAAGACACGATTTTTTCCCAGCCATTAGATCTGCCGGATTTAACTATCCGTGATCTTGATGATTTGCTGATTCTGGCCAGCGCCTTGTCGGGGAGGGCAGAAGTTTTGGTCACTGGAGACAAAGAGTTGCTGACTCTTGGTTCGATTTACAAGCTCGAAATCATTTCTCCACGGCAGTTTTGGGAGAAAATCGTTGGCCAACAAGCCAGTGCACCAGATGCAGAAAGCCGGGGCCTTTAATAAGTGTCGACGTTTTTCATAATTTTTTTCGGGGATAGTGGTGGCAGCTTTTTGCATTTGTGACCAGCAACGTTGAGACTGTCGAAAAACTCCAACGGCCCTATTTTCGAATCTTCTGCCAATAATAAAATCAGGCACTTAGGGGTCTAATAAGGCTTGGGAGTTGTGGTTTCAGAGGTTTTTCGACAGTCTCGTTAGCGAAAAAGGGAAACTGAATGAATCTAAACTTTATGGACTTTGAGATCCCATTGTTAAAGGCACTCTTAAAACTCGGTGGAAAGGCAAGACCGGCTGAGGTGTATCCAGAAGTGGAAAGAATTATGGGATTGAACCCGAAGGATTTCCCTGAAGAATATGAAAAGTATAAGAGTCGCGCCATAAAGTGGAAGAACAAAACGGCTTGGGCGCGGGAATATTTGAAAAGAAAAAACCAGTTGGACGGTTCCGTGCGGGGATTATGGAAAATTACTGCAATTGGCACGGAGCGACTGAACCACTTCAACAAAACACAAAAAGACCCAGACGAGGGCCTAGCGCCTTTGCTGGGCGTTGATACAACGATATCGGATGAGAATATCTCTCCCGAAGAAGGTTTCAACAGAATCGAGAATGTGCAAATTCATGAGACGGGTGGCATACTTGGAGTCCGCGGAATTGTATATGAGCCCATAAACGAGCAAGGGGTAATTCTCTTAAAGGAAATAGTGAATAAATTCAGATAGCGAGGTAAAAAGTTATGAGCACAAGGGAATTATTGATGAATGAGATAAAAAAGGTTCCTGAACCATTTCTGACAGAGGTGCTTGATTTCATTCATTTTATAAAGGCAAGAATAGCCCACGAAAAGTTGGATATTGCTGTAATGAGCGAATCTTCGCTTGGGAAGGACTGGCTCAAACCAGAGGAGGACGAAGCATGGCAAGATTTGTAAAAGGAGATGTGGTCGTTGTACCTTTTCCTTTTTCCGACCTAAGCCAGTCTAAGCGCCGCCCGGCCTTCATGATAGCCTCACTTGAAGGTGAAGACGCCATCCTCTGCCAAATCACGAGTAAAACCATCAAGGACTCCTACGCTATTTCTATTGACGGCGCAGATTTCACGACTGGAAGCCTGAGGCAGCAGAGCAACGTAAGGCCCAATAGGTTATTTACCGCAGACCACCATATTATTCTTTACAAAGTTGGCAGCATCAAAAAAGACAAAATTGCGCAACTTATCGGCAAGATTATTGAAATCATAAAGAACTAAAGGCATATATTTTCCTCTAACCAGTCATTTCAGCGGATCGCTAACGCGCCCGTTGAATTCCACGTTGCCCAGGTTTTTGAGAGTCTTAAAGATGCAGAAGAGGGAAGACTGATTGCCACTGAAGAGGTCCTTGAGAGAGCCGAGCAATGGGCAAGCTAAGGTGGACCGAAAAGGCGAGCAAGAATCTACAGGCTATATTTGATTATATATTGAAAGATTCCAAACTAAATGCTGCAAGACAGGTCAGGTGTTAGAATCACCCAAGGCGCGACATTTTTCTATTAATCTTAATTTATTAGTACCTTTATTAGAAGTATAACTTTATAAATAACATGACAATGATTAACAAAAAAATTCTGCTGGCTATCTTATTTCTTACTTTCGGATTTGTTGATGTCTCTTTTTCTCAATCACATGAATTTGAGGCGTCTTCTGATTCCATTGATCAGGCAGTCCAGGTAAAAGAAGGCCAGGCCAAACAAGTTGAACTGAATAAGGACTATTTTAAAGGATATATTTCAGACACAAAAAGCATTCTTAGCTCACCTTTAGGTTGGCAGAGGGAGGACTGGACAAAGGCAATGCTTGTTTTGGGGATCACACTCGGATTATATGCGTTTGATGAAGATATTCAGGATTGGGTACAAGAAAATAGGAATGGTACTACTGATGACATTGCGAAGTTTGCCAAGGTTTTCGGAGACGGGAAATACACTCTTCCACCGTTAGCCTTACTCTATATTTATGGTCATTTTTCTGATGACGACAAATCCCGAAAGGTTGCTTTGCTGAGCTTGGAGAGTTTTGTTATTTCTGGTTTATTTACCCAGGCAATAAAATTTGCTGGACATAGACATAGGCCTGATTCAAGTGATGCCTCTGATACATGGGACGGGCCTGGTTTTTCCAACTCTAACCTATCTTTTCCTTCAGGACATGCACAGGCTGCATTTTCGATAGCTACTGTGATAGCATCGGAATATGATGATAATAAGATAATTCCACCATTGGCATATTGCCTTGCAACATTAACTGCTATGTCGAGGGTAAATGACAATGACCATTGGGCTTCAGATGTATTATTTGGCTCCGTTATTGGGTATTTTACCGCCAAAGCAATTCTTCACAGACATGATGAAGAAAGAAGAAATGATTTAGTTGTACTTCCTTTAGTAAACAGCAAATATGCCGGGCTGTTGTTGTCGTATCGATTTTGATGCCCAAGATGTTCCAGGGACTCTTTATAGAACAGAAATGATCTGCCTAAGTAACGATCCGGCGCTTTGAAGGAATCAACAGCAAATTACAGGATCTTATTGTTAAAGCGCTGAATTGTTACCCCGCCTATATGTTCGGCATATCCTCAAGCTACGTATATTGACAACAGACCATTCGGGTGATACTTTCCAAAATTCTGAGTCATCTTTGATTGAGAGTGATAAATGACATTTCAAGAACTGATTATGGCCCTTGAAAAATACTGGGCAGATAAAGGCTGCTTGATACAGCAGCCATATGATATTGAGGTTGGAGCAGGGACTTTTAACCCTGCTACCTTTTTAAGGGTGTTAGGCCCCGAACCATGGTCTGTGGCCTATGTGGAACCTTCCAGGCGCCCTACAGACGGCAGATACGGGGAAAACCCAAACCGTTTGGGTCATTATTATCAGTATCAGGTGATCATTAAGCCTTCGCCTATCGATATACAGGATATCTATCTTGGAAGTTTAAAGGACCTCGGGATTGATCCTCTTGATCATGATATACGGTTTGTGGAGGATGACTGGGAATCACCAACCCTTGGAGCTTCCGGCCTTGGTTGGGAAGTCTGGCTTGATGGCATGGAGATAACCCAGTTTACCTATTTTCAACTGGCAGGAAGCATAAGGCTTGATCCAATTTCTGTGGAAATAACTTATGGGTTAGAAAGAATTGCCATGTATCTCCAGGAAAAAGAAGACGTATACGACCTTATGTGGAACGACCGGGTCAAGTATGGAGATGTGCATAAAAAGGGGGAATGGGAGCTTTCCACCTACCATTTTGAGGTAGCTGATGTAGATATGCTCATTAAGATGTTTAATATGTGTGAAAAAGAATCACTTAGGCTTTGCGAGAAGGGGTTAGTTCTCCCGGCATATGATTACTGTCTGAAATGTTCTCATATCTTTAATATTCTTGATGCCAGGGGTGCGATCAGCGTGACAGAAAGAACACAACATATTGATCGTATAAGAAACCTGGCACGGCTCGTTTCTAAGAGTTATCTAAAACAAAGAGAAGACATGGATTATCCGCTAAATAAAACTATATAAATGGACTTTGTCTATGGTTGCTGAACTGCTTTTGGAGGTTGGAACGGAAGAGATACCTTCGGGTTATCTTGAAAACGGTTTGATTGAATTGGGACGACTTGCCGAGGCCTGTTTTAAAGAAAACCGGATCCTAATTTCAGGTGGGCTTTGTACCTATGGAACCCCGAGGCGACTGGTTTTAATAGGAGAGGCAATTTGCGAAACACAGGAAAATCTTGTGCAGGAAATTACAGGACCTCCAAGAAGTGTGGCTTATGATAAAGATGGAAAACCAACAAAAGCTGCCTATGGTTTTGCCCAAAAACAGGGCATTTCTGTTGAAGAATTGGAATGTATTGAGACATCAAAAGGGGAATATATTTATATAAAACAGCAGATTCCCGGTAAGCCTACAAAAGTTGTCATGGCGGACGCCCTGCCAAAATTAATAGCCGACATTCCCTGGCCAAAATCAATGCATTGGGGGACTGTGGATTTTCCATTTGTCCGGCCCATTCATTGGGTGTTGGCCTTATATAATGGAGAGATAATTCTTTTTGAGGTGGCTGGTGTGAGGAGTGGGAATACAACACAGGGCCATCGTTTTATGGCGTCGGAGGTTATGGAAGTCTCAAATGTTCAGGATTATCTCGAAAAGATGGAAAGAAGTTTTGTCCTGATAGATCAGAAAGAAAGAGAGAGTGTCGTCGAGAGGGTGACAAAGGAAGCGGCTGAATCGGTGGGAGGAAAGCCTGCTCGAGATCCTGAACTGGTGACCACTGTGGCCAATCTCGTGGAATATCCTTCGGCCGTTTGCGGTAGTTTTGATGAAGTTTTTTTGAATCTACCTGATCCTGTTTTGATAACGGCCATGAAAGAGCACCAGAGATATTTTGCGATCTACAATGAGAAAGATCAATTGATGCCTAATTTCGTGGCTGTCAATAATACCATTGTAAGAGATAAGACCGTTGTAAGGGTAGGGCATGAAAGGGTTTTGAGGGCAAGACTCTCTGATGCAGGCTTCTTTTTTAAAGAGGACCGAAAACGACCTCTTGGTGAACGTATCGAGGACTTAAAGAGTGTAATCTATCAGGCCGAGCTGGGGACCTCTTTTGCTAAGATCCAGCGTTTTTTTAAACTGGCTGAATATCTGGCCGAAATAGTGCTGCCGGACAAACTTAATGATGTAAGGACTGTAGCAATGCTTTGCAAATGTGATCTTGTTACTCAGATGGTTACAGAGTTTCCAAGTCTACAGGGTGTTATGGGAAAAGTGTACGCTGAATTGGAGGGAAATCCTGAAGAGGTCTGTATAGCTATTCATGAGCACTACTTTCCAACAAGGGCAGGCGGTCAGCTCCCCACGTCAAAGGTTGGAGCTATCGTAGGGTGTGCTGACCGCATAGATACGATTGTAGGGTGTTTTGCTATTGGTCTTTCGCCGTCTGGGAGCGCAGATCCTTTTGCCCTTCGTAGGCATGCGCTTGCTATTATCCGGATTGTTAAAGACATGAAATGGGATTTGTCACTAAAGCAGTTCATTGAAAAGACTATCTCTATTTTGTGTGAAGATATAGACTTTGATAGGGACATGGTGTTGACTGATGTATTGGGTTTTTTCAGAGAGCGTTATAAACAAATGATGCTTAGATCAGGCTATGAATCTGACCTGATTGAGTCCATTATTTCTATTGCCTTTGATCGAATCGATCAACTTGATTTAAGGATTGACCAACTCAAAAGGTTTGCTTCCGAATCAGAGGAATTCCAGGCACTAACATTGACTTTTAAAAGGGTGACCAACATACTTAAGAAACAGGAAGAGCAATTTGAGGTGAACTCTGCCTCGTTTAAGGAAGCCTGTGAATCAATCTTGTGGGAGAATTATAAGGCCCTGAAGGATGATATTTATCGATGCCTGGAAAAAAGGAATTATAATGATGCCCTGAACTTCATGGTAAGGCTCAGGAAACCAGTGGATGATTTTTTTGATGGGGTAGAAGTCTTAGTCAAGGATAATAAGGAATTAAGAGAGAATAGGGTTGGACTTTTACAACACTTGGAAAGGCTTTTCCTAAGTGTTGCGGACTTTTCAAAATTTTCTATCTAAGGTTTTTTATAAGGACATACAGTTCACCATCATGCTTCATATGGCCTGCGGCCAGTTCGGCATAGGGGCCGCTTCCCCAAAATAGATCCGCTCTCCCGGCCCCTTTTATTGCGCCTCCGGTGTCCTGGTTCAATACAAAACGCGAAAACTTTTTCCATCCTGTGATTTTGCCCTGATCGTTTACAATAGGTTTCTCGCATGAAATAAAGGCCAGCGCACCTTGTGGAAATAGGCTGGTGTCTAAGGCCAGGGATCTCCCGGGTGTAACGGGGATGTTCATGCTACCCAAAGGACCGTCTTCTAATATCCGGAAAAAGATATAAGACTGATTATGGTCGAGGACATCTCGGGTGACATGTGGATTTTCGGATAGATATTTACGTATGCTTTGCATTGATATCTGTTCCAATGTCAGAAATCCTTTATCAAACATATACCGGCCTATACTACGATACGGTCGGCCATTGGATGCCTGGTAGCCAACCGAAATGGTCTTGCTGTCCGGTAATCTAAGCCTTCCTGAACCCTGTATGTGAAGAAATGCAACATCTACAGGATCTTTTAACCAGGCGATTTCCAGATTACGTCCTTTCAGCATGTTTTCTACTTCTATCTGGTACCTTGAATAATAGGGCAGGACTCTTTTCTCTTCGATCCTGGCTATAATTTTTTGGCCTTTGAATTTATTGCTAAAAAGAGATAGATCAATTTTCACCAAATCATCTGGTTTTTTGTATAAAGGGTATTTGAATGTGTCATCTGGCACCAGGCTACCATCGAAAATGGGTTCAAAGTAGCCGGTAAAAAGGACCTTGTTATTTCCTACTCGGCCGGCAGCTCGATAGACCTGGAAATTCTTTCTGATTTTCTTATTCAATTGGTTATGGTCTAAATTTTTTGTTATAAGTTTAATAAATGCCTCCTGGCTTTCTTTGATCTGCTGGCAGGTAAACTTATGAGGGCCGTAATAAAAGAGTTTGTTCGGATCAAGCCTGTTAAGGTACTCGGTGTTTCTTTTCAAGGCCAGGATGAGTGATTCTGGGTCCATATCATCTCTAAAGGTTGGATAGAAAAAGCGGATTGGAATTAGGGTATCTTCAGGCCGTTGAGCTTTCTTTTCCAGCGCGGGGTAACAACCTAAGATACATATTGAAAAAATCAGGAAAAATAATATTGTCTTGATTCTGTTATAGGATAACATTGTTTCCTCGGATTTCATTTTAGATGTTTGACAAATATAATATGGAAACTTTCCTATTGCAAGAATTCAGGTAGGCGTGAGATAGTGTTGGTCATAGAAGGTGTTGCAGTTAAGCTACAATTTTGTGTTTTTTTACTACAGTTCTGAAAGGTATATAAATTTTTTGATACTTCTATTTGAAAGATAATGTTGATTTTAATATATTATATCAATAAGATAGAACAATACATGTCTGCGCTTCCCTAATGCATTTTGTTGGCATGTTATTTGCTACTACTATTTTCGTATAATAATTGTGTTTAATCAAACTGAGGAGCGAATTGTGGATTACAGGCAGCGGACATTGAGAGATGAGGTTGATTGCACAGGCATTGGCCTTCATACAGGTGAAAAGGTCAGGATAAATTTGAGGCCTGCCCCTCCCAATACAGGGATCAGATTTGTGAGGATAGATTTGGAGGGGCGCCCCATGATTGAAGCTCGTTTTGAAAATGTGGTTGATACGAATCTCGCCACAACTATTGGCTTTAATGGGTGCAAAGTTTTTACTATTGAACATCTGATGGCTGCATTTTTTGGATTGGGTATAGATAATGCTGTGGTAGAACTTGATGGACCAGAGGTCCCTATTATGGATGGCAGTTCGGCCCCATTTGTCTTCCTTATCAAGAGTGCAGGCATCAAAGAACAAAAGGACCCTAAACGTTTTATTATCATCAAAAGGCCCTTTAAACTTGGAGATGGGAACCGTTCTGTCGCCATATACCCATCCAAAGAGCTAAAAATTTCCTACACAATTGATTTCAAACACCCTCTCTTGAGAGATCAAAAGTATGAATTAGCATTTTCTGGTAAGGATTTTGCCAGGGAAATAAGCATGGCTAGAACCTTTGGGTTTCTAAGAGACGTGGATACACTCAAAGAAAACGGGCTTGCAAAAGGAGGATCCCTTGACAACGCTGTCGTTATTGACGACTTTAGGATCATTAACGAAGACGGTCTCAGATTTGAGGATGAATTCGTACGACATAAAATTTTGGACTTTATCGGAGACCTTTCTATAATTGGTGCCCCAATCATCGGTCATTTTGTTGTTGAGAAATCAGGTCATTTTCTTAACCAGCATTTGTTAAGAAGGCTTATGGAATCAAAGGAACACTGGGAAGAGTTGACTTTCAGATCACCAGAGGAATGTACTGAGAACGTTGTAAAGATACCGGCATTTGGCATGCTGGATCCCGTTTCTGTTTAAGAAATTAACAAATCATTAAATCTTTAAAATAAGGGTCATCTCAAGGAATTATTATGTTGAGTTGGCCCTTTTCATTTCTGATCCTTCCCGCCTGAGAAATATTTGAAAGATCACAGCCGAACCGGAAAATGGAATGCTCAAACCGGGGCAATATGGCTTGCTTTTCAAAAGGCTCTTCAGTATTATATCTCTCCAGAATCTTTCGCATTTTATGTCGCATAAAATACACAAACTACCTTTTTGCATAATAATATAGATGGGCATCCTCCGATTTATAAACAAAAGAACAAGATTATTATCGCTGATGGTTTCTGCGCTTTGTTTGTTAGTAGTCTCGCAGGTATATGCAGAAAAAGCTTATATAGAGGATATTGTGTTGAATACCACCAAAGACCATCTTTTGGTCAATTTCAATTTGACCAACTGTTTTACAGAGGAAATGGAAAAGGCGATTAAAAATGGGATCAATACGACATTCACCTTTTTTATTAAACTTTATGAGGTCATGGACTTTCAGTTGGACAATAAAATAGCTGACTTAAAAGGAAGCCATAATATCCAGTATGATAATCTAAAAAAAGTCTATAAGGTTAGGCTATCAGAAAGTAATAACAAGGTAATTATTGCTCAGGATTTCGGTGAGGCAAAGAAATTGATGAGCAAAATCGATGGGCTAAAGGTCATTAAGCTTGGTAATCTTCAAAAAGGTAAACGTTATCAAGTCAGCATGATGGCAGAACTCGACAAGATAATGGTCCCATATTATTTAAATTATGTTTTTTTCTTTCTCTCTTTGTGGGATTTTAAGACCGATTGGTATGCGGTAAATTTTAGATATTGATATTTGGAACATCTAAATGAAAGAATATTTAGAGACCAAAAGACGAGACCTAAGAAGGCGACGCAACGAAAGGTATCTGATTATCTGTCTCATTTTTTTGATATCTTTCTTGACCTTTTTAGGGTTCCGTCTCCTTGATCCGGTTCTAGATCTTCCTTTCTCAAGTAGTATTTTAGTTTTTGCTCTGATTAATCTTAATGTGATTTTACTCCTTCTACTCCTCTATCTTACTGTGAGAAACCTGGTTAAGCTGCTATTTGAAAGAAGGAAGAATATCACTGGGGCGAAGCTTAGGACCAAACTTGTTATAGCCTTTGTAACCCTTTCACTATTGCCCACGATTATACTCTTTTTTGTTTCAGTACAATTCATTTCTTCATCCATTGAATACTGGTTTAATCTTCAGATCGAACAATCTTTAAAGAACTCACTGGAAGTTGGTCAGGATTATTACGATCAGATTGCCAATGAAATTCTATCTTTTGGCAATAAGTTTAGCCGAGTAATGGCCTACGAAGGACTTATGCTGATTTCCAGGAAAGAGGATCTTGAAAAATTTATCCATGAGAAAAGGAAGGAATACCGTTTGGCTTCTTTGAGAGTAATCTCTAAAAAGCTCGACACGAAGTCAGTCTCGCAGGATCAGGAAATTGATTTGACTACTTTCAAAGATACAAAAGTTGATCTTTTAAAAAAGACTATTGATAAGGGGACAGATAGCCGGTATGTCCAGTCATCTCCGCAGGGAGATCTTGTGAGCGGTATTGTTCCTATCTTTTCGAGGACGGAATCAAAGGCAGTTGTTGGCCTAATTGTGCTATCGAAATATGTTCCACGCAGCTTTGTCAATCGTTTAAGGGCTGTTTCAAAAGGCCTTCAGGAATATCGACAGCTTAAAATGTTGAAAAAACCTATAAAAACCAGCCACATGATTGCCCTATCCATTGTTACGCTCCTAATTATTTTTTCATCAGTATGGTTTGGATTTTATCTTTCACAAGAGATCACTGTCCCTATTAAAGAGTTGGCTGAAGGAACAAATCAAATAGCTTCGGGGGATTATGATGTCTTTATTGACCTGGAGGCAAAAGATGAAATTGGTGCGCTTGTCAATTCATTTAACAAAATGGCGAGAGATCTAAAGACTGGTAAGAATAAACTTGAGGAAGCGAACAGGGAATTAATTTGGAGTAATCTTGAACTGGAACAGCGGCGCCTTTACATGGAGTTTATTTTGGCAAATGTGGCCGCAGGCATTATATCTGCCGATGTCGAAGGAAAGATTCTCACAATAAACAAATCAGCAGAAGTGATGTTTAACATTAAAGCAGACAGGATTATTGGAAAAAATTACAAGGAAATTCTTTCAGAGGATTATTATAAGGTAATTGATAGATTCCTTGAAGATAAGGCGCTTTTTAGAAAAGGTTTTTTCAAGAGACAAGTAAGATTGTCGGTGGAAAACAAGAGACTTACATTACTTGTGTCTCTGAATGTACTTCGAGATGATCAAGGAAACTACCTTGGCTTAGTTGCTATTTTTGAGGATTTAAGCGAGATCGAAAAAGCCCAGAGGATGGCCGCATGGCGTGAAGTGGCAAGACGCATAGCTCATGAGTTCAAGAATCCACTTACACCGATTCAACTGTCTGCCCAGCGACTTAAAAAAAAATATGGGGAGAAATTCGATATTAAAGATGGAAAGGTCTTTTATGAGTGCACTGATATGATAATAAGGCAAGTTGAGGAATTAAAAGGTCTGATGAATGAATTTTCAAATTTTGCCCGTATGCCTGCTTCAAATCCGGCCCCAGCAGATATTCGGAGAATAATTGAGGAAGCGCTGAGCCTATATAAGGAGGCCCATAAAGATGTGAAACTCGTTTTCATGGATTCAAAGACAGTGCCTGTTTTTAATTTAGACAGAGAGCAGATGAAAAGAGTGATGATCAATCTCCTGGATAATGCAATTGAGTCTATTGACGGTGATGGTGAAGTGGTCATTGGTCTTGATTATGACAAGGTGCTTCAGATTGTGAGGATCGAAGTAGCGGATAATGGGAGAGGTATATCACCTGAAAACAAGTTAAGGCTTTTTGAGCCCTACTTCTCTACGAAAAAACAGGGGACAGGTTTAGGCCTCGCTATTGTGAACACAATTATCACGGACCACAATGGATTTATTCGGGTTCAGGACAACGAGCCAAAGGGAACAAAATTTATAATAGAGCTCCCTATCAGGGTGTGAATGAGTGATCAAAACGATTTAATCATTTTTTAAGACTTCGTAAAAAGTCTCTGGAGGACTTTTTGCAGGCCCTTCATTTTTTTAACTTTAAATATCTTGGTTTAATTTAGTTTAATTTAGGCAACCGAATCTAAATGTTCATGTTTTCGTACCATTTAGTATGGACGTTTGTCCTTATTCTTTGCGTTCCGATCATTGCTTTGCTAAGGAAGAGGCAATTCTTTGAAAGGCTGGCATTAAGCCTGCCAACTCCTTCTCTTGAAGATGGCAATATATGGATACATGCACTCTCGGTGGGTGAAGTGAATTCGGCACTTCCTCTGGTAGATGCCTTGACCAAGAGATATCCTGATAAAGATATCGTTATTTCGGTGACCACTTCCAGAGGGATGGACATTGCGCGAAATGAATTGGAAGGCAAGGTCAAAGCCTTGGTCACAATGCCGATCGATTTTTGGTGGTGTATTCATCGAATCATTAATTATATCAGACCTTCTATTTTTATTCTTGTTGAAACAGATATTTGGCCAGGATTAATAGATTATCTTAAGAGAAGGGGAATTAGGAGTATTCTTATAAATGGCCGTGTTTCTCCTCGGACTTACAAATCCTATCGTCGGTTTGCTTTCCTTAGTCGGAAGATATTTGAGCCTTTTGAACTATGCCTAATGGATTCAGAGTTGGACTCGAAAAGACTTTTAAAAGTTGGAATATCTCCTCCGGAGAAGGTTAACACGGTTGGAAATATCAAATTTGATAGAAATTGGATTCCAATGAGCCAGGAGGAACGTCAGAATTGGCTCAGTATCTTAAACCTTGAGTCTGATAATATAATATGGGTAGCTGGTAGCACCCACAATGGTGAATCAGAAATATTGTTAACAGTGTTTAAAAAACTTCATAAATCTTTCTCTGCCTTACGCCTTATCATTGCCCCAAGGACATTAGAACAATCTGGTGATATCCTCAGTCAGGCTCGCAGGATTGGCCTTACTGCCGTTTTAAAGACCGATCTTTCGAAGAACAGAGAACACTATGATATTTTAATACTTAATACCTTAGGCGAACTTGATAGGATTTATGGCCTCAGTGAGGTGAGTTTTGTTGGGGGCAGCCTGGTATCAAAGGGAGGGCATAACTTATTAGAGCCTGCCAGTTTTGGTTATCCGGTCCTTTTCGGCCCTCATACTGAGGATTTTGATCTTATGTCAGAATTGCTCATTGCAGCCGGAGGAGGATGGCGAGTACAGGATGAAAATGAGCTCTATAAGGCTATGAAAAGGCTTTTGGCCGATGTTGAGTTGCGTACCAAAATGGGCAGGCTTGCAAAAGAATTTGTGGAGAAAAATCGTGGGGCCTTGGAACAAGTTATGTCATATGTCGATGTTTATGTAGGCAAGACAAGAGGTGTCCACTGATGTCTATTTTTGGACAAACTTGTCATCGTTCTTGCTTAGATGATGAGGTAGAATCTTTTTGGTCCAAGATTCAGCAAAAGAAAAGCCCGGGTCTGTGGTCAGTCATTCTGGCTCCATTGTCAATAGGATACGGCATAGGGATCAGGTTTCGTCTGTCTGCTTATAGGTATAAACCCCAAAAAAGAAAATCTCTACCCGGTTTTGTGGTAAGTATTGGCAACCTGACCATCGGAGGAACTGGCAAAACACCCACAGTTATTATGCTGGCAAAATGGGCGTCAAATGAGGGATACAGAGTTTCTGTCCTTTCCAGGGGCTACAGGGGTCGGTACAAGGAGGATTTCCTGGAGGTGTCCGATGGAAGTGCTATAAAGGCTGGTCCTTTAGAAACCGGTGATGAGCCTTACCTTATTGCCAGAAAGCTAACAGGTGTTCCTATTGTCATATCAAGGAAACGTTTTAAGGCAGGGTTGTTTGCCCATAAAAAGTTTGGATGTAACTTTTTTATTCTCGATGATGGTTTTCAGCATCTTGAACTAAAGAGGGACTTGGATCTGGCGTTGTTGGATGCCTCTAATCCATTTGGAAATGGTCATCTTATGCCATGGGGACCACTTAGAGAACCGATTGATCAACTTGGTAGGGCTGATGCATTTATAATTACACGATCCAATGAAAACCCTGCTATAGATAAAATCGTGGGCTTTCTGAAGGAGAAATTTCCTTCAAGCCCCATTTTTTATGGGGATCACCTGCCGGAAAAAGTAGTATTTCCCTTTTCAAACGAGGCACTATCCCCCGAATTTTTAGAAGGAAAGAGGGTTTTTGCCTTTGCCGGCATCGCCCGACCAGAGTCATTCAAGGAAACGCTGATTAGGCTTGGCGCGGATCTGGTTTATTTCAGGGGATATAGAGATCATTATAAATTCAAGAAGAATGAGATCCAGGACCTGATTAAGATGAAAAAGAAACATGGAGCAGACTATTTGATCACGACAGAAAAGGACTGGGTGAGAATTGCCTCTTTTGCATCTATGTACCCGGAACTGGCTTATTTATGTATTCAATTCAACCTGTTGTCAGGAAAAGACGACTTTTTCAGGATGGTCAAAGATGGCGCCGAAGATAAACGAAAGAAGTTCCATGATGATATATAGGTTGCTCCATCTTGTTGTGCGGCTTATGTCCATTATACCCTTCCACACAGGGCAATTCTGCGGTCGGATGCTTGGGAGGGCCATTGCAATGGTCTCAATGAGGCGCTTCAAGACATCTTTGGATAACCTTCGAAAAGTCTTTGGTAATCAACTTAGTGAAGATGAAATAAAAAGGCTAAACACACAGGTAATCCTGCATTTTGGCCAAGTGCTCTTTGAGATCCCCCACATCCTGAGGTTAAGTCGTGCCAATCTGGACAGATATGTACTTTTTAAAAATAAAGAAAATCTTCTTAAGGCAATTGAAAAAGGAAAAGGAGTATTCATATTGTCTGCTCACTTCGGTAACTGGGAACTAATGTCCGCAGCGCTCTGTCTCAGGTTTGCCCCAGATGGGTCAGCAGCTGTTGTGGTGAGACCAATCGACTTTCCAGCAGCCGATCTTTTGGTAAGAGCTCTGCGTTCCAGATTTGGAGCAAAAATAATACCTAAACAACATGCACTAAAAAGGGTGTTGAAGGCCGTAAAAAATAACAAGATAGTTGGAATTTTGCTGGATCAAAATGTGGATTGGTATGAAGGCGTATTCATTCCGTTCTTAGGACTACCGGCTTGTACTAACAAAGGACTGGCACTTATGGCTATCAAGACACGAGCCCCTGTGATTCCAATATTTCCAGTGAGACAACCAGACGGCAGGTATTGTATTATTTTTGAAAAAGAGATCGATCTCATTAGAACAGGAGATAAAACTCGGGATATTGAGGAAAATACAGCCCTTTTTACCAAAATCATTGAGAGATATGTGAAGAAATACCCTGATCACTGGTTCTGGTTTCACGAGAGGTGGAAAACAAAACCCTTTTGTCAGATACCTGATACAGACGATATTAAATATGCTGAAAGCAGTAACAAGTAAGAAGATTGATAAATCAGAAGTTAGGCGGATTCTTATCCGTGCTACCAACTGGGTCGGCGATGTGGTCATGACAATGCCTGCTCTTGAGGCTATAAGAAAAAATTTTCCTGGAAGTTCTATCACTGTCATTGCCAAGCCCTGGGTTATGTCGCTATATGAAAACCATCCTGCTGTGGACAAGGTCATACATTTCAAGAAAGGGAGAGGATATTTGGCGGATTTTTTTGAGCTAATCCGGGTTATTGGTCTGATTCGAAGACAGACATTTGATCTGGCCATTCTATTTCAGAATGCCATTGAAGCAGCTCTATTAGCCTATTTTGGAGGTGTAAGATTCAGAGTAGGATATAATACAGATGGACGAGGAATTTTTCTGACTAATCGGATTATCAGAAGTGATGAAATTCTAAAGGCACACCATATAGAATATTACCTTTATATCTTAAGAGCAATGGGCTGGGAGGCAATAAACAGAGATCCCACGGTCCATGTGTCAGAGGAGTATGTAAAGAAGGCCAGGATGCTATTGAACTCAAAGAGGATAAAACCGGAAGATTTCTTGATCGGTTTCAGCCCGGGTGCCATTTTTGGGGAAGCCAAACGATGGCCTGTTGATCGGTTTGCCAAGATTGGGAATTGGGCTGTTGAAAGGTGGAATTCTAAAGTCCTCGTGATGGGCAGTCGGAAGGAAAAGAAAATCTGTGATCTTTTGAGTTATTCAATGAACCATAGCTCTTTTAATCTGTGCGGTCAAACGACACTCGCTGAAGCTATTGGTTTTATTAGTCAGTGTGACTTTTTTGTAACCAATGACTCGGGACTCATGCATATCGCAGCTGCTTTGGGTGTCCCGACATTGGCCATTTTTGGTTCTACTGACCCACTGGCCACAGGACCACGAGGCCCGAAAACAAGAATCGTTAAACATGAGATTGAATGTGCTCCATGCCTAAAACCTGTGTGTCCCAAGGATTTCCGATGTATGTTATCAATCGAACCTGAAGAGGTCTGGAAAGAGATGGTGAAATTAAGGGAGGGCGGTTGAGTGAAGAAACCTGCTGTTTTCATTGACAGGGATGGCACCTTAAATGAGCAAATGGGTTACATAAATCATGTGAGCCGTTTTATTCTGCTCCCCGGAGTGGCCGAAGCTATAGAGATCCTGAATAGAAATAAATTCCTTTCAATTGTTATTTCCAATCAGTCAGGTGTTGCACGGGGGTATTTTCCCATTGAGCTTGTTGATAGGGTGCATGCACATATGAGGGCGTTGCTGGAAAAGGAAAAGGCCTTTATTGATGGAATTTTTTTCTGCCCTCATCACCAGAATGGTATTGTGCCGGAATACAGCATTGAGTGTGAATGCAGGAAGCCAGGGATAGGTCTTATTCAAAAGGCAAGTGAGAGTTTTGATATTGATTTGGCAAATTCCTATGTTGTTGGCGATCGTTATATCGATATTGAAATGGCTCACCGATCCAATTTAAAAGGGATATTGGTAACGACCGGATATGGGCTTGGGGAGATAAATTATGTGTTGCCTCATATGCCACAAAAACCCCACCACATAGCAAACGGTCTCCTTGATGCAATTCTATGGATTATTGAAAGAGGGGAGATGAAATCTTAAAGCTCATTGCTTAAACAGTCGTCTCTGACCTAAAAAGATGAAGACTCCTGACAGTATTCTTATTGTGAAATTGAGCGCCATAGGGGATGTGGTTCACTCACTTCCTGTCCTTGAGGTTCTCAAAACGAATTTTCCCCATGCCCGTATTGACTGGTTAGTAGAAGAGGAGGCATCTGAGATTATTAATGGGCATTTAGCCATTGATAACGTGATTGTCTCCCGAAGAAAATCATGGCTGAGGAGGCTTTTTAGAGGTGGTGAGTACAAGTCAGTACTAAAGGAAATTCTTTATTTTTCAAAAGAAGTGAGATCATGTAAGTATGATCTAGTTATTGATCTCCATGGCCTCTTTAAAAGCGGAATTTTATCTGCTCTTTCGAGAGGCGAGAGAAAGGTTGGGATGAGTGGGGCTACAGAAGGTGGATGGCTTTTTTACAATGAACAGCCAGTTCCCGTTGATTATAACCAGCACGCTATTGATAGGTACCTTAAGATAACTGAATATCTAAATTGCCATTCAAATAATTCGTGGAAGGGGTATGTTCCTATTTTTGAATCTGATAAGGGAATAGTCAACCTTGTATTAGACGCCATCGGACTTGATCAAAGGCACCTCATTGCCATTAATCCTATGGCACGATGGAAGACAAAGCTTTGGGAGATAAAACGATTTGCAGACCTCGCCGACAGACTCAGAGATGATTTGTCATGTAATATTGTGTTCACTGGAAGCAAGTATGATCGAGAAATTATCGAAAATATTTCAAAAATGATGAAAAATAGGCCAATTAATCTTGCGGGAAGAACCAGTCTAAAAGAGTTGGCCTACTTATTTACCAGATGTAAGGCCCTTGTTACTACTGATACTGGTCCAATGCATATTGCTGCTGCAATGGGATGCCAGGTGATTGCCCTTTTTGGTCCTACGGCTCCATGGCGTACCGGTCCTTATGGTAAGGGCCATAAGGTTATCAGAACGGATGTTGAGTGTAGTCCGTGTTTTAAAAAGAGTTGTAAACATATGACTTGTATGAAAGAAATTAAAGTGGAGAGAGTTTTTGAGGAAGTCAGGGATTTACTTTTTGAAAATCAGAAACTTAAGCCTTAAATATCATGTTTTTGTTGAAGATTATATGTCAACTGATTATGGATTATAAACTTTAAAGTATAATGAGTATATAAGGAGAAAAAATGGCCATAAGCAAAGAACTGCTGGATATCCTTGCATGTCCGAAATGTAAGGGCGATATCTATCTGAATGATGCAGGTGATGGGCTTATTTGCGAAAAGTGCAAATTACTATATGAAATCAAGGACGATATCCCCATAATGCTGATCGATGAGGCAAAAACACTTGATAACTAACAAGAGAGAGTATTGAACAATAAGTTTTTGAACTTTATTGTATAAGATAACCCGTCT
This sequence comes from uncultured Desulfobacteraceae bacterium, assembly GCA_964423495.1. Classification (GTDB taxonomy): domain Bacteria; phylum Desulfobacterota; class DSM-4660; order Desulfatiglandales; family Desulfatiglandaceae; genus CAYRFN01. The sequence continues at coordinate 64,247 of CAYRFN010000004.1, forward strand.
ATTTTATTATCGGTGATGACTCCTGATCAAAGGGATTAGTTCTCATTGCAAGAGAAAAGAGATACGGATAATTATCTTTTAAAAATTTCATATAATCCAACCATTGATGGACAAGTAAGATGTATGATCTTTTTATATCACCAACAAGATGTTCATAGTCTGAAGCCGGCAATCCCCTCAAATCTTTCCGGGCGATTAATTCCTCAGTCAAATGAAAAACAGCCCGAAGAAGGTCTGTAAAGGATTCATGCTCCAATAAATTCGGATTTTCCAATAACCTAAGCAAAAAACCACTTTTTTCTACAAGGAGACTGGATAAATCTTCAAAATTGATTCTTTGAATATCTATTCCATAATCGTAGTTCTTGAGGCGTTTGCTAACCTTAGAAAATTAATTTTCCGACCAATCGTTAGTTATGAGAAGTTCCCTTCTAATGTTATCCAATTTGGGGTCAAAGTCGGAAAAAAAGGCTAATAGTCTTGTCCCAACTTCACTAAAAAAGGCTCCTATGACCATAGTTAACTTATCTAACCTGGCTCGCTTTTCTCTCTTGCTCAGCAGCTGATGTATAATCAAGGTAACCAACAGAACCTCGATAAAGACAAAGGCAAAATCCCCTATCAGGTAAATGAAAATATGGTGTGCATCTCGAAATATTGCATAATGAAGGAGATAAAAAATTATTGATTATACAACTAATAATAGGCCTAAGAATATCTGCCAACCGAAGCTTTTCATGTGCTATTCCTCCTTTAATCAATAATCATTGTCAATCAACGTTTATGGTAATGATCCTGGAACAGCCTTGAAAAGTATTGAATAATTGGCGTGTCTCAGTTATCACTGATATATAATTTCTCTAATCTCTGCCAAATGGTAGCAACCGCGACTTCATTTCCCCGTATCCCATTTCCATAAGCGGTTTCAGGTTCACAATATCTGCTGTGTTGTATTTGATTAGACGTCTCAGTGCATCCCGATCTCCCCACAGATAAGCCTTCCAGAGCAATACAGCATCATATCCTTCCATGCCAGCAATTTCCGGGTCGCGTATTAAACCAAAAGCCTTTTCGATTTTTTTGAGGCCACCTATATACCCAAGTTTTTTCAACAGGAATCGGAGGTCAATGTGTGCAGGTGGTAGAGAAATATTTGGAAACCATCGACGAATAACAGGCAAGTCAAAAGTAGTACCGTTAAAAGTAATAATAAGATCGTATTGGGTAATTGCGATTTCAAATTCATTTAGGCTAATCCCGTTCACAAATGTATGGACGGTACTGCCGTCAAAGAGTCCAATCACGGTGATCTCATCTTTCCATTGATAGCCTCCGCTTGTTTCGATATCCAAATAAGCCGCCTTTTGTTTGAAAGCATCAAAAACCCTCCATGTGTCCCCTGAGGAAAGGCGGTCTAGAAAAAAACGGATATCGCTAATGTGTTTAGTGGATAGCATCAGTTCTTCCTTAACGAGCTGATCACGGGCAGAGGAAAATATTGGCTCCACATGATTAAGGAAATGCTGCCAAGTCTGGATACCTTTCTTCCACATCTTTTGTTCCGTTTTTTGGCCTATCCCCTTTATATGGATAAAGGTATTTTCTAGCAAATGTGCTCCTCACTGCAGTTATTAACTATTTTATTAGAGATTACAAAAAGATTCTCTGGGATACAAGAAGATTTGAGGTTGAGAATACGTATATCAGGTATGTTTTCAGTTTGAAATGATAGAAAGTCGCTTTTTTGATAAGGCAATGTAGGGAAAATGCTCTAGGGAAAAGAAACTACAAATATGTGGTGTCAGGATGTATTATGGAGTTCAGAATGTTTATGCTCTTTGTTCTATACTCCCTACACTCCCTCAATCCCATAATTATCCATAAATTTTACCAATTGAGGTCTCTGTTGTTCTGTGAGTTCCCCAAATTGGACACCCCCTCTCTTTATTTTATTGGAGTTTTCAAGATATTTATTTGACATTTCGGTGTCATAAATGATGTTGCAGAATATGTCCTCCAGATAGAATGAATCCAGCATATAAATATCCATTTTAACAAATTTTTTAGTTAACGACAGGTTACCATTCAAATACCGGAATGCAAGTCCATCCATGCTTATATCAAGAATTTCACCCGTTTTTTTATAATAGGGCCAGGGTATTGCCACTGCCCCCGGCTTGACTTTAAATCGCTTGTACTTCCTGCGTTCGGGAACTTGATTTTCCAATTTTACCTCCTGCCTCCTGCGCGGTATTTTTTCCAAAAAAATCTGGAAACTCTGAGAAAAATGTTCGGCCAAGGTATTATTTGGGCTCAAATATATACAATTTATACAATTTCCGTGCCAGTGTCGATGGGAATGCAATAACGTACCAAAAATGGGAATGAAAAGTGTACCATG